>NZ_CALIBB010000240.1 GCF_938045595.1 uncultured Campylobacter sp.
GATCGATCTTAAAATCGCCCGTATGGATGATCGTGCCTGCCTTCGTCGTGATCGCAAGCGCGCTCGCATCGATAATCGAGTGCGTTATATGAATGAACTCGACTTCAAAATCGCCGATCTGATAAAGCTGGCGCTTCTGCACGGGGCGGAAGTAGCTGCGCTCGGCCTTAAGGCCATGCTCTTCAAATTTATTGCTTATCATCCCCAGAGGAAGTGGCGTAGCGTAGATCGGGAATTGAAATTCTTTGAAAAAATATGGCATCGCGCCGATATGATCCTCGTGCGCATGGGTGATGAGGATGCCTTTGATCTTATTTTTTATCTTGCGGACATAATCAAAATCGGGGATCAAAATATCGACCCCAAGCATGCTCTCCTCCGGAAAGCTCATGCCCACGTCTACGATGATCGCGCTCGTGTTGGTCTCAAACACGGTCATATTCGCGCCGATCTCACCCAGCCCGCCAAGCGGCGTGATGCGTATCGTATCATCGCTGCGATTCGCGTTTTTAAGCGGATGCAGGCGCTCCTCGTGGATAAGCTTATTTTGCGCGATCGCATCATCCATCGCCTTTTGCCACGGCTCGTTGCCAGTAAGACTTTTTGGCATATTTGAGCGCTTTTTGTGCTTTTTCTTTTTCTGCGAGTCCAAAGAGTTTGTATCGTCTGAGGCGTTAGAATTTGCGCCTTTTGCGTTATTGCCGCTTGGCTTTGCACGGCCGTCGCGGTTTAAATTTGAACCGCCCGCGCCGTTTGAATGCGCGCCGTTTGAACCGCCGTTTGACGAACCGCTCGCAGAATTTGATCCGTTGCGAGAGCCGTTTTTTGGACCCTTTGAACGAGCGGAATTTTGCCCGTTTTTCGCGCCTTTATTTTTGCGAGAGCCGTTTTCGTGCTCGCCGCCGAATTCCACATCGCCCGCAGAGCCTTCGCTCGCGATAGATTTTTTTAGATTTTCCTTGCGTTTTTTATAGCGATTGCTTTTTTTGAGTCGTTCGACGCCGTTTTCATTTCTGTTTTCTTCCATCTTTTGCCTTTAAATTTTTAAAAATTTCTAAAAAAAGGGTGGAATTTAACTCGTGCGCCCGAACTGTGGGCGGAATTTGCAAATTTAAAAAGATCTCTTCGGCTAAGCCTCTATCAAATTTTGCGCTTAAATTTTTAATAAGCGTCTTTCGCGGCGCGCTGAAAGATACGCGCAAAAAGCTTTTAAATTTCTCGTATTCATCGAGAGTTTGGAAACGAGCGCAACTTTTCACGCCAAGGCTATCTGTGTTTATCTCAACACCTGGCTTAAAATTTTTGTCTTTTACGAGCCTGATCACCGACGAAGTTACCTTCGGCGCAGGCTCGAAGCAGCCAGGCTCAACGTCGAATAGAAGCTCGCAACCGCCCGCAAGATCCGCCAGGATCGAAAGAGCGCTAAAATCGCTCTGCCCGGCTCTAGCGCAGAATTTTAAAGCGACCTCCTTTTGGATCATCACCAAAAATCCGCTGCACAACTCATCGTCGATCGCCTGCAAAATCATCTTTGTAGCGACGTAGTAGGGCAAATTTGCGACTAAAAAATATTCGCCGCAGCCAAGACCCCGCTGCTGCCAAATCCGCAAAGCATCGCCCAAAACGAGCTCAAGCTCGCCGCTAGCGATCTGCTGCGCAAATTTAGCGCTTAAAATTTGATATAAATCTTCATCTATCTCGAAACTTTTTAATCTGTAAAATTCCAAAAGCTTGCGAGTTAAATCACCTAAGCCAGCCCCGATTTCAACGACATTTTGTGCACCATCGGGAATCGCTTGGATGATCTTGCTTAAAACGGCTTCGTCTTTTAAAAAATTTTGCCCGAACTCTTTTTTCGCCCTAATCATCGCGAGAGTCTAGCCAAATTTTACTTATAAAGTCATTATGTTAAGTAAAATTTGGCTAAAATCATAAAAAATTTTATTCTAAAGGGCTGCTTTGAATAGATTTGCAAAACGCATAATCTCGTGCCTAGACGTCAAAGATGGACGCGTGGTAAAGGGCGTAAATTTCGTAGGTCTCGTGGATGCGGGCGATCCGGTGCAGGTCGCCAAACGCTACAACGAGGAGGGCGCGGACGAGCTGTGCTTCCTTGACATCACGGCGTCGCATCTGGGGCGCGATACGATCGTGGATGTCGTGGAACGGGTCGCGCGCGAGCTTTTTATCCCGCTAACAGTAGGCGGCGGTATCCGTACGATCGACGATATCTCGCGTCTGTTAAACGTCGGCTGCGATAAAATCAGCCTCAACTCAGCCGCGATAAAAAATCCAAATTTGATAGACGAAGCGGCAAATAAATTTGGCTCGCAGTGCGTCGTGATCGCGATCGACGCAAAACGAAATTCTAGTGAAATTTCGCGCGGTAATTTATATGTCGCGGCGAGGAATTTGAACGTAAATTTACGCAATGAAGCACAAAATTTTGGAGAGACTTCACGCAGCTCGCAGGATGAAATTTTAACTGGGAACGGCGAGCCTTGCGGCTATAGTGTGTTTATAAACGGCGGTAGGCTGGATACCGGCAGGGATGCGCTTGCTTGGGCGAAAGAGGCGCAGGAGCGCGGTGCGGGCGAAATTTTGCTCACGTCGATGGACTGCGACGGCGTTAAAAACGGCTTTGAGCTAAATTTGACGCGGATTTTTAGCGCGCTTGATATCCCTGTGATCGCAAGCGGCGGTGCGGGTAAAATAGAGCACTTCAAAGACGTATTTTTAGCGGGCGCGGACGCATGCCTGGCGGCATCGATTTTTCACTTCAGAGAAATCGAAATCAAGGCACTAAAAGCGTATTTGCGAGAACAAAATATTGAAGTGAGACTGTAAATTTAGTCAGGTTTATACCGCAGGGTTGAAACTTAGCTGTCAAAGCGGCTAAACAATTAATTTTATTTCGGCCCTTCGTTATCTTGCAAGTTTTTTGCAAGCATCGTTTTTGCTTAGATAAAATTTATTCGTTTTAGCTAAATCATAAGCTTTTTTATGATACTTTTACATCTTCTACCCGCCACCTGCACTGCTACCATTATGAAAGGTAAGAGTACAGCTCTCATAGATATTTGCTTAAATTGATTTTAATTTCACCCGATACTTTACGACGAAAGAATTTCAAAATTTAGCCTTAAATTTATCGTCATTTTGCTATGATTAGTGAAAAATAATGAAAGCGTGAATGCGTAAATGATAATCTCTGCCGGACGAAATGAAATTTTTGATTTTGCCCTGCCTATGGGCGTAGGGCTAATGGATATGAGTATAAATTTGACTAAATTTTTATGCGAAAATAGGCAAAGCTTGCCGAGCGAAATCATTTTCGTGGGTTCTGCAGGGCTATATAAAGAAGGTAAAATTCTAAAAATTTATGAAAGCAGATCGGCTGTAAACTGCGAGATATCGGCGCTTTATGAGCTTTCATACTCTCCGATTAGCTATGAAATTGCAGCTAGGAATTCTACCAATGTTTCATATGAAACAATAACTAATAGCTCAAATTTTATCACGACCGATAAAAAATCTGCGTTAAAATTCTTTGAGCGAGGTTATTTTTTAGAAAATATGGAATTTTTTGCGGTTCTCAAGGTAGCACAAAAATTTCAAATCCCCGCTTACGGAATTTTTTGTGCGACGAATTTTTGTGATTCAAACGCTCACGCAGATTTTTTAAAAAACCACGCCGCCGCAAAAGAAAATTTAACTAAATATCTAAAAACCAAGGCATTAATTTGAAAAATATCTTTGATTTTACGATGAAAGAGCTTGAAAATTTCGTCGAACCAAAATTTAGAGCCAAACAAATTTACGAATGGATTTACAAAAAGAATGTGGATGACTTCACACAAATGCTAAATCTACCAAAAGAGATCCGTCAAGGTTTAGCTCAAAATTTTTATTTAGACCCGCTTAAATGTATCAGATCCGAAACAAGTAGCGATGGCAGTATCAAATACCTTTTCACTCTCAAAGACGGCAAGACGATAGAAAGTGTCCTGCTACCGATGAAGGATGAGCTGCGAGATGAAAACGAAAAAATCATAAGACACGCGCGCTACTCAATCTGTGTAAGTTCGCAAGTGGGTTGCAAAATTGGCTGCAGCTTTTGCCTGACAGCAAAAGGCGGCTTCGTACGAAATTTAACTCCAGGCGAAATCGTGGCTCAAATTTGGCTCATCAAGAAAATGAACGCGATCCCGTACGAGCGCCGCGTCAATGTCGTATATATGGGGATGGGCGAACCGCTTAATAACCTAGACAACGTTGCCAAAGCCGTGCAAATTTTAAAAGAAAACGACGGACTCGCAATAGCGCCGCGTCGCCAAACGATAAGTACGAGCGGACTTTCTACGCAGATAAAAAAGCTTGGCGAAATGGATCTTGGCGTGCTGCTCGCGATCTCACTGCATGCAGTGGATGACGAACTGCGTGAAAAACTAATGCCGATAAATCGCGCCTACAATATCGCATCGATCATGCAGGCGGTGCGCGAGTTCCCAATCGATCTGCGAAAGCGCGTGATGTTTGAATACCTAATGATCGATGGCGTAAACGATCGCCCAAGCGATGCCAAAACGTTAGTGAAGCTTCTGCACGGCATCCGCGCAAAAGTAAATCTGATCTATTTTAATCCGCACGAAGGCTCGAGCTTTGGCAGACCAAGCCCCGAAAATATGGTGAAATTCCAAGACTATCTCTGCGCGCACGGCATTACTTGCACGATCCGGCAGAGCAAAGGGCTAGATATCAGTGCGGCGTGCGGACAGCTCAAACAAAGAAACGAGCAAGGTAAAATTTTAGATCAAAATGGCGTCAATATGGATAAAATTTTAAAAAGATAGAAAAAGATTCGGCGATCATTTTCAGACCGTAAGGCAGATCAGCAAAAATTTATAAAGGAGTAGGAATAAACGCGTAAAAAATAATGGAAGAGATCGGCGTTTTCTTAGATAGATAACTGCTTAAAAAATCCTAGATTACAAAGGCGGAAATTATTCGCTTTATCGAGGCAAAATGGGCGGAGGCGGACGATGAGAAATACCGCGTCTACGACTATACATCTACGCGGCGCGCATG
>NZ_CALIBB010000241.1 GCF_938045595.1 uncultured Campylobacter sp.
ATAGAAATAGCTTTTAAGCTCGTGATGCCGAGCCTTTTGAGCATGCTTAAAATTTTACGGAATTTTAAAAAGATAATGTCCGCGTCGCTGAATGGGATGACGAGAACCCCCATCTTTAGAGCAGGCAGGTAAAAATCCAACTCTTTTGTGTAAAAAATCGGCGTATTTAGCCCCAAAAGCTCGCAGAAAAGGACGTTGGCAAATTTTTTCGAGAAGTCCTTTTTGCTTGTTAAAATTTCGCGCATATTAAAATGCGAAAAATATAGTTTTTTTGCGCGCGCGGGCTCGCCAGCTTTGCTTAAAAATCTGATGAAATTTTCCTGCTCAAGTTTGGCGATAGTGCCGTATACGGCGTCTTTGGAGATCTTGATGCGCGGCTTTAGCGCGGTGTAAATTTTATTTACGCTAAACGCGGTGTGGACGAAGCTTAGGCACTCTTTGAGGATTAAAATTTCTGTGCGGCTAAAGTTTGCCGCAAGCAGCCTCTGCTCGAATTCTAAAATTTCGGCGGGGGTTATGAAGGGGTTTTTTGCGCCGCCGCCTTGGGCTAAAAACGCCGAAATCATCGAGTTTATCTCGTTGTGGCGCTTGTCGAAGGCGATAAATTCTTCAAATGAAAGCGGCAAAAGCTCAAGCCGCTCAAAGCCTGGCAAAACTAACTCTTTATCGCGAGTAGAAATTATAAAGCGCTTTAAATTTAGCCCCTCGGCGAAGCTTTGAAGCGATGAAATTTCAAAATCGGCGCTACTAAAATTATCCAAAAAAAGCGATGAAATTTGCTCGTTGGCAGCTAAAAATTCTTTGATCTCGCGGAAAAAATTTTCACTCCTGTTTTTTGCGCCGTCGGACCCCGCATTTTTTGCATTGTTTGAGCTGCCTGCGCTTGCGTTTTTTATATCTGTATTTTTTACGGCGGTGCGGTAAAATTCATCTACGCTGGGCATATCCACGTCTAGCGTAGCTTCTCTACTTATTTCATATTCATTTGCTTCGCCAATCTTTGTATCGCCTGCGCTATTTCTAGCTGCAAAAATTGCATCATTCGCTACCGCCTCTTCAAGGCGTAGATCGGCTAAATTTAGATACAAAATTTCATCTTTTTTAAGTTCTGAAATTTCATTTTTCAGCACGGCGCTTTTGCCGGAATTTAGCACTCCGTAGATTATGGTTTTGGCAGAGCTGATACCTCTTTTGCGCGGGATAAAAGCCGTAAATTCCGGCGGATTTTCGTAAAAAAATTTCAGATCATTCATGGTGAGTATTTTAAAATTTTCCTTATTAAAAGGAAATAAATCTGAAAAATTCTATGAAATTTTTATATCTATTTTAAATTTATCCAAAATTTTTGTATTGAAAATTTCCAGCACCCTAAAAATTTTCGAAATTCTATATATTTTTCCTTATTAAAAGGAAATATTTCCATAAAATTTGGCTATTTTCTTGACAAAGCCGGAGCGCTTTTATATAATGTGCGTCTTTTGTTTGAAACAAAGGGTCGCGCGTTGCGACAAGTTCTTTATTAAGGAAAAGTGATGCAAAAAATTAGGTTAAAACTCAAGGCTTATGACCATCGAGTTTTAGATCGCACAGTTTCGGCTATCGTTGAAGCCGTAAAAAGAACAGGTGCGGACGTCAGAGGTCCCGTGCCGATGCCTACGAAGATTAAACGCTACACCGTTTTAAGATCTCCGCACGTAAATAAAGACTCCAGAGAGCAGTTTGAGATGAAAATTCACGCTCGTATGCTAGACATCGTAGCGGCTACGCCAGATACGGTTGATTCGCTAACTAAGCTTGATTTGGCTCCGGAAGTCAACGTCGAAGTTCACGCGATGGGCAAATAAGGGGTAAAACAATGGAATATATTGTAGAAAAAATAGGTATGAGTAGGA
Organism: uncultured Campylobacter sp.; assembly: GCF_938045595.1. Taxonomy (GTDB): domain Bacteria; phylum Campylobacterota; class Campylobacteria; order Campylobacterales; family Campylobacteraceae; genus Campylobacter_B. Next base: position 1,893 of record NZ_CALIBB010000241.1, read on the forward strand.
CGATCGACACGAGCAGCACGCCCGTGACGCTTTTACGACTTATCAATACCAAAATTTGCGAAGTTTGCGATGAGAAAAAAGCTATCGTAGCATACGCAGAGGGAAAAGCGTATAATAAAGCTATAGCCGGCATTCAAAAGAAATATAGTCTAAGCAAGGAATTTAATAAATTTGCGACTCTAAGCTTAGAAAATGCCGAGCTTGGCGATCAAAATTTAGATGTTTTGAGCCAAGCTAAGATCGTTAAAGTAAGTTTTAAATCCAAGGGCAAAGGCTATCAGGGAGTTATTAAGCGCCATGGCTTTGCAGGTGGTCCTGCAGCACACGGCAGCCGCTTTCACCGAAGACCGGGCTCGATCGGCAACTGCGAGTGGCCGGGTCGCGTTCAGCCTGGTATGAGGATGGCGGGACACACTGGAAACGAAAAAATTACTGCCAAAAATGAAGTCGTAAGCTTTGATACCGAGAATAAAATTTTAGTGCTTAAAGGCTCGGTTCCTGGATTTAACGGCGCAATGGGCAGAATAAGGATAGTAAAATGAGTAAAGTAAGCGTGCTTAACGAAAAACTGGAAAAAGCAAGCGAAATTGAAATTCCTGCGAAATTTTCGGAAGTCAATTCGCACAATCTATATTTGTACGTCAAATCTTACCTTGCTTCGCTTCGCGCAAATACGGCTAACGCTAAAACTCGCGCCGAGGTTAGCGGCGGCGGTAAAAAACCGTGGCGACAAAAGGGTCGCGGCGGCGCACGCGCGGGCTCAACTAGAACCAATGTCTGGGTAGGCGGCGCGGTCGCATTCGGTCCGACTAACGAGCGAAATTACGAGCAGAAGGTCAATAAAAAGCAAAAACGCCTTGCGCTGGAATTTGCTATCAATGAGAAAGCAAACGAGGGTAAAATTTTTATCTTCGATGATTTGGAGCTAAAAAGCGGCAAAACTAAAGACGCGGCAAATTTTATTAAGAAACTAGGCGTTAGAGATGCGCTAATCGTTAAAAACGAGCTGGACGCGCAAACTCTTTTGGCCTATAGAAATCTTAAGAATTGCTATGTCATCGATGCAAGCGAGGTCAATGCTTACCTAATCGCAGTTTACGGCTCGGTCGTATTCGAAAAAGCGGCATTTGAATCAATAGTGAAAGAGGACTAAAATGGCAGATATAACAGATATCAAAACGATCCTTTATACGGAAAAGTCTCTCGGTCTTCAAGAAAACGGCGTGGTCGTTATCCAAACTAGCCCGTCGGTTACGAAAAACGGACTAAAGAGCGTTTTGAAGAACTATTTCGGGATCACTCCGCTAAAGATAAATTCTTTAAGACAGGACGGCAAAGTAAAAAGATTTAGAGGTAAAATGGGCGCTAGAAATGATATGAAGAAATTCTACGTCAAACTACCTGAGGGCGCAAGCCTAGAAAGCGTGGAGGCGTAAAATGGCGATTAAAACTTATAAACCGTATACTCCAAGTAGAAGATTTATGACCGGGCTTAGCAGCGAGGATATCACTGCAAAAGCTAGCGTTAGAGGCTTGCTTGTTAAAATTCCTGCCGCAGCCGGAAGGAACAATAACGGTCACATTACCAGCCGCCATAAACAAGCCGGAGCCGCTAAACTTTATAGAATTATCGATTTTAAGCGAAATAAATTCGGCATTCCTGGCAAGGTCGAGGCGATCGAATACGATCCGAATCGCAACTGCCGTATCGCATTGATCTCATACGCAGACGGCGAGAAGCGTTACATTATCAAGCCTAACGATCTTAATGTGGGCGACGTAGTAGCCGCCGCCGAGGGTGGATTAGATATTAAACCCGGCAACGCGATGAAGATGAAAAATATCCCTGTGGGAACCATCCTGCACAATATCGAGTTAAAACCTGGCAAAGGTGCTCAAATGGCACGTAGCGCCGGAGGCTATGCTCAGCTTATGGGTAAAGAGGAAAAATATGTCATTTTACGCCTGCCTAGCGGTGAGATGAGAAGAGTGCTCGCAGAGTGCATGGCCAGTATCGGCGTAGTGGGTAACGAAGAGTGGGCAAACGTCGTCATCGGCAAAGCCGGACGTAATCGCCACAGAGGTATCCGTCCTCAAACCAGAGGTTCTGCGATGAACCCGGTCGATCACCCGCACGGCGGTGGAGAGGGTAAGAAAAACTCCGGTCGCCATCCGGTAACTCCGTGGGGTAAGCCGACGAAGGGCTATAAAACTCGCCATAAAAAAGCGAGCGATAAGCTTATAATTTCAAGAAGGAAAGGAAAATAAAAATGGCTAGATCGCTAAAAAAAGGTCCTTTCGTAGATGATCACGTAATGAAAAAAGTCGTTGCGGCAAAGAAAGCCGGCGATAACAAACCGATCAAGACTTGGTCGAGACGAAGCACGATCGTGCCTGAGATGATCGGACTTACGTTTAACGTTCATAACGGAAAGAATTTTATCCCGGTTTACGTCACCGAGCATCATATCGGTTATAAATTAGGCGAGTTCGCTCCTACGCGCACTTTCAAGGGCCACAAAGGCTCCGTGCAGAAAAAGATCGGCAAGTAAGGATAGAATATGAGTAAATCAACTATTAAATTTGTTCGCCTTTCGCCGACAAGAGCAAGACTTATCGCAAAACAAATTCAAGGCATGAATGCGGAATTTGCCCTTGCTACTTTGGAATTTACGCCTAATCGCGGCGCGAAATATATCGCTACGGCGATTTCAAGCGCGGTCGCAAACGGCGGCTTTGAGCCTGAAGAGGTCGTAGTTACCAGCTGCCGAGTGGATGCGGGTCCAGTACTTAAGAGATTTCGTCCGCGCGCCAGAGGTACGGCTAGCCGTATCCGAAAGCCTACTTCGCACATCATCGTCGAAGTAGCAAAACCAAGTAAGAAGGAAGCGTAAATGGGACAGAAAGTAAATCCGATCGGTTTAAGATTAGGAATTAATCGAAATTGGGAGTCTAGATGGTTTCCTTCTAAAGCAACGCTTTCCGAGAGTATCGGTGAGGATTACAAGATCCGTAAATTTTTAAAAGCTAAGCTTTACTATGCGGGAATTAGCCAAATTCTTATCGAAAGAACGGCTAAGAAAATTCGCGTAACGATCGTAGCCGCAAGACCGGGTATCATCATCGGCAAAAAAGGCGGCGAGGTTGAAAATTTAAGAAGCGAAGTCGTTAAGCTAGTCAATAAAGACATAGCCATTAATATCAAAGAGGAGCGCAAAGTAGGCTCGAACGCACTTTTGGCTGCGGAAAACGTAGCTATGCAGCTAGAGCGTCGCGTTGCATTCCGTCGCGCTATGAAAAAGGTCATCCAGGGCGCTCAAAAAGCAGGCGCAAAAGGTATTAAAATTTGCGTAGCAGGTCGCTTGGGCGGTGCGGAGATGGCTAGAACCGAATGGTATTTGGAGGGACGCGTTCCGCTTCATACTCTAAGGGCTAGGATCGATTACGGCTTTGCCGAAGCGCATACGACCTACGGTAATATCGGCATTAAGGTTTGGATCTTTAAGGGTGAAATTTTACAAAAAGGCATCCAGGCTGAAAAGACCGATGATGCGCCTAAAAAAACACGCAGACCAAGAAGAGGTAAATAGTTATGTTGATGCCAAAAAGAACAAAATACCGCAAGATGATGAAAGGTCGCAATCGCGGCTATGCGACGAGAGGAAATTCCTTGACGTTCGGCGATTTCGGTATCAAAGCGGTAGAGGCGGGTAGGGTAAATTCTCGCCAGATCGAAGCGGCTCGTGTCGCGATGACGCGCTTCGTGAATCGTCAAGCTAAAATTTGGATTAAGGTATTCCCAGACAAGCCGCTTACCAAAAAACCTCTACAAACTCGTATGGGTAAGGGTAAGAGCGGCGTAGAAGAGTGGGTAATGAATATAAAACCGGGCAGGATCATTTTCGAGATGACCGGCGTTAGCGAAGAGGTTGCTAAAGAGGCGCTTATGCTTTCGATTCATAAACTACCTTTTAAAACGAAAATCGTAAGTAGGGAAAGCGAAAATGAAATATACTGATTTGAAAGATAAAGATTTGGCTGAGCTAAATTCTATGTTGAAACAAAGTAAGTTGCTTTTATTTACGGCTAGACAAAAGCTAAAAACTATGCAGCTAAGCAATCCTAACGAGATTCGCGCTATCAAAAAAGATATCGCTAGAATCAACACCGCTATTAAAGCGAAATAAGGATAGGTTATGGCATTTAAAAGAGAAATTCAAGGCGTAGTCGTAAAGAAGGCGGGCGATAAAACAGCTACCGTTTTGGTAGAGCGAAGGGTTATGCACCCTAGATATAGAAAGATCGTAAAAAGATTTAAAAAATATCTGATCCACGATGAGAACAACGTCGTAAAGATCGGCGATACCATATCTGCGATCGAGTGCAGACCGCTAAGCGCTAGAAAATCGTTTCGCTTAAAAGCGGTTTTGAAAACAGGAGTTGAATAATGATACAGAGTTTTACCAGACTTGCGGTAGCTGATAATAGCGGCGCAAAAGAACTTATGTGTATTAAAGTTTTGGGCGGCAGCAAAAGAAGATACGCCACAATCGGCGATATTATCGTTTGCTCTGTAAAAAAAGCGCTCCCTAACGGCAAGATTAAGCGCGGTCAAGTAGTAAAAGCCGTAGTCGTTCGTACGACTAAAGAGTTGCACAGAGGCAACGGCTCGCTAATTAGATTTGATGAGAACGCAGCCGTTATTTTGGATTCAAAAAAAGAGCCGATCGGCACTCGTATTTTCGGTCCTATCGGTAGAGAGGTCAGATACGGCGGTTTTATGAAGATCGTTTCGCTGGCTCCGGAGGTTTTATAATGGCAGTAAAATTTAAGATTAAAAAGGGCGATCAAGTAAAGATCATCGCAGGTGACGATAAGGGCAAAACAGGCACCGTTAAGGCCGTGTTTCCTAAAAAAGCTCAAGTTATCGTCGAGGGTTGTAAAATGGCTAAAAAGGCTATCAAACCAACCGAGCAAAATCCGCAAGGCGGCTTTACAAGCAAAGAGATGCCTATGGATATTTCAAACGTTGCGTTGGTAGAGGGTTGATTATGAGCAGACTAAAAGATAAATACGCTAATTCCATCAGAGCTGCTTTGCAGAAAGAATTTGATATAAAAAATCCTATGCTTATCCCGGCGCTTGAAAAGATCGTTATCAGCGTAGGAACGGGCGAATCGAGCAAAGATCAAAAAGTGCTTCAAAATATGGCCGATACTATCTCGCTGATCGCAGGTCAAAAAGCGCTTATCGTCAATGCAAAAAAATCGGTTGCCGGCTTTAAAGTGCGCGAAGGTTTTCCGGTAGGCATAATGGTTACGTTACGAAAAGAGCAGATGTTTGCCTTTTTAGACAAACTGATCTCTATCGCGCTTCCTAGGGTTAAGGATTTCCGAGGACTACCTAGAGCGGGTTTTGATGGACGCGGCAATTACAACTTCGGCTTGCAAGAGCAGCTGATGTTCCCTGAGGTCGAATACGATCAAATTTTAAGAACTCACGGTATGAATATAACCGTCGTAACGACTACAAATAACGATAAAGAGGCATTTAAATTGCTAGAGCTATTCGGCATGCCTTTTGCAAAAGGAAAATGATATGGCAAAAAAATCAATGGTAGCCAAGGCGAAACGCCCCGCTAAATTTAGCACTCGCGCATATACCAGATGTCAAATTTGCGGTCGTCCGCACTCCGTTTATAAGGATTTTGGAATTTGTCGCGTTTGCCTTCGCAAGATGGCAAACGAGGGCTTGATCCCGGGTCTAAAAAAAGCAAGCTGGTAAGGAGAAGAGATGATTAACGATCTTATTTCAGATGGATTAACTCGCATCAGAAATGCTGCGATGCGAAGGCTAGATACGACTAAGCTTTTTCACTCAAACGTCGTTGAGGCTATGCTTAAAATTTTAGCCGAGAAGGGCTATATCGAGAGCTACAACGTAGTAGAGGAAAACAATAAAAAGATCATCAACGTGGTGCTTAAATACGACGAAAAGGGCAGGAGCGTGATAAACGAAGTTAAAAGAATTTCGACTCCGGGTCGCCGCGTATATCAAGGCAAAGACGAGATCAAGCGCTTCAAAAACGGCTACGGAACCGTCGTCGTTAGCACAAGCAAAGGCGTTATGAGCGGTATCGACGCGCACAAAGCGGGCGTCGGCGGCGAAGTGCTTTGCACGATCTGGTAAGAAGTTTCTACTTTTTATGGCATTGTGGTATCCATTCGTAAAAGTAGACATACCCTAGACAAATAAAAAGGAAAATTATGTCAAGAATTGGTAAAAAACCGATCTCTATTCCAAACAGCTTAGAGGTCAAAATCGACGGCTCGTCGTTAAAATTTAAAAAATCGAATAACGAAAAAGAGCTTGATTTAAAAGGTCATGTCGATGTAAAAATCGAAGACGGAAAGATAGAATTCTCACCTAAGGGCGAGGATAGACAGAGCAGGGCGTATTGGGGAACATACCGCGCTTTAGCTAACAATATCGTCCTTGGTCTTACCGAGGGCTTTTCAAAGCAGCTTGAAATCAACGGCGTCGGCTACAGAGCCGCGATGAAGGGCAAGGTGCTTGAGCTAAATTTAGGCTTTTCGCATCCGATAAATTTTGAATCTCCAAAAGGAATCGAAATTTCCGTAGATAAAAACGTCGTAACCATCAAAGGCGACGACAAGCAGCAAGTAGGCCAAGTAGCAGCCGAGATCAGAGGATTCAGACCGCCTGAGCCATATAAAGGCAAGGGTATTAAGTATCTTGAAGAGCGTATTATCCGCAAAGCCGGAAAAACAGCTAAGAAATAAGGGTTGGGAAATGACACAGAACGTATTAAAAAGAAAGATCTCTTTACGAATCAAGAGAAAAAGAAGAATTCGCGCTAAAATTTCAGGCGTCGCATCTTGCCCTAGAATTTCTATTTTCAAATCCAATAGAACCGTCTACGCTCAGGCTATCGACGATGTAGCGAGCGTTACTTTGTGCGCCAGCAGCGGTAAGGTTTTAAATTTAAAGGCGAACAAAGAGGGCGCGGCTAGCCTAGCTAAAGATTTGGCTTCCAAGCTAAAGGACAAAGGTATCTCCGAGGCGCTTTTCGATCGCAACGGCTATTTGTATCACGGCGTAATCGCAAGCTTTGCCGAGTCGCTACGCCAAAACGGCATCAAACTATAACCCAAAGGAATGATTGTGGAAAAGTATAATAGAGAAGAATTCGAAGAGGTAATCGTCAATATCGGTAGGGTTACGAAGGTCGTTAAAGGTGGTAGAAGGTTTAGGTTTACGGCTCTTATCGTAGTAGGCAATAGAAACGGCTTGGTAGGCTTTGGCTTCGGCAAATCCAAAGAGGTTCCCGATGCGATTAAAAAAGCGGTAGACGATGCGTTTAAAAATATTATCAAGGTAAATTTAAACGGCTCTACTATCACTCACGATATCGAAGTTAAATACAATGCGAGCAAAATTTTACTTAAGCCGGCGAGCGAAGGTACCGGCGTTATCGCAGGCGGTTCAGTCCGCCCAGTTTTAGAGCTTGCGGGTGTTAAAGATATCCTCACTAAATCGCTAGGTTCGAACAACTCCTCAAATGTCGTAAGAGCTACAATGAAAGCTCTTAGTATGTTAAAATACTAACAAGGATAAAAGATGGGATTAGAAAATCTTAAAAAAGCCCCAGGCTCGACTCACGCTACTAAGCGCTTGGGTCGCGGTCAAGGAAGCGGTCTGGGTAAAACTGCGGGTCGCGGCGGCAAGGGTCAGACCGCGCGTACCGGCTCTCATGAAAAAAGAGGCTTCGAGGGCGGTCAGCAGCCGATTCAGCGAAGGCTTCCAAAGGTAGGTTTTACTTCTAAATTTGAAAAACCTTACGTGATCAATGTCGATAAAATCGAAGCTATCAAAGATCTTAGCGAGATCACGATCGAAAGCATCAAATCCGTTCATAAAATTTCAAATTCCGTTAAAAAGATCAAGCTGATCGGCGTAGGCGCAAAAGCGCTCGCTAGCAAGATCAAAGACGAGAATGTAAAATTTAGCGGACAAAAATAATGAATAAATCGCTACGCAACAAAATTCTCATTACTTTGGGCTTTCTTTTTGCCTATAGGTTGCTAGCTTACGTGCCGGTTCCGGGAGTGGACGTTGAGGTTATAAAGCAATTTTTTCAAAACAATAGCAACAACGCTTTTGGAATGTTTAATATGTTTAGCGGTAACGCGGCGGAGCGATTCAGCGTTATCTCGCTAGGCATTATGCCTTATATTACCGCTTCGATCATTATGGAGCTGCTCGCCGCGACCTTCCCAAATTTAGGCAAGCTCAAAAAAGAGCGCGACGGTATGCAGAAATATATGCAGATCATTCGATACGCCACCATCGCAATCGCTATGGTTCAATCCATCGGCGTTAGCATCGGCTTGCAGGGCATTCACGGACAGACCGGAGCGCCTGCGATAATGGCAGAGAATACCAACGAGTTTGTTTTTATCTCGTGCATTTCGATGCTGGCAGGCACCATGCTTTTGATGTGGATCGGCGAGCAGATTACGCAACGCGGCGTCGGTAACGGCACCAGCCTTATTATCTTTGCAGGTATCGTAAGCGCCATCCCTAGAGCGATCGGAAGTACTGTAAATTTAGTAAATACCGGCGAAATGAACGTTTTAAAGCTAATCGCGATCGTGCTAATTATCCTGGCTACTATCGGAGCGATTTTATATGTGGAGCTAGGTGAACGTAGAATTCCAGTATCGTTTTCGCGCAAGGTATTGATGGCGAATCAAAATAAGCGCATTATGAATTACGTGCCGATCAAGCTAAATTTAAGTGGCGTCATTCCGCCTATTTTTGCAAGCGCGATTTTGATGTTTCCGACCACTATTTTACAGGCAAGCACCAATCCGATCATCCAAAAGATCCACGATTTCTTAAGCCCGAGCAACTACTTTTTTAACTTCCTAACTTTTGTTTTGGTCGTGTTTTTTGCGTATTTTTACGCATCGATCGCGTTTAATTCAAAAGATATAAGCGAAAATTTAAAGAAGCAGGGCGGATTTATCCCGGGCATTCGTCCGGGCGAGGGAACGGCGAGCTTTTTAAACGAAGTTGCCAGCCGCCTTACGTTTTGGGGCTCGATCTATCTCGGCCTCGTAACCGTCATCCCGTGGCTGCTCGTTAAATTTATGGGCGTGCCGTTTTATTTCGGCGGTACCAGCGTGCTGATCGTCGTCTCCGTCGCTCTTGATACGATGAGGCGCATTGAAGCGCAGATCTATATGAACAAATATCAGACCCTAAGCGCGGTCGGGCTATAAAAATGGCAATTTTGCTTAAAACAAAAAAAGATTTAGAGGGGCTGCGTGCAGCGAATAGGATCGTCGCGCAGGCCCTTGATTACGCGGCTTCATTTATAAAGCCGGGTCTTAGCCTGCTCGAAGTCGATAAAAAGATTGACGATTTCATCACCTCCAAGGGCGCGTATCCTGCCTTTAAAGGGCTATACGGCTTTCCAAACGCCGCTTGCCTCTCGCTAAATGAAGTCGTTATCCACGGCATCCCAGACGAAACGATCTTGCAAGAGGGCGATATCTTAGGCGTCGATTTGGGCTCGAAGCTAAACGGATATTTCGGCGACAGCGCCCGCACCCTGCCCGTCGGTAAAATTTCAAAAGCCGACGAGGAGCTCATCGCATGCAGCAAGGATACGCTGGAGTTTGCCATCAAAACGATCAGGGTAGGAATGCACTTCAAAGAGCTAAGCTTCGAGATCGAGAAATTTATTCGCGCGCGCGGCTTCGTGCCGCTATACGGCTTCTGCGGTCACGGCATCGGCAAGCACCCGCACGAAGAGCCTGAGATCCCAAACTATCTAGAGGGCAACAATCCAAAATCGGGCCCCAAAATCAAAAACGGCATGGTTTTTTGCATCGAGCCGATGATCTGCCAAAAGGACGGCACGCCGGTCATCGCCGAGGATAAATGGAGCACGAGAAGCAAGGATGGGCTCCGCACTAGCCACTATGAGCACTGCATGGCGGTTTTCGACGGTAAGGTAGAAGTCCTAAGCGTCGCGTAGATTTCGCACAAAAGGCGACTTGGGCTAGTTAAAATTTTACACTTTTGCCAAGGCGAAATTCCGCCCGCGATTAGCTTTCGACAATTTTACATCGCTCGCGTCTTGGAATTTTACCTCAGCCGCTTCATGCATAAATTTTATCCGAAGGGAACTTATCGCACTAGAAATTTTAAAATATATCGCGACGGTTTGTAGCCTAGCCGCAAAATTTTAAAGGTTGTGCTTTAGTTCATGCCTTCTATTTTTAAATCCTCGTTTTGTAGCTTCGCTCTTAGATCCGCTTTCAATTAAAATTTAGCCTTAAAATTCCGTCGTCCAATT
>NZ_CALIBB010000242.1 GCF_938045595.1 uncultured Campylobacter sp.
ATCATCATTAAGCCCGCAATTTATCATTGATAAAGTTTTTTTAAATAGAGAATTTAATGGAATTTTTTCGGTTTATCAAAAAATAGCATCAACTATTTATATTATGTTTGATCCGCTTTATATAGTTTTTTCTCAGAGAGTCCTTAAATTGTATAAGGAAAAGAATTTTATTGGAATCTACAAGATGATGCTTAATATAATTTTTAACGGATATGGATTTATGATGTGTATTTTTATTTTAGGTTCATATTATGTAGTATATATATTTGCTGGAGAGAAATATATAGAGTATCAGCACTTCCTATTCATATTTTTATTCAGCGGATATTGCACATTGATTTCGAGAATTCTTGAATTAAATATCCAGATTTCTGGGAAAAGTCATTATTTTTCTTATTTGGAGATATTTGTAGGAGCGCTAAGCGTATCTTCTCTTTTGTTTTGTGCATATTATTTTGATTTTTACTTCTTTATATATTGTATAGCGGTTATTTCATTTTTTAGATTCGTTGTATATATGATAGTTTCCAAAAAAATATATCCAAAATTATTTTTAGGGTATTTTTATTATTTGTTATTTTTATTCTTTCCTAGTATAATTTATATCTTTAAAATACTTGACATGATATCGGAAGTTTTATTATTTTTATTAACTCTGATTTTTTATAGCTGGTTAGCTATTAGGGCAATTAAAGAATATAAAAGCTGTCCGCGCATAGGGGAAGCATAATGTTATATTATCTAAAGCGACTATATTCTACTCCATTTCGCATAGTTTTGATAAAGTTATTTAATAAAATAACTGTTTTTTTAAATAACTTTATCAAACGTCGCATTGATTTTATAAATAAAAATACTCACATAAATTTTAATATTCCGATTATAAAAAATAGCTATATAAATACAAAAAAACTTGACCTGTCAAATATAGATCCTAATGTCGCAAAATATCTATCTAAAATGTACATCGAGCATAAATTTGATCTGCTCGGTAGCGGCTGGGTAAAAAATAGCTATGATAGCGCGGTGCTCGGGCTTGAGAGCTACAAATACGATATGAATGTCGCGGCGCCCGCGAATGTGCCAGAGGGCTACGAGCCGATCGATTGGCAAAAGGATTTCAAAAGCGGCTTTCGATGGAGCGAAAAAAAATGGTACAAAGATCAGCGCATAGCCCATAAGCCCGGCAGCGATATAAAGGTGCCGTGGGAGCTTGCGAGGTTGCAGCACCTGCCGCAGCTTGCTATTTTTGCGATGGCGAATCCGAGCTTAAAAGAGCGAAATTTAAAAGAATTTAAAAACCAAATTTTAGATTTTATCAGTAATAATCCGCCTAGAATGGGCGTAAATTGGACCTGCACGATGGACGTGGGTATCAGGGTCGCCAATATGCTGGCGGCTTACGATATGTTTTGCCAGATGGATGAGGGCGGAATTTTAGATCAAAATTTTAAGCAGGCCTTTTCAAATAGCGTCTACGAGCACGCTCTTCATATCGTAAATAATCTAGAATATTCGCCGCATCTTACGTCAAATCACTATCTAAGCGATATCGTGGGTCTGCTGTATGCTTGCGCGTATTTGGACGGCAGCGGCGAGATAGACGCGTGGCTGGCATTTGCCCTCCAAGAGATAATTAGCGAAATGAAAAAGGAATTTTACGAAGACGGCGGAAATTTTGAGGGCTCTACGAGTTATCACCGCTTAAGCGGCGAGCTGATGGCGTATGCTACGGCTCTAATACTGGGTTTAAAAAGCGAAAAAATTTCATCGCTAAAAAATTACGATGCAAAGCTTTGGCGCAAAAAGCCGAAACTCTTGCCACCGGATGAGCAGGAATTTAAAATTTTAAACGGTCAAATAGCGCTGCCGCAGTGGTTCGTGGACAGGCTGTATAAAATCGGCAGGTTTACTGCGGACACTACAAAGCCAAACGGCGAAGTGCCGCAATTCGGCGATAACGACAGCGGCAGGTTTTTTAAATTTAGCCCAAACGGCGAGTTTTTGAGCAACGAACAAGCCGCGCGAAAATATCTAAATTTAAGCGGTTTTGGGCGCGGTAGCGAGCCGTTTTGGGACGAGAATATCTTAAATCACTCCGCGCTAATTAGCTGCATGGGCGGGATTTTTGACGATGAGATATTTAAAAACGATATGCGCTTTGAGAGGAGTTTTACGAGAGCTCTTGCGGGACGCACGCTGCAAGTAGGCGATAAAACATACAAAAGACAGGCCGCCTCGGGCGTGAAATTCGGCGAACTGCCGTACCGAAAAAGCATAGAATTTAAAATTCCAAATTTGCAAGAGATCAAAAATATATTTTATCCGGACAGCGGAATTTTTATCTTTAAATCTGATAAATTTTACCTCGCTATCTGCGCTACGCCGCTTGGACAGAATGATCACGGCGGACATACGCACAACGATAAGCTGGGCTACGAGCTGTGGATAGACGGGCTGGATATAGCAAGAGATCCCGGCACCTATCTTTATACGCCGCTCCCCGGCAGAAGAAATGAATTTAGAAGCATCAAGGCTCACAACGTGCCGATCGTGGAAGATCTGGAGCAAAATAGTTGGGGCAAAGGGGCGATAGGACTATTTGGAATGTTCGCAGAATGCAGGTGCGAAGTGGAGGAGTTTGGAGAAAATTTTATAAGCCTTGCCGCAGAATACAAAGGCGTAAAAATTATTAGAAAATTTGAGATAAAAGGGGACAAATTGGAGATTATCGATATGGCAAATAGGGAATTTTATTATAGTAAATTTGGGTTATATTCAAATGGGTATGGGAAGTTGATGAAAAATGTCTAAAAAAGTTTTAATGGCCGTTGCGAATTACTATACTTCGCCGTTTCAGGTCGGCAGTCATCACTATGCCAGAGCGTTTGAAAAGCTAGGGTATGAGGTGTTTTTTATCTCAAATCCCATCTCGCCGATACATAAAATTTTTGCAAATAGTAGCGAATTAAAAGAGCGGGAAAGGATTTATAACAAAGGAGGCGAAAGTGCGGGGGGCATTTTTTATTATGTTCCACATTCTCTTTTTACACCTCAAAATAGACCATTTTTATCGTCAAATTTTGTTTTAAATAATTGGCAAAATTTTACGTATCCAAATTTATTAAATTTTATAAAGAAGCGGGGTTTTGGCGAAGTTGATATATTGTGGTTCGATAGCCCATTGTTTGGTTTTTTGCTAGATACCATAACTTATAAAAAATCGATTTTAAGGATAGCTGATTACTCAAAAGGCTTCGGCGCGGTTTCGGACACACAGTTTGACGCCGAGATAAAGATCGCGAATAAGGTAAATGCAGTCATTTATACGGCGAAAAATTTAAAAGAAAAATACGATCAAATAAAAGATAAATCTAAAATGCACTATCTGCCGAATGGTATCGATTTGGATTTTTTTAGGACCGCCGATAGGTCTTTGCCGCAGGAGCTTGAAGATATCTCTGAGCCTAGGGTAATTTACGTAGGGGCAATACACGATTGGTTTGATGTGGATTTAGTGTATTATTGCGCTAAAAATTTGCCAAATTATAGTTTTATTATAATAGGTCCGGAGCAAAAAGATCTATCCTTGCTTAGGAAGCTAAAAAACGTGCATATTTTAGGCTCTATTCCATACGCTAAAATTCCTGCGTTTTTATATAATTCGCAGGTGGGCATAATTCCTTTTAATGTTAAAGATTATCCTGATTTAGTAAATAGTATAAATCCGCTAAAGATGTATGAGTATCTAGCTTGCGGATTAAAAGTTGTTAGCGTAGAGTGGGAGCAGATTAAGGATATGGCTAATTATGTACATTTTGCGGGAGATAAAGAGGAGTTTTTAAGCTGTATTTCAAACAAAGAAGAGAGACGAGCTCTTGATCTGGAAAAAATGACGTGGCTAGGCAGGCTTAAGGAGTTGCTTGCCAGTTTGCCACCGAAGAAAGAAAAATGAAAATTTTATTTATTACGCTTAGAGCTGATCACGGAGGAGGGCCAAAACACGTCGATCTGCTTATAAATAATTTATCCAGCGAGATAGAGATATACCTTGCTTGTCCGCAAGATAGGCCTTATTATGATCTGTGGAACGAGTCAAAAAAGGTTAAAGATATATTTGCTCTGCCGCATAGGAAATTTAGCGTAAAAAAGCTCCTTGGACTGAATAAATTCATAAAAGATAAAGATGTAAAAATAATTCATTCTCACGGTAAGGGTGCTGGCATCTATTCGCGGATACTTAAAATTTTAAATCCAAGGCTAAAAATAGTCCACACTTTACACGGCGTTCATATCGGAGAATACGGTTTTTTGAAAAGAAATGCATATATTTTTTTAGAGCGATTTTTAGCACTATTTACCGATAAATTTATAAATGTCTCAAATAGCGAAAATAGCGTTTGTTTAAAGCTTAAATTATTTAAAAAAAGCAAGAGCGAGGTCGTATATAACGGCATAAAAGCTCTTTTAAAAGACGATAATGCCAAGATAAAATTTGATCTGTCAGGCAAAAAGGTAGTTAACATTATTTCAAGATTTGAATATCAAAAAAATATGGGTTTGGCGTACGAGATAGCCAAAAAATTTAAAGACAAATCAAGTATCGTTTTTTTATGGCTCGGAAACGGCGACGATAGGGTAAAATTTGAATCTATGGCGCAAAAAGACGGCGCAAATATAATCTTTACGGGCTTTACCGACGAAGTGCCCGCGTATCTATCCGCTACGGATGTCTATCTGTCTACTTCCAGGTGGGAGGGGCTACCTTATGCGCTCATAGAGGCGCAGTCGCTCGGTATCCCGATAGTGGCGACAAACGTCGTGGGAAATAACGAAGTCGTAGAAAACGGCAAAAGCGGATTTTTGTTTGAGGACGCACAGCAGGCGTGCCGAGATATAGAAATTTTATTAAACGATGAGAAAATATACGGTAAAATGCAAGCCGAAGCGTTGCTAAATTTTAAAGATAAATTTGATATCGGCGTTATGATTCGTAAAGTGGAAAAGATTTACGAGCAGATATTTGAAAATAGATCAACTAGGGAGCCGCAATGAAAAAAGCCCTTATCCACGACTGGTTTAGTACCTATGCAGGAGCTGAGAAATGCGTCGAGAGTTTTACCAATATATGGGATGATTTTGAAATTTACAGCCTCATCGACTTTTTAAGCGGCACCGACCGGGATAAAATTTTAAAAGGCAAGCGCGCCCAAACGAGCTTTATCCAGAAGCTGCCATTCGCAAAGGACAAATACCGCAACTACTTGCCGCTATTTCCGCTTGCGATCGAGCAGTTTGATCTAAGCGGCTACGACGTCGTGCTATCCAGCTCGCACGCCGTCGCAAAGGGGGTGCTGACGCACTCAAATCAGCTTCACATTGCCTATGTACACACGCCGATCCGCTACGCGTGGGATCTGTATCATCAGTACCTGCGCGAAAGCGGGCTGGATCGCGGTCTAAAGGGCGTGCTGGCGAAGTATTTTTTACATAAAATTCGCCTCTGGGACGCGAGCGCCGCAAACCGCGTGGATCACTACGTCGCAAACAGCCGCTACATCGCGCGTCGTATCAAAAAAACTTATGGCAAGCCCAGCGACATCATCTATCCGCCCGTGGATGTGGATAAATTTACGCTGCGCGAAGCCAAAGAGGAGTTTTACCTCACCGCCTCGCGCATGGTACCGTACAAAAAGATCGATCTCATCGTAGAGGCGTTTTCGCAGACGGATAAAAAGCTGCTCGTTATCGGCGACGGGCCCGATATGGCCAAAATAAAATCAAAAGCTGGTAAAAACATTGAGCTTCTGGGCTTTGCTAGCGATGAAACGATGACGGATCTAATGGGGCGGGCAAAGGCGTTTGTTTTTGCCGCTGAGGAGGACTTCGGCATTACGCCGGTGGAGGCGCAGGCATGCGGTACGCCGGTGATCTGCTTCGGGCGTGGCGGCGCCCGCGAGACGGTGCGCGATGGCGAGAGCGGACTGTATTTTATGGAGCAAAATGCAAGGGGACTGCTCGCCGCCGTAGCTAAATTTGAGCAAAATTATGATAAATTTGAGCCTGTAAAAATCAGAGAAAATTCTTTAAAATTTTCGCGCGCGCGCTTTGAAGCCGAGATCAAAAGCTACGTCGAGAAAAAATATGAGGAATTTAAGGACGGCCTAAATGACTAATATAATCCTAAGCGGCGGCAGCGGCACGAGGCTGTGGCCCATCAGCCGCACGCTTATGCCCAAGCAGTTCGTGCGCCTCTTTGACGACCGCTCGCTTTTTATGATGAGCTACGAGCGAAACTCTCCGCTATGCGAGAGCACGCTCGTCGTCTCGAACGAGCAGCAGTATTTTTTGGCGCTCGATCAGCTTGAGGCCTTGGGCGCGCGCGGCGTAAAATTTCTTCTCGAGCCCGTCGGCAGAAACACGGCTCCTGCGATCGCGCTTGCGTGTTTGAGCTTAAAGGTCGAGGAGATCGTTTTCGTAACGCCGAGCGATCATCTAATTAGAAATGAGACGGCGTATAAAAACAGCGTCTTGCGCGCGCGCGAGCTTGCAAAACAGGGGTTTTTGGTGACGTTTGGTATCAAGCCCACGGAGGCAAATACGGGCTACGGCTATATCGAAGCAAGCGGCGAGGACGTGTTAAAATTTCACGAAAAGCCTGAGCTTGCGGCAGCGCAAAGCTACATAGCGGCGGGGAATTTTTACTGGAACAGCGGCATGTTTATGTTTAAAGCCGGCGTATTTTTGAGCGAACTAAAATCGCAAAGTCCTGAAATTTACGAAGCCTGCGTCCGTGCGCATGAAAATTCTAATGCGGAAAATCCGATTAGAATTAAACTAGGCGATATGCAAGAGATCCCCGCAGATAGCATCGATTACGCAGTTATGGAGCGCACGAGCCTTGCTAAGGTCGTGCCCGCAGACATCGGCTGGAGCGATCTGGGAAGCTTCGATAGCTTAGACGCCGAACTGCCTAAAGACGCGAACGGCAACACCGCTGGCGAGCAAAATATTACTCTAAATTCTAAAAACAATCTCATCATCGGCTCGGGCCGCACGATAGCCGCCATAGATGTCGAGAATCTTGCTATCGTCGATACCAAGGACGCCCTGCTCGTATGCAAAAAAGGCTCTACCCAAAAGGTAAAGCAGGTGGTAGAGCGGCTGAAGGATAGCGATCTGGCGCGCGTGCACGTAACGACGCACCGCCCGTGGGGCAGCTACACGGTGCTCGAAGATGAGCGCGGCTACAAGATCAAGCGTATCGTCGTAAAGCCCGGCAAGCGGCTATCGCTGCAGAAGCACTACCATCGCAACGAGCACTGGATCGTCGTTAGCGGCACTGCGACCGTGACTGTGGGCGAGCGAAATTTCTTGTTGCGTGAGAACGAATCGACGTTCATTAGAATGGGCGAGGTTCACCGCCTCGCAAACGAAGGCAAAATCCCCGTCGTGCTAATCGAGGCTCAAGTCGGCAGCTACACTGGCGAGGATGATATCGTGCGTCTGCAAGATGATTTTAATAGGAGCTAGGATGAAAAAGCAACTCTGCGTTTTGATAATCTTGGCGGTCGACATTTTCGGCATCTGGCTTTGCTTCGGGCTTGCCGTGGTGCTTAAAAATTTGCTCTACGGCGATAGCGTGCTGCTGGACATCGGCAGGTATCAGGGCTTCGCGCCGTCCTATGTCATAATGATATTTCTATTTTTTTATCAGGGGATCTATTCGAGGCGGTATGATTTTTGGCACGAGAGTAGAATTTTAGTGAGAAGCTGCTTTTTTGGGCTTTTGCTAAGCCTAGCGTTGCTTGCTTTAATCAAAGTCAATTACGAATTTTCGCGTGCCAGCTTTATTTTGAGCTTTGCCTTTATGGCGGTGGTTTTGCCGCTTTTTAAGCTCGTAACGAAAAGGAGGCTTTTTAAATTTGGCCTATGGCGAAAGAGGGCGAAAATTTTAGGCGAGGGCGAGGAGTTTGAAAGCGCCGTCTTAGAAAGCGCGTATTTGGGATACGTTAGAGCTCTTGGCAACGATTACGACGTGCTGTTTATCGGCGGAAGCAGGCTTGGTGCGGAGGCTTTGAACGAGCTTATCGAACATAACATCAGAAAAAACAAAGAAATTTTATTTACCCCCGTGCTGCGCTCATACGATTTTACGCAGGCAGATATTTACAGCGTTTTTGCCTCGCGCACCAGCCTCTTTGCGATACGAAATTCTCTAAAAAGCCCTTTAAATTTAGCGCTTAAACGCGGGCTTGATTTGGCGCTAATTTTCTTAGCACTTCCTTTGCTGGTGCCGATTTTTGGCGTAATCGCGCTGATGATGAAGCTAAAAGAGCCCACGGGGCGCATATTTTTTTCGCACCAAAGGATGGGATTTGGTGGCAAGCCATTTGGGTGTCTGAAATTTCGCTCGATGAAAGAAAACGGCGATGAAATTTTAGCTCAGTATCTAAAGCAAAATCCGCAAGAGGTGGAGTATTTTGAAAAATATCATAAATACGAGCACGATCCGCGCATCACGAAGCTGGGCGATTTTTTGCGCAAAAGTTCGCTCGATGAGCTCCCTCAGCTGATCAACGTCCTAAAGGGCGAAATGAGCATCGTAGGCCCTCGCCCGTGCGCGCAATACGAGCGCAAGGATATGGGCGAATACGCAGATCTAATCCTGGCCGTCAAGCCCGGCATTACGGGGCTTTGGCAGGTGAGCGGGCGCAGCGATGTGGATTTTGCGACCAGGGCGGGCATGGATGCGTGGTATATGAAAAACTGGTCGATCTGGAACGACATCGTCATTATTTTAAAAACCTTCAAAGTCGTTTTGGCGCGCGAAGGGGCAAGCTGATCGGTTATCGAATCCTTAAGGCAGGTTCTTTTTTGAGATAAATTTTAAATTTAATACGGCGCTTTGACCAAAATATTAGAATCGCTCGGGTTAAATTTTGCCACAATTAAAATACATATACATAATAATATAATCGCGCGGCAATAGCTAGTAATTTGTGGCGCAAAATTTGAAGTTCTGAAATTTTATTTCGTACCTGCATGGAAATAAGACTACGCGAAAATGATGCGAATTTAATG
>NZ_CALIBB010000243.1 GCF_938045595.1 uncultured Campylobacter sp.
CTTGGGCTAAATTTTAAATTTTATTCCGCCGAGCTATGGAGCTGATAGATCTTTATGATTTGATTGCCTTTGTCTGCGAAATGCATATGCAAGCACCTCTCAAATAAAATTTTACCGCCTTTCATATGCCGCCTGCGAGGCGGTAAAATTTAATATCAAGCTTATCGTCCCGCCTTTTTATGTTCTTGTGATATTTTTATTCGACTTATGCAGACGTAAGGCTCATGTATAGGTAGTTTCCAGTTTAAATTTACGTGTGAACCGCTTTGGTATATTTTTTAACGTTAGTTTAATGCTAAATTTATATAATCTAAGTCTAGTTATATTTTAAGAGACGATTAAGAATGAAATGCGCTAAGCTTGGAGGCGGATAGAGTATGCAAGATTACGAATTATTGGACGTTTTGTCCAATAAAAGGGTTCTTTGTCTAGAGGATGAGCCCGGGATTTTAAAAAATATAACCGAATCGCTGCAGCTGTTTTTCGGCGAAGTAGTGGGGGTTAAGGACGGGCTGGAGGCGCTTGATGAGGCGATGAGCGGTTCGTACGACGCACTGGTTTTTGATATCGGCGTGCCGCATATGGACGGGCTAGAGGTCGTTAAAAAGATTCGCGCTGCCGGCATCTCAGTGCCGATCGTGATACTTTCGAGCCACACCGAGCAGGAGTATCTGTGGCGGGCGGTGGAGCTTAAGATCACTAGGTATCTGCCTAAGCCGTACGACAAAAACGCCTTTATAAAGGCGCTGCAAGACGTCGCTGCGGAGCTGATAAATCACGCGCCGATATTTAGCATAAGCAGCGAGCTGAAGTATGATTTTGCCAAAAAGATCATCTACGTCAAAGACAGCGCCTGTCATCTTTCCAAAAGCGAGAGCAAGCTTTTGGAGTACTTCTTAGCGCGCAAAAATCAAACCGTAACCTACGAGCAGCTATTCGACTACATGTGGGAGTTCGAGCAGCCTAGCAAGGAAGCGATTAAGGCGATCGTCAAAGAGCTGCGCCGCAAGATCGGCAAGGACGTGATCAAAAATTTATATGCGGTGGGGTATCTCTTTGAAGTATAAATTTAAATTTATCGTAGCGGTTTTCGTGCTGCTATATATCGTAATTACGGCTTTGGTTTTTAACTTCTACCGCGAGCTTGCGCTAAAGGACACGAGGCGCGAGGCGTTTTATATCCTAGATACGATGAATGCGGTGCGCGATTACGTCTCGACCGTGCAGCGCCCGCTAATAAACGAGCTTAAAGAAAAAAAGCTTCTAAGCGAGGATTTTTTCGATCCGAGGCTGATGTCCTCGACCTACATAACGCGCGAAATTTATAAAATTCAGCTCGCCAAAGAAAACATCAACTACGACTACAAGCTCGTCGCTACCGATCCGCTCAATCCCGAGCACGAAGGAAGCGAGTTTGAGAATGAAATTTTAGAGGGCTTTAAAGAAAATAGATACAAAGAATACTCCAGAATCGTCTATGATAAAGGTGGCGCCTCGTATCTTTTGAGCCTGCCGATAACAAACTCTCAGCCTTCGTGCACTGAGTGCCACAGCATCAACGCAGCACCTAAAAAGATGCAAGAACTCTACGGCGATGTGGGGAATTTCAAAGGCGGTCTAGGCGATACGATCGCGATGATAAGCTTTAAAATTCCGATAAAAAGCATTCTGCTCTATCACACCAAAGAGTTTGTCGTTAGCGGCCTAAGCTTGCTTGTAGTGTTTTTGATCTGCATATTTTGTATCTATAAAATTCACAAAAAAAACGCGACTTTAAAGATGCAAACTCAGCTTTTGCTGATAAATCAAAGCCGCCTCGCGCTCATGGGCGAGATGATCGGCAATATCTCGCACCAGTGGCGTCAGCCACTATCGCAGATCAGCTCCACGCTCATAAATTTAGAGCTTTACAACGAGCGGGGCAAGCTCTCAAAAGAAAGGCTCGAGGGCGGCATAAAAGATGCGGGCGAGCAGGTGAAATTTATGAGCGATACGATCGAGGATTTTAAAAATTTCTTCAATCCGAACATGCCAAAGAAAGAATTTAGCGCCAGCGAGGCGATCGAGCAGGCGCGTAAAATTTTAAACGCCTCGCTTAAAAAACACGTCATCGATATAAGCGTGCGGATAGAGGAAAATTTTACGCTTTACGGCAACGTAAACGAGCTCATCCAGGTGCTTATAAACATCATAAACAACGCAAAGGAGGCGTTTTTGGACGTGCCGCTTAAACGGCGCGAGATTAAAATCCGCTCATTTTTAAAACAGGGCGAGCGAGTAATCACGATCGAAAATAACGCAAGCCGCATCGATGAAGCGCAGCTAGATAAAATTTTTGAGCCGCACTTTACGACAAAACAGCAGGGCAGCGGGCTCGGACTATATATGAGCAAGATGATAATCGAAAAAAACGGAGGGAGCATAAGCGCTGCGAATTCCGACGAAGGCGCGATATTTACGATCTCTTTTCGTTAAATTTAGACTTCATTAAATTTCTCCCTTTTTCACCCTTTTTTGTTGATATTATTTCGAGCGTAGAACTTTGCTAATTTAAAATTTCGATTTTCAAAGGAGGAGCCATGAAAAAATGGAATAAGATGCTACTAGGCGCGCTAGCCTGTATTAGCATTTTTGCCGCAGGAGCCTGTGCTGATGAAGGCATGGGGCATGAGATGGAAATGTCGCAAAAATCGCGCGACGTCATCGCAAATCCTAAGGGCACGTTGCAAAGCAGAGGCGTCATATCCTTGCAGGACTACGTCGTAGAAGAGCGAGAGATGTATGACTGGCTATTTAAAAATCACCCGATTTTTACCAAATACGGCGGTAAGACGGTTGGTAAGATGGATGTACACGACCGAGGTTTGGAGTGGCTTGCGGAAGGGCATGGATTTGACTTTTCAAAGGCTAGTAAAAGAGACGACGGCAAGGGCTATAGCTCTATGATGTATAGAATCCCTGCGGGCTCTTCTTTGCAATTTCCGAATAAATTCATAGGCCCTGAAAAATGCGGCGAGTGCCACCCTGCGCAGTATGAGACATGGAGCAGATCGCGCCACGCCACTACTATCCGCTTCCCGGGCGAGCACCCGGAGGTTAATAACAACCTAACCGATCCTGTATTTAGCCCGGATACGGCGTCGATCCTTCCAAAAGGTATTACC
Organism: uncultured Campylobacter sp.; assembly: GCF_938045595.1. Classification (GTDB taxonomy): domain Bacteria; phylum Campylobacterota; class Campylobacteria; order Campylobacterales; family Campylobacteraceae; genus Campylobacter_B. Next base: position 3,165 of record NZ_CALIBB010000243.1, read on the forward strand.
CCTGACGTAATTTATGCGACCGTGGGGCATCTAAGGACAAAATTTGGCTACGTAGATGCATGGCTTCTACGCGGAACCTATCACGTAGAGGGCGGCTTGCTAAGAGATGGTACCGGTCAAATCGTAGCCGGCGGCAACCAATTCCAAAGGACTTGGGCGTTAAATTTAGACGATGAGACGGTCAAAAAGATTAAAAAGATCGTTCCGGAATTCCCAGGCACGCTTGAGGAATACGGCGATAACGGCGGTTACGTAAGAGGTCTTGCATCGTATGCTGCAAAATACAAAAAATCGATGTTTTTCCAAGCAAACAGCTCGTATTGTGAAGTCTGCCACCCATTCAAATTCGATTTTAAAACTAAAAAAGAATTCTATGCTGCTTTGGGTAACGCAAAAGAGCTTCAAAAGCACACTATCTCCAAGGGTATCACCTGTGAAGAGTGCCATGGAGCGGGCGGTCACCTTGACGGCGCTACAAATTTTAGAACCTCAAACTGCGAACGCTGCCACCAAAGATTTAACTATAGCCCTGATTTAGCTCGTGCTAATCCGCTAAACAACGGAAATCCCGATCTATCTCTTAGCTCTAAATTTAAATCTATGGGACCAGGCTGTGGCTCTGAAGGCTCTCAGTCCTACTTTACCGCTCACTACGAGAAGGGTATGCGCTGCGTAACCTGCCACGATCCGCACGATAACACCGGACCGGTAGTTGGTGATAAAACCGTCAAGGGCGTAAATTACAACTCAGAGCAGGGCTATTTGAGCGCGTTTTATACAAAGCCTAAGATCACAAAAGAGTGCAAGGATTGCCACCAAGAGCAAGCCTACATCGCCGCAAGAGCCGATACGCATAAAGACAACACCTGCGCATCTTGCCACATGCCGTTTATGATGAGCTGCGAGAACTTCTACGCTATTCAGTTCCAAGACAACGCGGGATTTGATACTCAAAGAAGATCGCACATCTGGAAGATCGACATCGATCCTGCTAGAAAATCTCTAGTCGCAGGCGATGCCGCCAAAGGTCCGAGAGATGCGAAAGATTGGCACTTCCAAAGAAATAAAGACGGACGAAATTTCGTCGATCTTATGTGGTCGTGCGCACGAACCTCGTGGGCGGATAAAGATATGCAAGATACCAAAGGCTGCCATAGTCCAGTCGTTTCCGAGCTAAAAGAGACGCTTCACTTCAAGAATCAAAAGCAGGTTTACGATGAGGTTATGGGCTGGCAAACTCCAATTAAGAGCGACTTCTCGCAAGTTAAGATCGGCATTCAAGGAATTTACTCTATCCTTGAGACTAAAAAGCTTAACTCCAGCGACAAAACTCGCGTTTATGAGCTGATCGAAAAAGCTCAAGACACCGTCGATCTTATCGAAAAAGACGGCTCATGGGGAATGCATGGCTTTAAATATACTAAGCAAAGGCTAGAAGCCGCTAAAGAGTATATCAAAGAGGCTCAAAGAATTCTAAATAATAATTTATAATTCTTTCGGGGTCGCGTAAGTTCGCGGCCCCGAAATTTAAAAGGCAAATGTATGCAAAAAAGACTAAAAATTTTCTTGCCTATCGTTTTGGCAAGCTGCGCGTTGGGCGCGAATTTAACTACGCAAGAACAAAAAGAATCTTATAGCATCGGAGCTTCCACCGGAAGCTATGTTTCAAACCAGCTGCATTCACAAGCCGCGTTAGGTGTCAAATACGACTTAGATGCGGTGATAGAGGGGTTTTTGGACGCTCTTAAAAAGCAGCAGAAGCTAAAAGATGAGGAAATTATTGCGCTTTTGAATCAAAGAGCCGATAAACTAAATAAGATCGTAGAAACAAATTCCAAAGCGGAGCTTGATAAAAATTTAAAAGCAGGCAAGGAATTTATGGCGAAAAATGCCAAAAATCCGGACGTTAAAACCACAAAATCCGGTCTTCAATATGAAATTTTAAAGCTAGGTATGGGCGAAAAGCCAAAACCTGAGAGCGTAGTGGTGATGAACTACAAGGCGTATTTGACGAATGGTAGCGTATTTGACGATACTTTCGCGTCTAAAATTCCGGCGCATCTTTCTATGATAGGCTTAATCGACGGATTGCGCGAGGGGTTGCTTTTGATGAATACGGGCTCGAAATATAAATTTACAATCCCTAGTAATTTAGCCTACGGCAACGTGGACGTAGATAGAATTCCTGCGGGTTCTGTGGTGATTTTTGAAGCCGAACTACTAAAGGTTTTAAAGCCCGGCGAGCTTGCCGATGCGGCCAAAAAGCTTAGCGAGAGCGAGGCTAAAAGCTTTCACGACGCGAATAAAACAAAGTAGTTTTGCTTAAATTTAGTCGGAGGAGAATATGCAAAAGCAAAGAAGAAATTTTATAAAATCCGCCGCACTCGGCTCTTTGGGGCTTGGCGCAATCGCCTCAAGCTTGCTCGCACAAAACGGCACAGATAAAAGTGCGCAAGATGTAAACGCAAGTGCTAAAAAGCAAGAGCCGAAAAAGCCGCACTACGGCATGATATTCGATCAGAACAAATGCGTGGGCTGTACCGATTGCGAGATCGCCTGTAAAAAGGTAAATTCGGTTCCGAAAGGTCAAATGAGGCTTTTTATCCAGGATAAAACCGATCCGCTAAATTTGAAAGAAAAGCGCTATGTTAGAGTATCTTGTCAGCAGTGCGAGGACGCGCCGTGCGTAAAAGTCTGTCCGACGAAAGCCTGCCACAAGGACGAAAAAACCGGCATCACGACGATGAACACCGACGACTGCATCGCCTGTAAATACTGCATCGTCGCC
>NZ_CALIBB010000244.1 GCF_938045595.1 uncultured Campylobacter sp.
CATCTATGACGGATCCACGAGATGGATTTACGGATGAGGATATTTGGTTACTCCATTATAAAGATAAAAATATCGAGCTTGACATTAGACGGGTCTATGACGAAACCACAAGTAAAATGCTAGTCGATAACCCCTTTTTTATAAAATATAAGCTGGAAAACATCAATTCTAGTCTTGACGGAATTTCGTTAGATGAGCTTTATAAAATTTTAAAAGAAGCTCTAACGGAATACGGTAATCGTGGTATTAGAGGTAGAGAGAATTTACCAAAAGAACATGAAGTCGTAACTTTTTTACACGATTAAAATTCAAAGAACCAATGAGCCGCGTTTAAATACATCTGATATTTCACTATCAAATTTAAATTTTCTACTGCGCTATAAAACGCCCCACTCTTTTTTATATTCGTTTATTATCTCATCGGGCGTTCTTTCTCCCTTATCGACCTTGATAAGATCGATTATATCTTGCTCGTTTGCAAACATACCATCTATCGCGTGGTTGCAGATGATAGATCTATTTTGCTCGTATTGTTCTACGCTCAGCTCGTCTTTATATTTTTCAAGTATAGCCAAACTCTTTTCTAAACTATAAACTTCCGGATATTTTTGCATGCTCTATCCCCTAGCAATATAAAATTTTATCAGCCGCGGCGTCCTATTAAAAAACAAAGCTCAAGCAGGCAGGCGCACTTTTTGATACGAATAGCTTGCAAGTAGTTCGCACTTCGCCGCAGCTAAAGCAGATAACTATTAGATGACGAGAAATTTTACTGCAAGTAGCTCACAAATAAATTTAACAAAACCCTTATCAAGCAAAAAAACGAAGGTAAAAGCCGTCAAATAAAACTGCTACTCTCTTACGATGAAAGCTCCAGTAAACTTGCCATTATGCGCGAAATCTCTCGCCTCATCCTCGCTTTTAAATCCACTTAAAAAGACGCGATAAATCGGCGCGCCATCTATGCTAAATTCTTTGATGATCGCAGGATATCCCGCCGTGCCGTGGTAATCGCGCTGATAAATTTGTGCGCCGCTTCTGTTTCTAAACGCACCGATTTGCACCATAAAATTTCCGCCGACAATGGTTGCTTTCGGCGAGCCTTTGGCGATAGTATGCCCATAAAAGCCCACTACTTCGAGTTTTACCGGCGCCGTACCTTTGGCAAATACGCCTACTAAATTAGCAGCTGTTTTGCTAAGATCGATGATGCGACCATCCACGAATGGACCGCGATCGTTGATGCGCACGGTTGCGGTAGCGCCGGTGTCGCGATTCGTGACCTTTACCATAGTATTCATTGGATAGGTTTTGTGCGCGGCGGTCATGCCGTTCATATCGTAAATTTCGCCGTTTGAGGTGTATTTGCCGTGAAAATTCGGCCCATACCAGCTGGCGATACCTATCTGGGTATCGCCGACGCTTACCTGCTCTGGATAGTAGGTTTTGCCGTTGATTTTATAAGGGCGCATGGTGGCGGGAGAGTTTTTGCCGATCTTGCCCGCACCGCCCGCAGACGATCTAGACGACGGTGCGGTGCGAAACGAGCAACCGGCAAGAATTAGCGCAAAAAGCGCACTAAAAAGAGCGATTTTCTGGTACGACACCTACGATCCGATCTTATTTGTTGAATTTTATATTATTTAGCGCTATTTCGTTTTTGTCTTTGAGGCTAAGCTCGTTCGCCAAACCTGCTAACACGCGTCCTGGCTTGCGCTGTTTCAGACGTGGTTCATACGCTTGAAACGCGCCTTGATTTACGACAAATTCTGCATATTTGCTTTGTGGGATATAAAAGAAGTACTTGCCGTTAAGCGGCGAAATTCCGTTTTTAATATGCGCGTTGTAATCCTGCATCTGCGACGGCGAAATTCCGATCTGTTTTGCAACCGCGCTTAGCTTTGTGCCCGGAGCTACTGCGATACGCTTTAGCCCCCATGGCTCGCTTTCAAAAAGCAGAATTTTACGCATATTTTCATTTTGAGCGATATAAGCGTATTTGATAATGCGCTTGATAAAATTCTTAGTCTCATTAGGAAGTGCAGGGCTTTTTAGCAAGCGATCCAGATCATCGCTGCCAGTAGCTGCAATCGCATTTTTAAGCTTTTGATCGCCACAATTATACGCCATTAGCGCTAAATACCACTTGCCAAAATTTTGCTTCAGATGCAAAATATACGAAAATGCAGCATCCGTAGAGGCTGCGGGATCGCGACGCTCATCTACGGCGCTATCTACTCTAAGACCGAAATTTTTCGCAGTTGCCGGCATCAGCTGCCACATACCACCTGCGCTAGCGCCCGAAGTTACGGTGTTTTTAAGATGAGATTCTACCATTGCCAAATACAATAAGAATTCCGGAGCTTCAATGTTATCAACCTCGGATTTGACTAAGTAGGCATTGTGCGACTGCGAAGTCACGATATGCTTAAACTGCTTGCGATCGCTTGCATTGATCGCACGGAATATGCCCGCAACTACGTTTTTGCTCGATTCGTTATTTTCGATGCCGAATTGATTTAAAATATAGTCGTGATTTGCGCGCATCAGACCGGGCTGGCTCGCAAACGCTTCGCCCACTAAAAGTAGGGCTAGCAGTATAAATTTTATGGCTTTCATATCTCTCCTTTGATTTTATCGCCAAAAAGCCTACAGGCGTTTTGAGTCGTTATTGCTTCAACCTCTTCTACGCTTAGGCTTAAAATTTCCGCGACTTTTTCTACCACGAGTCTCGTAAATGCAGGCTCGTTGCGCTCGCCGCGATGCGGATGCGGGGTTAGATAGGGTGCATCCGTCTCGATTAAGAGGCGCTCTTGCGGAATTTGCGGTAAGATCTCAGCTAAGTTTTTTGCATTTTTGAATGTCAAAACTCCGCCGATACCGAAGTAAAATCCGTATTCGCTAAGACCTAGCAAAAGCTTGCTGGCATTGAAGCAGTGTAAAACACCGCCGCATAAATCGCCGGCGCGATCTTTTAGAATTCCAAAGCTATCTTCGTTTGCTTCTCGGATATGGACTATAAGTGGTTTTTGAAGTTGTGTTGCTAGATCGATTTGTGAGATGAAGGCGTCTTTTTGGCGGGAGATTTCTAAGGCTTTGGTTTCCTTGCTCTCTTGCTGCTTAAGTCTGAAATAATCAAGACCGCATTCGCCAACGCCCACGCATTTGGGATCGTCAGCATACCGCTTCAGCACCTCCATATCGAAAGAATCTATCTCGTATGGATGTACCCCTACGGCAAAATACACATTATCCCGTGCATGCGAAATTTTACATGCCTTATCTAGGTCTGCTACATCGGCACCGGGAATGATGATGCTGCGCACGCCTGCAATCGTGGCGCGCTCAATCACTGCGTCCAAATCGGCGTCGAAACTAGTATCGTCTAAATGGCAATGTGTATCTATAATCATAAAACTCACTTGATAAAATTTTTCGAAGCGGATTTTACGTCGTTTTGCAAAATCACACTTAAATTTAAATTAAACGCGGTATTGTAGCAAAAAATTTCAGATTTAAACTTAAGCTTAAAATTCCTTCAGCTTTGTCTTAGTTTTTTAGCGAATTCCAGGGCTTCTGCAGTAATAGTCTCGCCGCTTATCATACGAGCTAGCTCTGTTATTTTCTCATTTTCGCTTAATAATCTCACGCTAGATTTTCCGTTCGTTTTACTTACTAAAAAGTGTGACGCAGCCTTTGAGCTAAGCTGCGGCTGGTGCGAGATCGCAAAAATTTGATAAAATTTTGAAATTTTTACCAGCACGTTAGCGATACTCATCGCCTCTTTTCCGCTTAAATTTGAATCAATCTCGTCTAAGATCAAAATTCCCTCGCCGTTATTTGTAAGCTCCAAGCTTGCCGCGATGAAAGCAAGGCGTAAGCGGTTCGTTTCGCCTGAGCTTAAATTTTTAAATTCTGTCTTGCACAAGCTGACGCAAATTTCGTCCGTGCCGCACTCACTAAGCACCGTAGGCTTAAAACTAAGCTCCACTCCGTCCATATAAAGCTGCTTTAGATAGGAATTTATCAGATCCTCGAGCCGTTTTTTAGTGCCCTTGCGAGCCTCGCTGATTTTTTCGGCAAGGGTAGTGGTGCTTTCACTAAGGCGTTTAAATTCCGCTTGTAGCTTGGTTTTTTCAAAGCTTAACTGCTCGTAATGCTCAAGCTCTTTCTTGCGCGCTTCAAGCGTAGCTAAAGCCTCTTCTACGCTTCCGTAGCGCCTATTTAGCGCGCTAAGAGCTTCGATACGATCTAAAATTTTCTCTATGTCAATATTTTCGAGCTCGTCTAAATTTAAACTTTCCTGCTTTAGCCGCAGCTCGTTCATCGCATCCTCAAAAAACGCGCTATCCAGTCCGCTAAGACTTAGCGCTTCGATGACGCTGCGTTCTAGCTCAAAAACACCCTGCGCCCTAGCCCAAAGTTCCTCAATCTTATCTTTTTTACTAAGCTTTTTTTTGATCTGCAAAAGCTCCTCATATTCACCGATCTTAGGCGATACGCGCTCAATTTTTTCAATCTCGAAGCGAGCGAATTCCTTTAACTCCTCGATCTTGCGCTCTTGATCCAAAATTTCATCCAGCTGCTTTTTTGTACGGCTAAATTCCACAAAAGCGCTTTGAAGCTCCAATAGGCTTTGCGCGTGCGCCGCATCTTTTTTCGCGGCGATAAAATCAAGTAATTTTAGCAAGCTGTCGCTACTCATTTCACCGGCGTTTTTCGCGCCTAAAAATTTCACGTATTCGCCGGCGATCGTGCTTAGATTTTTTTTCGAGATCGATTGAGAATTTATAAAGTATCGCAAGCTACGCTCTTTTAGAACGCGAAAAATATTTGGCGTATCGTTTATCAAGCCGAAATTTTCCATATCAAATTTATGTTCTACGTCCGCTTCTATGAGCTCTGCCTCGCATTCTTTAAGCCCGAACACCGCTAAAATCGCGCCTATTAATACCGATTTACCCGCGCCGCTGATACCTGTAAATACGCTAAGTCCCGGACCAAAACTAAGCTCGCTCTCGCAAAAACCTAGATTATTTTTAATATAAATTCTTTCTAGCATCCGCCGTGCCCCCATCTGAGTTTGGCTTTTAAAACGTCGAAATAATCGTAGCTTCTGCGTTTTATTAAATTTGCCTTTGCATGTGAAATTTTAACGCTCACGCTGTGAAATTCCGCCATATCAAAAACGTCTTGTCCGTCGATGACGACGCTAACTTCGGAGCTTCCGGCGTTTTTGAAGCTTGCAAGATATTCTTTTGGAAGGATCAAAGGCCGCTGCGTCAGGCTGTGCGAGCAGATCGGCGTGACGCAAAACACGTCGCACAGCGGATAGACGATAGATCCGTTCGCGCTCATATTATACGCGGTCGAGCCCACGGCGGAGCTTACGATCACGCCGTCGCCGTAGTAGGTGTTGAAATATTTTCTGTTTAAAAAGGCGTCGATCTTCGCCATCGAAGAGATATGGCTGCGGGTGATTACGACGTCGTTAAATGCGGTCTTGCGGACGATTTTGCCGCTGCCGTTTTCCAGTATCACTTCAAGCAAAAACGGGCGCTCGATCTCATATTCGCCGTGCAAAAATTCCTTTAAAAATTTTGCGAATTCGCTCGGCTGCACGTCCGTTAAAAAGCCTAAAGTGCCCGCGTTGATGCCCAAAATAAAGGCATTTTTATCGCTTAGCAGCCTCGCAAGTCCGATGAGCGTGCCGTCGCCGCCGAGACTGATTAAAAAATTGGTCTTTTTTAAAATTTCTGTAAGCGTATGCGGCTTAAGGCCGAAAAATTCCGCTCCGTCCTCTTCAAGCAAAAGCTCAATACCTTGCGCTTTTAAAATTTCGCAAATTTGCTCCACGACGGGGCGAATCTCTTCTGATTTTTTGGCTATTAGCCCCGCGAATTTAAGGTTTTTATGAATTTTGTTTTCCATAGTTTTATTTTATAAAAAATTAGCTTTGTAAAAGCAAAATTTAACTATACTTGCGTTTTACAAATAATTTTAAAGGAGTAAATTTGCGAAGTCATTATTGCGCCGATTTGAGTAAAAACGATATCGGCAAAAGTGTAACCGTGTGCGGCTGGGTAAATTCTTACCGCGACCACGGCGGCGTGATTTTTATAGATTTGCGCGACCGAAGCGGACTTTTACAGCTAGTCTGTGATCCCAAAGATAGCCATTCGGCATACGAGGTAGCAAATACCGTGCGAAACGAATTCGTTCTAAAAGCCGTCGGCAAGATCCGCGCTCGCGGCGAAGGGCTGGAAAATCCAAATTTAAAAACGGGCGACATCGAAGTCGTGGTAGAAAGCTTAGAGATAGAAAATCCAAGCAAGCCGCTTCCTTTCGTAATCGGCGATAAAAGCGTCAATGAAGAAACTAAGCTTAAGTACCGCTTTTTGGATCTGCGTGCCGAGGGAAGCTTCGATAAATTTAAGATGCGCTCCAAGGCTGCGATCGCCGCGCGAAATGCTCTTGATAGGCTAGGCTTTGTGGAGGTCGAAACGCCGATCTTAACGCGCGCGACGCCTGAGGGCGCTAGGGATTATCTAGTGCCTAGCCGCGTCTATCCGGGCAGCTTCTACGCGCTTCCGCAAAGTCCGCAGCTTTTCAAGCAGCTTTTGATGTGCTCGGGCTTTGATAAATACTTCCAGATCGCGCGCTGCTTCCGCGATGAGGACCTGCGCGCCGACCGCCAGCCGGAATTTACGCAGATCGATATCGAGATGAGCTTCAATACCCAATACGACGTAATGAGCGTAGCCGAGGAGGTTTTAAAGGACATTTTCAAATCCTGCGGCCGCGAGATCGTCACCCCTTTTAGACATATGGAATACAAAGACGCGATGGAGCTTTACGGCAGCGACAAACCAGATCTGCGCTACGATATGCCTTTCATCGACGTAGCCGATATTTTTGAAAAATCGAGCAACGAAATTTTTTCAAATTTAGCCAAAGACCGCAAGGCTAACCGCGTAAAAGCTCTTAAAGTCGAGGGTGGCGATCTTAAATTTAGCAAGCGCCAGATGCAAGGCTTTGAGGAATACGTGAAAAAATTCGGCGCGCAAGGCCTTGCGTTTATCCAAGTAAAAGAAGACGGTCTAAAGGGGCCGCTGGTAAAATTCTTTGAAAAAAGCGAGCTTGATGAGCTTATCAAGCGCTGCGAGCTTAAAGTCGGCGACGTCGTATTTTTCGGCGCGGGCAAAAAGAAAATCGTGCTTGATTATATGGGCAGATTTAGAATTTTCCTCGCAAACGAGCTTGGCATAATCGATCCGAACAGGCTTGAGTTTTTGTGGGTCGTAAATTTCCCTATGTTTGAGCAAAACGACGACGGCAGCTACTCTGCGATGCACCATCCTTTTACGATGCCGAACAATCCCGACGAGCCCGATTTGGAGGATATTACCTCGATTGCCTACGACGTCGTGCTAAACGGCATCGAGCTTGGCGGCGGCAGTATCAGGATCCATAAAGCGGACATTCAAGAAAAGGTCTTTAAGCTGCTTAAGATCGAGCCTGCGGAGCAGAGGGAGAAATTCGGCTTCCTGCTCGATGCGCTAAGCTTCGGCGCGCCTCCGCACGGAGGTATCGCGATTGGCTTTGATAGGCTGATGATGCTGGTTACCGGCTCAAGCAGTATCCGCGAGGTTATCGCGTTTCCTAAAACGCAGCGCGCGCAGTGTCCGCTCACCAAAGCTCCTAGCGTCGTGACCGACGAGCAGCTTCGCGAGCTAGGTCTTAGGCTTCATAAGAAGGAGCAAAAATGAAAAGCCTTTTTCTAATCATCGGCGCTCCGGGCAGCGGCAAAACGACCGATGCGAGTATGATCGCTCAGATGAATCAAAGCATCGAGCACTATTCTACGGGCGATCTGCTGCGCGCCGAGGTAGCAAGTGGTAGCGCTCTGGGCAGGCAGATAGACGGCTTCATCTCTAAAGGCAATCTCGTGCCGCTTGATATCGTCGTAAATGCTATCGTTAGCGCGATTAAAAGCTCGCCGAAAGATCTTATCATCATCGACGGCTATCCAAGAAGCGTCGAGCAGATGAGCAAACTCGATGAGGTGCTGCAAGGCGACGAAGATGTGGCCCTTAGCGCGGTCATCGAGGTGTGCGTCAGCGAGGAGGTCGCCGAACAGCGCGTTTTAGGGCGCGCTCGCGGGGCGGACGATAACGTGGAGGTCTTTAAAAACAGGATGCGCGTGTTTTCAGAGCCGATCGAGGATATCCGTAAATTTTACGGCGATGCGGGCATCTTTCATATAGTAAACGGCGAGCGCACGGTCGAAGAGATCGTAGCCGATATCAATGCGATAATCGCCGAGGAGATCGAGAAACTGGGCTAGCGCGCTTGGGGTGGCGGCTTAAATTTTTAAGTGCCTCTAGCTCCTTTTTTGCATCGCAAGCGGTGCAGATCGCGCTTAAATTAACGCGCCTTT
>NZ_CALIBB010000245.1 GCF_938045595.1 uncultured Campylobacter sp.
AGTCCCGAAGCGGCCGAGGGCGGCATGATCGGATTGCTAGAGGATGGCGACATCATCGACATCGACGTGGATACATACGCGATCAACGTGCGTCTAAGCGAAGCCGAGATCGCCGCGCGAAGGGCTAAATTTAAGCCGCTTGAAAAACCGCTGCCGTATCGCTGGCTGCGAATGTATCGCAAACTGGTAACAAACGCTAGCAACGGAGCGATTTTGGAGGCGTAGGGCGCCTTAAATTTTAAACATACCACCGTAAATTTGAGCAAAATTTACGGCGGTTTTGTTAAATTTACGCGTAGGCTTTCGGCTCTAAATTTTAAAAATTTAACCTAGGCGAACGCTTGGTACTTATCAATGTAAGCGCCAATGGGATATCTATTTGAAATTTTACTTATTACGCAAACAAGCCGAGCGAAGCGGAAACCTAAATTTAAACTCTGCACGTTGGCATTTTTAAGCATAAATTTTACTCTAACGCACTTGTTAAAGTAAAACTCTGCCAAGTAGAATTTCAAAATTTACGTGATCGCACCGATAGTGGCATTTAAAATCCGCAAGGTTTTAATAACAAAGCCTCGCGGTGGGTGAAAGCGGAATTTATAACGGAGAAATTTTGTAGATGACGAGGTGAAATTTTGCCGCAAAATTTCAACAACAAAGCCAGCCATCCTCACTATTTTTTATACTCGCCAAGCTTTGCGACGCTATCGAATTTTGTATTTTATCCCTCAAAATTTATGACGCAAGCGAATTAAAAATAAAAGGCGGCTTTCTAAACTTACAAATCCCGCGGATCGGCGATCTTTCCTGCGACGGCGCTGGCTGCGGCGACGGCAGAGTTTGCCAGATACACTTCGCTGCTGCGATCGCCCATGCGGCCGACGAAATTTCGATTAGTCGTGCTTACGCAGCGCTCGCCCACGCCCAAAATCCCCATATATCCGCCCAGGCACGCGCCGCAGGTCGGGTTGCTCACGACCGCGCCCGCTTCTACGAAAATATCCCACAGCCCCTCTTTTTGCGCGGCCAAAGCGATCTTTTGCGTCGCAGGCGTGATGATGAGGCGGGTTTTGCGCGCGACCTTGCGACCTTTTAAAATTTGCGCGGCGATCCGCAGATCGGAGAGCCTGCCGTTGGTACAGCTGCCGATAAAGACCTGATCGACGGCGATATCATCGCGCACCGCCTCGCGCACGCTCTTGCCGTTGCTAGGCAGAAACGGATACGCAATCACCGGATCAAGCTTGCTAACGTCGATCTGCAAAATTTGCTCATAATTCGCGCCCTCGTCGGAGTAGTGAAATTTTGGCTCGGCACGTAAATTTTTATCCGCCAAAAATTCCTTTGTGATCTCATCGACCGCGACGATACCGCTCTTGCCGCCCGCTTCGATCGCCATATTGCAAAGCGAAAATCTACTATCCATATCCAGATACTCCAGCGCGTCGCCGCAGAACTCCAAAGCCTTATAGCGCGCGCCGTCCACGCCGATGAGGCGGATCACTTCCAAGATCAGATCCTTGCCGTAGATGTGCGGCGCGGGCTTGCCGCGAAAAATTACTTTGATCGTAGGAGGTACTTTAAACCAATTCTTGCCCGTTATCATCGCAAAAGCAAGATCGGTGCTGCCCATACCCGTCGCAAATGCCCCCAGCGCGCCGTGGGTACAGGTGTGGCTGTCCGCGCCGATGATGACGTCGCCGGGCACTACGAGCCCTTTTTCAGGCATCAGCGCGTGCTCGATACCCATATCTTTTTCGTCGAAATAGTTTTTCAAATCGTGCTTGTAAGCAAACTCGCGTGAAATTTTAGCTTGGTTTGCGCTTAAAATATCCTTCGTAGGGATGTAGTGATCCATCACGATCGCAAAGCCGTCCGGGTTGGCGAGCTTTTTCGCGCCGCTAAGCTCAAACTGCTTGATCGAAATCGGCGTCGTGATGTCGTTGCCGATGACCATATCTATGGCGCTTTCGATGATCTGTCCCGCAAAAACCGCCTCGCCCACGTGCTCGCTAAAAATTTTCTCCGTGATCGTCTGCTTCATAAAATCTCCTTCGTATCGGTTAAATTTGCGCGATTTTAGCTAAAAAATCATAAATTTTTGCAATTTTATGTATAATTAAGCCGCAAGGAGCGAGACGATGGAAATTTTAGATATTTTTGCAAACCGCATAAGTGTAAGAAAATATGCGCAGGGGTCGCTTGAGGACAAGGCGCTGGATAAAATTTTAAAAGCGGGCCTGCTTGCGCCGTCGGGGCATGCACGCCGCCCGTGGGAGTTCATCCTCGTGCGCGACAAACGGATGCTTGAGCGGCTAAGCGGATGTCGCAGCAGCGGAGCGGATATGCTAAAACAGGCCGCGGCCGCGATCGTCGTGATCGCAGATGAGCAGAAGCAGGACGTCTGGATCGAGGACTGCTCGGTAGCGCTAGGCTACATGCACCTTGCCGCAAGCGCGCTAAATCTTGGCAGCTGCTGGGTGCAGGTAAGGCTGCGCGCCGCCGCGGACGGACGCAGCTGCGAGGAGTTTTTGCGCGAGGCGCTGGGCTTTCCGCCGAATTTCAAAGCAGAAGCGATACTGGCTCTCGGCGTGCTGCAGCAGCGCCCGAGCCCGCACGATCTGCAGAAGCTAAATTTAAGTAAAATCCACAAAGAGAAATTTTAGCGCGTATGAAGTATCAAAATTTAATTCAAATTTGCGAGTATCTACGCGCCAAACGCTTCCTTTCGCACATTAAGCGCGTAGGAGATAACCTTTTTAAAGTCTGCTTTGACGGCAACGAGACGCTGTTTTTTGATATGAATAAATCAGGCTGCAATATCCACGAAAATGACGCTTTTACCGAAGGTAAGGTTTACGCGGCGCCCTTTGACGTGCTACTTGCCAAGCGCTTCGTAAAATCGCGCATCACTTCCGTTAGCGTGCCAGAAAATAATAGAATTCTATGTCTTAGCGTAAGCCAAAACGCAAGCTACAAAACCCAAAGCTCAAATATCTACTTCGAATTTACCGGGCGATTTACCAACGTAATAATCACCGATGAAAACGATGTGATTCTAGAGGCGCTGCGGCACTTCGAGACGGAATTTAGGCAGATCAAAGTAGGAAGAAAACTCCGCCACCTACCGCCTGCAAATATTAAAGAAGCCCCCGTGCCAAAAATTTCGGATTTTAAAGCATTTTTTCGCGCGGAATTTAACGCGCTAAATGCGGATCGCTTAAACTCGCTCAAATCCGCAAAAATCACGGCGCTAAATAAAAAGCTAGACTCGGTGCGCGAGGCTTTAGGCTCTTTGCAAAGCAGCGCCGAACTACTGCGAAGCGCCGAGCTTTTAGGTGCAAAAGCCGCCTTGCTAAAGGAAAATATCTATAAAATTCCAACCAGCGCGCGAGAATTTACGCTGCAAAAAGGAGACGCAGAGGCGGTAGAATTTAAGCTGCAAAAGCCTGCAAGCGCCACTTTGGGCGAACTTTACTCCGAGGCAAAGCGTCTGCGCCAAAAGGCTGCTAATATCCATATCGAAGAGCAAAATTTAAAGGAGAAACTCGCGTTTTATGAGAATTTAAAATCGCTCATTCTTGCCGCACAGAATGCACACGAGATCGAAATTCTAATACCTAAGCGCACGCAAACTAGGCAAAAAAGCAAGGAAAAAAATAGCGAATATGTAGCGAACTTTTATCTCGGGGATTTTAAAATCAGCGTCGGTAAAAACGAAAAAGGCAATGAGTTCTTACTAAAAAATAGCTCAAAATCCGACTATTGGTTTCATCTTAAGGATATTCCAAGCGCACACGTCATCGTAAAGACAAATAAGCAAAGTCTAAGCGAAGAGGTGATCGAATTCGCCGCTAAAATTTGCGTGAGCTTCAGTGCAAGCGGCAGCGGAAAATATCTCGTCGATTACACCAAACGTCAAAATGTCAAAATCAACGAAGGTGCTTTCGTAAACTACGTAAATTTTAAAACAATCAGCGTTTTAAAGCCGTAATAAGCGAGCTTGCGATATAATTGCTCAAAATAAATTCCAAGGAAATTCTATGAAGCAAAGAATAATCACGGCAAGCATTTTACTCGCCGTATTTTTGGCTCTAATTCTCATAAACGCTAGGTGGCTAAATTTCGCCGTATTTGCGCTGATACTCGTGCTTGCGTTTTTTGAAAGCCTCAAGTTATGGGGTCTAGAGGAAACTAGCAAAAAGTGGCTTGCGCTGGCGATCGCGTTTTTTGCGCTGCTACCATTTACGCAGACCGATGAGCCTTTCGTCTCAGCGCTAAAAGTTAGCATCCTAATGATCCTATGCGTCGCCTCTGTCGTAGCCTTTACCAAGGGCCCTAGCCTAAAGATCACGCTTCCTTTCATCTATCCCGTTGCGCCGATATTTTTTATGTGGGCGGCTTACGATGATTTCGGGGAAGTTTTTCACTTCGTTTGGCTGATCTTCATTATCGTAGCTAGCGATAGCGGCGCATATTTTATCGGTAGAGCCTTTGGCAAAACTCCGCTAAGCGCTAGCTCGCCGAATAAAACCGTAGAAGGCGTGCTAGGCGGTCTTGCGCTCGCGCTTATCGTTAGCCTCATTTATGCGCGCATCTTTACCAATATGCCGCCGCTTGAAATTTTAGGAAAGACCATCATCATAGCAATTTTTGGCGCGTTCGGCGATCTGTTTGAGAGCTACCTAAAACGCGCAGCGGGTCTTAAAGACAGCGGCGCGCTCTTTCCCGGACACGGCGGGATCTTAGACCGCATCGACGGCTATATGTTCGGCGCAATCGCGATGGCGATAGTCTATTCATGGTAGTTTTAGGCTCCACGGGCTCTATCGGCACAAACACCCTAGACGTAGCCGCGCGTAGCGGCAGTATGATCGAAGCGCTTAGCTGCGGGCGCAATATCAAGCTTTTAAACGAACAGATCGCAAAATTTCATCCAAAGCTCGTCTGTATCGCGGACGCGCAGCAAAAAAGCGAGGTAGATCACGAGCGCGTATTTTGCGGCGCGGATGGAATTTTGCAGATGCTTGCAGAGTGCAAAAGCACGACCGTGGTAAACGCTCTTGTAGGCTTTGCGGGCATGATGCCCAGCCTAAAAACCCAAGAGCTCGGAAAGAGGCTCTGTCTCGCCAACAAAGAAAGCCTCGTCGTCGGCGGGAAATTTCTGCAAACGGATAAAATTTACCCGATCGACAGCGAGCATTTCGGACTGAAATTTTTACTTAGCAACGCCAAAATCCCCGTTTCTCGCCTAATCATCACGGCTAGCGGCGGCGCGTTTTACGACGTGCCGCTAACGCAGCTGGGCTCGCTCACGCCGCAAAACGCCCTCAAGCACCCCAACTGGAAGATGGGCGCAAAGATCACGATCGACAGCGCCACGATGGCGAATAAGCTCTTTGAGGTGATCGAGGCGTTTTGGCTCTACGGCATGCGCGAGATCGATGCGCTTATCGAGCGCACCTCGCAGATCCACGCGCTAGTCGAATTCGCAGACGGCTCCACGACGGCGCATATTAGCAGGGCTGACATGCGCCTAGCCATCGCGCACGCGATGTTTAGCGGCGACGTACGGGAGCAGATCACCGCGCCCGTAGATCTGTGCGCCCTGCGACCGATTGAATTTAAGCCGATCGACGAGATGAAATTTCAAATTTTTACTCTCAAAGACGCACTGTTAGCAAACCCCGATCTCGGCGTCGTCATCAACGCCGCAAACGAAGCGGGCGTAAATGCGTTTTTGCAGCAGCGGTGCCGCTTCACCGACATTGCGCGCGTCGTGCTAAAGTGCGCGGAGAAATTTAACTCGCCTAGCGTGACGGACGCGGATGCGCTTGTGGCGGTGGATGCGAGCGTACGAGCGTATGCAAACGAGCTGCTGAAATAATAAGCTTTCCGATCGCGAGATTTTTATATGTTGCGCTTGAGCTTGGCGGCAAATTTCACTGCGCACGGCTCGCGCAAGTAGCCGTAAAATTTAGCGGCATATAAACAGCGTGCACCTATTACGCCGTATCGGTCGTAAATTTACGCTGTGCCGTAAAGTTGCGCCGTTAAATTTAATAAATAGAGGTTGGGCGTGGATATTAAAACCGTCATAGATTTAGAAAAGCAGCGCAAACGGCTTAAGAAAAGTCGCAAGCTTTGGAAAATTTTAAGTTATCTCGTAGCGTTTGCGGTTTTCGGTCCGATGCTTGCGCTAGCATTGATAATCATCTTTCTTGATTTTCCCAAACTCGATCTTGGCATAGAAAGCTTATCTTTTTTGGTCATGTCTATTTTAGCAATAATCGCCATGCGGGACGAATTTTACGAGTGGATTTTTGAGCGTAAAACCGAGCGGTTTGTGCTGCGATACAAAGAGCTTTATCTAAAGCCCTATATCGAGAGTCTGGGCTTTTCGTATAAAATGGGCGCGCTTTTTCAGGAAAAAGAGGTAAGAGCAAGCGAGATATTTGACGGATTTGAAAGATTTCGCGCGGATGATCTGGTTTGCGCGAACGTGGACGGCGTGGATTTTATGTTTTGCGACATAAGGCTGGAAAAGGATGTCGGTACGGGAATTCCATTTATTTTTAAAAATAATTACGCCACATTTTTCGAAGGACCCTTTTTCGTGGCAAATTTTAATAAAAAAATCTGCTCCGACGTTTTTGTCTTCTCGAATACGACACTGCCGCCGTCTGAGTTGCGGTACAAGCTACTGGGTGGTCGCGAAATCCCAATAGATAACGCGGACTTCAATCAAAATTTTACGATTTATGCAAACGACGCAATGACGGTTATGTATGTCCTGACGCCCATGCTAATGGAGAAAATTTTATCTCTTAAACAGCTCGTGAAATCGAACATCTCGCTGAGCTTCAAGCAAAATAAAATTTACATCGCGATAGCTCGAGGCGCCGATAGTTTCGAGCCGAGCCTGGATCAGCCGATACTCAATGCCCGCATCGCAAAGGATATCAAGGCAGATCTGGATGCGATGCTGCAAATCGTAAAAATTCTAAAGCTGAATGAGAAAATTTGGACGTCTTAACGGGCGCAAGGCGGAGCGAGGCAAGCGGGCGAAATAAGACAGGACGAAGCAAGGCGAGCAGATGAAACGAGGCGGGGTGAAGCAAAACGACTAGATAAAACAAAGCGGGGCAGAATAGACTGCTGGAGCAAAACACACGAGCGCCGCATAAGCGCGATAAAATTCCGCGCGCGATTGCGAATTTTAGTAGCGGGATAGAATTTTGCGCGGGGTTTCGGCAAGATGATGAAATTTCGCGTAGAATTCGACAGGGTTTTACGTCGCGGCGAAATCTTGGTATAGAATTTCGACGGAATTTTTCGAAAAATTAAAATTTGCTTGCTATTGAGAGATTTTTTTGATATACTGCCGTTTCTTTTTGGCCCCGTAACTCAGTTGGTAGAGTGTCACCTTGACATGGTGGAAGTCGTTGGTTCGAGTCCAATCGGGACCACCATTTAAGCTATTTTTAAGTTTTAATCACTTCATTTTCGCGCACAGCACCTGTCTTAAATTTAGTTATTCCGACCCCTTTCATTTTTATTTTAGATATAATTTTTCCAAAATACTATGAGATCGGTTAAGCAGATCAATTAGATAAATTTCTGATCGGTAACCGATTAAATTTAGAAAGGAGTATCGGCGATATATGGGACAGTATGTTATAAAAACATTAGACTACTGCGCAGAAAAGGGACTGCGGCTACAATGGGAAAAGGACTTCGCGATCTCCGTCAATGCTCTCGAAAACGAAGTTACTATAAGGGCGAATAAAAGCGGACTTATATCTCTTGCCAGGCATTTGCTTACTTTAGCGCAAGATTCCGCGCCGAAACATTCGCATATACATCTGGATGAGTATAATTCGCTTGAGGAGGGCTCGGCGGAACTTATATTGGAGAAAATATGAACACGAACAGCTTCAATGTAGATGGAAAGAGTTATTATACTCCGCAATCAAAGGGATTGGGATTATACTTGACGGCGCTCGATGAATAGCGGCGTAGTACGCAAAAGGAGAATAAACCGGTGCTACCGAATAAAATTTATATTAAAGACGATCCTCTAACTATCGATGAGGAACTTATGGGGCATGAGTATCATAAATTAGATATTAAAATTCTAGAAGACAAAAAGCTTGTGGTATTGGGTTTTACTACGAATTTGGCTATGTATTATTTCGCAAAAAACATTTTAACATCATCGTATAATGAAAGGGTCTCATACCTAGAGTTTTTTCCTTATGAATATTGGGTGGGAGGAGCGCGATTTGCAAAAAATAGCGCTCAACTATGCATAGATATAGAGGAATTTATTAAAATGGACGAAGCGGAGTGCTGCATAGCGGACGATATGGACAGGTATAAATTTGAGCTGGATTTTAAAACATTCTACCAAAGCGTTACATTTTATTTCCCTAGTACGGAGGACTATATAAATTTCGCCAAATATCTGCTAAGTATGAGTATCTACAATAGAAAAAATAGGGTAAAATTTTATAGCGAAGATTATACGTTGATTTTACAATACTCCAGGTTTGTTATATGAGAAATTTAAAACGATCAAGAATAAAATTTATCTCTCATAGAGCTCAAATTTAAGGATCATACGGTATGGCGCAAAACGCTATGAATAAAGCAAAGCATAACGAAAAGGCGCGGCAAAATGCTAGATAGAATTGCCTCCTGTTGTATCGGCATGATGGCGACTATCTCAAAAAAGCCATAGGAATAAAAAATGAGCACTAGGATAGGTTTAATACTTTTGGGCGCATTTTTTGTATTTGAAAGCATTCTTGGCTGCTTTAGCGGAAAGATGTATTTTAAATACCGAGGCTGGAGCGCAGTTGAGCCGGTCTATATTATCAAGATTTTCATCATCGGCTTATTATTTGTTTCTGCAGGAATTTTCATAAACAAAAAAATAGGTAGAGTGATTAATGCCTTGATAGGCTTAAACCTTTTAATAATATCTATAGAAATTTTTACAACGGAAGATCCCGCAGGAATACAAAGTAAAATCGGATATCCTTTTCTTATCTCGGGATTTTCGGTTTTACTCATTAGTATCTTATTTTTTTACCTCGCCTTTCGCTCTGAAAAGAGCATAAAAAGATACCCAGAGTATATGTGGTGTGCAGACTGCGGTAAATTTTACCGATACGAGGACGTCAAAAACACGGATCAAATTTGCCCGGACTGCGGCAAAAAGCTTACGGAGTATAATGACGGCGACTATTGGAAAAGAAACGCTCCTCATCAAGGCGCTAAAACTCCGAAGATCAAAAAGCGTAAATTTAAAAAGCGATGAAATTTTGATTTGTTATAGAGGAATATATAAAAATGCTAAATAGAATTTTCGCATTAATCGGCTTTTTTGCTTTTTTCGTATGGGGACTGGCGGCCGCTCTATCGGGAAAAGTCGATATAAAACCCGGCTTTATGGCATCGGTAAAGCTTGAAAGCGCGTATCTGCGTATCATCATAGGAATTTTATGCTTTGCGGCGTGCGCCTTCTTTTTATATCTCGCCTTTCGCTCCGAAAAAAGCATAAAATATTATCCTAAATTTATGCGCTGCAAAGGGTGTTTTAAATTTTATAATTTCTCGGACGTTAAAGATAGGAGTGTTTGCCCTAAGTGCGGAGGCGAGCTGCAAGATTATGCCGAGATAGAAAAGTGGAATCAAGCGGAA
>NZ_CALIBB010000246.1 GCF_938045595.1 uncultured Campylobacter sp.
AAGCGCGCACGAGCCTGCCATAATCACGTTTATTGGCGTATAGATGACGCCGCTGCTATTCTCTCCGTCTCGCGGATCATAATAGAAATAGCCGCTTTTTGGGAAGCGAAGCACTCGGTCATACAGATACTCCGTGTGTTCTAGTGCCACGCTATCTTGCATACCCTCGACTCTAGCCTGCGCGGCCGAGCCTAGGCGCTCATTGACCGCCTCAAAGCAGCTAGGCATCGCCTCGTCGATCGCGAAATTATATAGATAATGATTAGCTCGCCAACTGATCTTAGAGTAAATTTTCTGCCCTACTTTGAGCTTGCTTAGATCGACGATGTTGCCGCGAGCATCAAGAAACTCGCGATAAATTTCAACCTTCTTATCTCGGTCGTTATCAAACGGTCTATTTATGCTAAGCGGATTGTGTTTGACCGCAGCGCTTTCATATCCAAATCCCAGCACCGTAAAAAACAGCTCGCCATTGCCGCTCATCGGCGTAAATTCTATCGCGCCGTCTTTAACCGCGAGTTTGGTATCCAGCGGCGAATTGAAATTTTTCGCCTCGCCGTCGTATTTTAATGCAAAATGGGCTTCTTTTTTTGAATCCTTAAAATACTCATCAAATCCGCGTATTACGCTTGCTCGCTCCTGCGTGTTGTTTATATTTTTTAGATCGCGAATGATCGCATCGACCGTGCGAGCCGTGCTATCATCTTTGATGCCAGCCTTGCCGAATGCGTAGAGCTTAAAGGCAGCATCTCTTATGTCGCTAGCAAATGTCAAACCCGCTCCATTATCAGCGTAATCGTAATTCGCCTCATCTATTTTTTCGAGCATAAATTCAAACTCAGTCGTCATATTGTGCTTCTTAAGTATCGCAGCCAAGGTGATACTAGCCATCGGCGAGTCTTTATAAAGATCGTTGTCGTAAACGAAATTTATCTCATCATCATCGAGTTTGCCGTATTGATCCAGCACGAAATCCGCGTATATGCGGAGCGTATCCTGATCCTTGTAGCTTGATTTTAGCGCACTAAAAATTAGCGATCTTTGCTTATTGCTAAGGAATTTATAGCGCGCGTCAAGCTCTAGTAAAACGTCGCTTGCGTAAATCGAAGCGTAGTAATTAGTAACGCCGTGAGCACTCCAGTAGCCGAAACTGCCGCTAGGTTTGAGGCGAGATAGAATTCTACTTGCATACTCGTTTACGCGGTTGGTTAAGGTTTTATTGGAGTCTTTGCGTGCGACATAATCAACCGCTACCATCTTTGAAGTAAGCTGCTCGGTGCAACCGTAAGGATAGAGATATAGCTCGTCCGCTAGGCTAAAAGCATTAGGCGTAGCGCTGATGTGAGTATAAATTTCTTTATAGCTCGGATCGATTTTGAGCATTACCGGCTTATCGCCGTAGCTTACGTGAAATAGCTTCGAGCGCGGAAACTGGCTGATTATGTCAAATTCTACATCGCTACTAAATTTCTGCCCGTTTGCGTCAAGATCAAATTTAATATTTGCATCCGCAATATCAAGCGCGCTCGCGGTGAAGCTTAGGTGCTTGACCTCAAGCGGTTTAAGCGTGAAATTTGCCTCGCCACCGCTTATAGCAACCGAAGGAGATGAGCTGATTTTTAAGACCGCCTTTTGCTCTTTGTCAGTTGTATTGATGAGCGTTAGCGGCACGGAAATTTCATCGCCTCGCACCATGTAGGTTAGATCGGCGGGCTTTATGATCACGTCGTCTCGGACCTTGGCTTCGACGTTTGCCGAGCCGATCGTAGCCGCCTCTCCGATAGCCATGGCGCTTAGTCGGATCGTGGAGTTAAAATTTTTCGGCATTGCAAGCTCAAATTTCGCCTCGCCGTTCGCGTTCGCTTTTGCGATCAGCATTTTGATAAATTTTTTCTGCTTTTTGTTTTCGACCGGGCTTAAATTTCGTTTAGCCTTCGCCATCACGCCGTCGCCGCCGAAGCTTAGCTCTTTAGCAGTAGTTTGATACACACTAAGATCATCGTAAATGTCGAAGTATCGCAGCGCAAAATACGCGCTAACGTCAAACGCCTTAAATGCATCGAGCTCCTCTTGTGAGACGATATCTAAAATTCCAAGATCGACTGCGTAGAGCACCACTTTGGAATTTGGCTCGCTTTTTACGCTGATCTGCGCGTTTTGCCCGTTTTTGTAGCTTTTCTCGGCTAGGATTTGCACGCTAGCCTTGTGCGAGCTCGCATCTAGCGCCACCGGCAAGTTTGCATAGGCTCTAAGCGGCATCGCAGCGGGTGTCGCGGCGCGCGCGATTACAGCGTTGATGTGTCCGCCGACGAAATTCTCCGGCACACTAAGCTCAAATTCCGCGCTACCGCCTTTTATGGATAGAATTTTATAGTCGTAAACCTGCTCGCCTACGAGCGAGATATTTAGCACGCCGCTTTCTACCGGAGAATTGATGACGCCTTTAATTTTATCTCCGGCTTTAACCTTGTCGCTTGCGAGTTTGATTTTAGCGCTTTGCACGTCTTTAGCGTTTACCCGTCCATAATATCCCCAGCCGCTTACGTCCACGCGCACGCCAGCACTCGCGCCGCTTGAGTAATCGTTTGCGACGATTAGATAATTGCCGCCGTTTTGGAATTTGTACTCAAACTCGCGCGCATCGGTGCTAACGGCGCTTACGAGATTAAAGCTTTCTTGCTCGACGTATCTATTGCCGTCATAAACGTAAGTAAAATCGTCGCGGTAAATTTCAACGTCGATCTTGCCTTTGACGTCGGTTTTGGTTTTGGAATCTAGCAGCGCAAAGCCGAATTTTACGCTATCGCCGCTTGAAATAAAATCCTTGCTCGCGCGAATTCCTACGATACGATCATAAGGCAGATAGCTTAGGTTGCGATATGCACTTACGTTTTTACCCTCCTCAGTTACGCTGAAATTTAGTAGAATATTTATGGCGTTAGAGACATTTAGATCAGCTGCTGCCGGCGAGAGTGCAAGCTCCTTTTTACCGGCGGAGTTTAGCGTAAATTCTGCCCTGCGAAGCTGCGTAGCGCCCTTTTTCTTTAAGCGATCGTTTAGAAACGAAAAGCCCTCGTAGCCTTTAATTTTTAGCTCTTTTTCATAGGCGTTTGCTTCTAGCGAGCCTTTCAAATCTCCAGCTGGCGCGCCTGCAAGATAGTTTGAGCTTAGCTTTAAAGTTATGATCTCATCTGCGCCGTATTCATCTTTGGCAGTGAGAATTTCATTTTTAATGCGGTTTGGGACGAAATTTTCTACGCTGAAGCTTTTAGAAGCGATGATTTTGTCCTCATAGATGAGATCTAGGCGGTAAGTGCCGCTTTTCTCGCCCATAAGCTCGTCTATTTTAACGCTGCCGAACTCATCGGTGTTTTGCGCGCGCGTGATGACCACAGTGCCGCTAGGATCGTAAATTTTAAATTTAATCGGCGTATTTTTTAAAGAGCTAAAATCGCGATTTTTCATCACGATCGTGCCTAAAAGCCGCTCATTCGGGCTTATCAGCTCGCTTGCGAGATAAACGAACGGACGCTTTGCAGTAATCGTTTTCTCTACGCTTGCTACGGCGTTATTAAACAGCACGAACGCATGCTCATCGCCTTTGCTAATCTCGATAGAGCGCGGATTTTTGGCTAGAATTTCCATATTTTCTAATCTTAAAATTCCATCTCCGTCCGTTTTATCCTCCGCGATTAGCTCGTTTTTATCGCTGTAAATTTTAACCTTTGCTCTGCTTAGCTCCTCGCCATTACTAAGCCTAGAAGTATAAATCAGTGCGCCGCGCTCAAGTAGCACCACTTGAGCCGTAATGTCGCTAAGATAGGCTACGCGCGAAACCTCTTGCATCTTTTCGCCCACTTTGTAAAACGCCGTGATTTTATAAATTCCATCCTCATAGCCTTTAAAATCCATCGCGATTTTATGCTCCGCAACGGCGTTTTTAGCGCCTCCTATATCAAAGCTCTTAACCGCGATCTCGCTAGCTAACCCACCTACACTATCTTCGTTGCTTTCAAAGTTTAAAAAATACCTAAAATTTTGCTCAGGGACTTTGGCAATCGAAATTTTAACCTCATTTACGTTTGAGCTTTTAAATGCTAACGAAGCGGATTTTGGGATGAAATTTTTCTCGTCGCTAAAGGCTACGAAAGGCAGCCTGTCGCCCATTTTTACGCTTTGCCTGATCTCGTCACGCAAGATATATGAGCTATCTCCGAAGCCCTTTAGCAGCCTAATCTCGTAGCTTTTATTTGGCATAAACTCGTCGCTTACTATATCTGCATAGTAGTAGCATGAAGGATCGTCGCTTTCGCCGCCCTCTTCATCTTCGTCATAATAATAATATCGCGGCTGAGTGAGGCTAAATTTACTCACGCCTGCGATTCTTACGTATTTGGCGGACAGCTCGTCCATATAGTTAGGAAAACACACTCTAGCCGCGAGCGAGCCGTCTTTTAGAGCCGCAGGGCGGATCTGCACGCCGCTTAAATTTGAAGCGTTAATGCTATCATTAAAAGGTTCCTCGTCCGTGCGTAACTCCACCGGATTTTGCAGCTTTGCGCCTGCTTTTGAGGTGAGGGATTCTATTTGCAATACGACGTTTTGCGCCTTAGGATCGAAGCTGAATAAAAAATTCCTATCATCGTGCGAGCTAAGCTCGTAGGATATATCGTTTTGGGCTAAATTCTGCGCGCGGTAAATTCTAGTCGCTTGCTGTAGCGCGTCCTTGCTAACCGCATCGTTAAATTTAATTGCCACTAGCCCCGGACGCAGAAGCGCGATATGCTCGGTGCTAAAAGGCTCTGTCTCGAACTCAAAGCGCACCCCGCGCGCCTCGCACGAATAATTAACCCCGGCGCTAAGCATCGGCTTAGGATAGAGCCTGATTGAGCTCTCGCTCACACTTTCGTAGGTGCCCGTGATTTTGGGAGTGCATTTTAAGATCTGCTTTTGTGTGACGCTAAATCCACTGCCGTCCACCCCGCTAATCTCGTAAGCCCCGCTAGCGTATTTGATCTCTACGCCCGCGGCAAAGCTAGCCAAAGCGCAAAATAGCGCTGCGCTTAGTAGTTTTGTCTTCATAAAATTCCTTTGCAAAAATTTTACGAAATTATATACAAATTAACCTTTTATTTTCTTTCATTTACTCTAAAATTTGCTTTAGCGAAATTTGCATTTTCGTCCAAGCAGCCAAGCTCGAAATCCCCTGCGCCAAGACTTAGCGTAAAAGCCTCACCGTTAGTGCGCGCAAAATATTCTCCCGTTTTAACTTTAGAATTTGCAGGCGCTAGGCTTTGCGTGGTGAAATCTCGTGCCACAAAATTTTGCTGCGAGGAATTTTGATCCGCGAAATTTTTCGCTGTGAAATTTTGAGCCCCCGAATTTTGCTCTGTGGAATTTTGCAAGATAGAATTTTGCGA
This sequence comes from uncultured Campylobacter sp., assembly GCF_938045595.1. Classification (GTDB taxonomy): domain Bacteria; phylum Campylobacterota; class Campylobacteria; order Campylobacterales; family Campylobacteraceae; genus Campylobacter_B. Next base: position 5,421 of record NZ_CALIBB010000246.1, read on the forward strand.
CGCCAAATTCCGTGTGGCTGGATTTTTAGCTATAAAATTCCATCCCGCAGAATTTTGCTTCGTAAGATTTTGTGATTTTAAATTCTGCGACGCTAAATTTTGTCGCATAGAATTTTGTGCTGTAGAATTCTGTTCTGCAAAATTTTGCTGTGCTAAATTCTGCTTTAAATTATCTTGCTGCGCCGCGCTAGAATGCTCGAAATCCAAATCCGTGGAATTCTCCCTCGTAAACGCGGTGGAATTTAGCGCTATAAACTCCCGCGAACCGCCGCTTAGCCTGATATATACGCGCTCGCCGAAAACCGCCGTGCACTGCACCTTTAGCCGCAGCGTGCCGTCCGCGCCGGTCTCGTAGGTTTTGGCGTTGATGTCGTTTAGCACGGGCTTTACGGCGGCAAATTTAGCCGCACACCTTCCTGCGCGTACCTTTTGCGGATCGACCAGCCCGTGTTTTAGCAGATAAAAAAGCTCGCTCGTGCCGTAAATTCCGCACTCCTCGTTGGGCTCAATCCCATCGATCGTAAGATCCTCGGCGCTTTGCGCGCACTCCTTTTCGCGGTACGCGTCGGTGCATACCCGCCGCAAGCTCACGCCCACGGGGCGCGCAAACTCCACCTCGCCCAGCATGCCCGATTTATCGAGGAAGGCAAACATATTAAACGCCACTTTCGCCGCACTCACGCCACCGCTAAGATCCCTAGTCTTGGAGCCGTCGAAATTTCCCAGCCAG
>NZ_CALIBB010000247.1 GCF_938045595.1 uncultured Campylobacter sp.
AGAGAAGCAAGAGCAAGAAAAGGCATACAAAGAGTATGAGAAAAATCTTGCCGAGCGATTTGCAACAAGCGAAGATGGCGAGTTTGAACTCAGCGACGGCGAAAGCAAGGAGTGGGAATATTTAAATAAGTCCCACCAAAGCATGGAGATCGACGAGCAAGACGAGCCTAACACCGACTCATAGCCCAAAAGCTATGAGTAAACGACAGATGTAAGGATAAAAAAATGGCAACAGAACAAGAGAAAAAGAGTTGGGAGCAAATGAGTAATGTTGAGAAAAAAGAGAGCTTTGATAAATACATGAAATATAAGCTCTTCGAAGCCCACAAGACCGCAAAAGCGGACTGGCAAAGGGATATGAGTAAGGAAGAAGTAGACAATACTATGCCTTACAATGCCCTAACCGGCAAGACGTACTCAAGAGAGACTAGCATGCTTTTAAGGGCTGAAATGGCTATAAGAGGCTATGAAAAAGCGCAGTTCGTAACGATGGAGCAAGGAAATGCAATGGGTGGGGTACTCAAGCTCAAGCACGACGAGCAAACCGGTGAAATTTTAAAGACCAAAAACGGCCTGCAGGCAAGAGTCGAGGGCGTCAAAATGCTTTATATCGCAGATCATGAAATGAGACCTAAATTAGACAAAAACGGCAACGAAGTTATAGCGACCGTAAAAGATAAGGAGGGAAACGTTAGATTTGACGAAAATACCGGCAAAGCGATTACATACGTTGTTAAGGAAAAAATCCCGATTAAACCGCGATTGGAGACGAAAACGCTCTATCACGTAAGCCAATTCGACGGGCTAAATGAAGAAAAAATCAAAGAGCGGGATCTAACGGCAATACAAAACTACCGAGAAGCCGCAAAAGACCAAGCATATGAAGCAAGGGTCGACTATGGCAAAACTTTGGGAATAGGTGGAAATTTAGCTAAGCAGCTAAACAACCTAACTATGGCGCAAATCAAAGGCGTAGATTATTATAATCCGGCACAAAGGCTTGATATGTCCAAAGAAGCCCAAAAAGCTAAGCAGCAGATCAAGCAACAATATAACAGCATAGAGCAAGGTAGATAGGTTAAGTCAAACTTAGGGTAGATCGGGGCGAAAGCCCCCGAATTTAAGGAATTAAAATGTTACTTGATTTTTTGAATTTTTTAGGCGTCAGCGGCGGGGCGACTGCCAAAAAGCGGCCCATAATCAATACGAAAAAGACAGCGGAAGAGTTTATCGTTGAGATGCAAAGCCCGTATTTTCAAGAGGAGATTACGACCGAGACGGTAATAAAAGACGATAAAAAAATAGAAATCAAAAAGATAAAAACTTCAGAACCAATAAATAACAACAAGGCATTAATATCAATAAAAACATATGAAAAAGATATAACAAGGATGTAAAATGGCTCAGCAGCAAGTAGCAAAAGTGCTTTTAACAGATAGTAACTGGATAAATAAGACTCAGGCCGTTATGCAAGAAAACGTGATGAGTTTATTTGAAAAATTTTATCAAGGGGCGCACGATTTAGTTTATTCAACCGCCTCGACGACGATCATAATTTTAATAGTTGTATTTTGGCTATTAAATAGGCTAAAAAATGGATATCCAACGCGAGAGGAGACATTTAATGCTATAAAATACATAATCAGGCTTTGCTTTATTTTTGCAGTTCTTAGTTCATTTGAAGCATATACGGGCGCTTTATACTTCCTAACTATACCTGAAAATACGATAACTGCGACGGTGAGCTCGATTTTTCAGAGTCAAGATTTCGGAACGATTGTAACGGAATCGGCCAATAGGGTGGATAATTTAAGAGCTTTAATGTGGGACTATGGAACAAAAACTTATTTAAAATCACAAGAATGGTCATTTTTGGGGTTAAGCTTTAATGGTCCGAGTGATTATATAATGGCAGGGGTTGTAACGGCATTTTTAATGATCCCGTTTTGGATATTTTACCTAGTATTTTTTATTCTACTAATCGGCATCACGATCGTTATATTTTTTAGCAAATTCGTGGCATTTTTGATATTAAGCACGCTGCCATTGGTGCTGCCATTTTTGATAACGCCGCGCTTTTTGCCGTATTTATGGAGCTGGTACAAGCTATACCTATCATACGCCATCATCGCTCCTTTGGCATTTATAGCCCTAAATTTAGCAATGAATCCGATCATAGAGCTTGAGAAATATCAAAACGTCATAGGCGAATTATTTATAAAGCAGTTTGAATATTTGATTACTGGAGCAATTACTTGCATAACTGCGCTTTTCATAATCAGAAAAATACCAAATTGGATAAATGCGGTACTGGGAACACAGATGGAAAGTGGAGCGGGCGGAGTAGTCGCAGGCGCGGTAGCTGGTGGTATACTTGGAAAAACTTTACTGGGCGGGCTAGCTAGAAAAGCAACCGGCGGTAGCTTTATCGGTGGGGCACTGCAAAGCTTTGGTAGAGCAACCGGCGGAAGAGCAGTAGGGCAAATTACAAAAGCAGGAATAGATGCAAGCGTAAATCTTGGAAAAGATATAGGCAAGGGCTCAAAAATGCTAGCGAAGGGCGCCTACGACGTATATAAAACGTTTCGCGGCGGATACGCGGTGCCGTAAGGCTAAAATTTAGAAAATTTTTTAAAAGGGGTAAAAATGTTTGCACAAGCTACGATCATAGGAAATTTGACCAAAGGCATTGAGCTTAGATACACGGCAAGCGGTATGGCCATAGGTAGTACTGCAATAGCCGCGTCGCACAAATTTAACGCGGCAAACGGCGAGAAGCGGGAAGAAACGTGCTTTATAGATGTCACTTTTATGGGTAAAAGCGCGGAAATAGCCAACCAATACCTGTCCAAAGGCTCAAGGATATTCATCGAAGGTAGACTAAAATTTGACCGATGGACGGACAATAGCGGACAAAACAGAAGCAAGCATAGCGTAATCGTCGATAAAATGATAATGATTGATACCAAAGATAGGCAAGAAGCTGGGCAAAACGAGCAAGCTCATCCTGCGCCGCAGATAGAAAACGAATATACAGATAACGCGCAAGACGCGCCATTCGACTAATAAATTTTTGAAGGAGTAAAAAATGAACCTAAATTACATAACAGGTACATACGACAATGTCCCATTCTCGCAGCTTAACAAAACGGCAAAAATTGTAATTTTGCAAGAAAGACTTACAAGGGAGTTTAAAGAAAATGAAGTAATGAAACATGTGCTTGAATCGTTTTTTATAATAGCCTATGATGGAAATGATGTTAACGTTTCTGATATTCAAAAAATTTATGACAATTTGACGGAAGAACAAATTATGCAGATACAAAGCATAATAAAAATAGCTTATAATGCAGCAGGTATGTAAAATGCAAAATGCGATAATCATTATTGAAAGTCCAAATAAATGCGACAAGATAGAACATATAACAGGTGCGAAGGTTTACGCCACAAAAGGGCATTTTAAAGAACTAGCAAAGGAGATAGTGGTCGATTATGTCGGCTATGAGCCGATATTTGAGATGAAAGAGCAAAGCAGGCATAGAATGAACGAAATTTTTAATGACTGCAAAGGCAAAGACGTCATCATAGCCACCGACCCGGATCGAGAAGGATACGGCATAGGCTACATGGTTTATGAGACGATTAAAAATGTCGCAAAAAGTGTAAAGCGCGCCGAGTTTCACGAAATAACCGAAAGCGGCATCGAAAAAGGGCTAGATAAAGCCGTGCCGTTTGCAAGCTCAAATTTAAAGGAATTCGATAGCTTTAAAGCACGAGCAGTAGGCGATAAGCTGGTGGGCTTTATCATGTCGCCCGCTTACATCAACAAGCTCAACGACAAAAATTTATCCGTCGGCCGAGTTCAAACGCCGGCACTTGCCTTGATCGTAAAAAGAGAGCTTGAAATAAAAGAATTTTTGGCAAGCCCTGCTTCAAAACAGATCGACTACAAAATCAAAGTAAAGCTAAAAACCGGCAGCGGCGTAGAATTTACGGCCGTTAACGATAATATTTTTATCTCAAAAGACGAAGCGAACGCAAAAATCGCCGAACTTGGCGGCAGCAGAGCAAAAGTCTATCAAATAGATACGAAACAAAGCCAAATCAAGCCGCAAGCTCCGTTTAGAACCAGTCAAATGCAAGAGACGGCAAATAAAAGACTAGGCTTTAGCTCGGATAAAACCATGAGCCTAGCTCAAAAGCTATTCGAAAAAGGCCTCATCACATATCATAGAACCGATAGCAATACCATATCGGACGAGTTTATAAATGAGGTGGAAGCTAAATTTAAAGGGCAAGAATGGTACGAGAAAAAAATATATAAAGCCGGCAGCCAAAGCCAAGCGGAGGCTCACGAAGCGATCCGTATAAGCCACGTACACGATTATGGCGAGATGGATGAGATCGCCGGGCGCGAAAGCCTAACGGATGACGAAAAATCGCTTTATGAGCTTATTTTTCTAAATTCAGTCCTAAGCCAAGCCAAGAATGCCGTAAACGAGAATAAAACATACGACATAGACATCAAAGCTCTAAGTTTTAAGGCTAAGACTGGCAAATGTATCTATAAAGGCTTTAAGGGGGCTTTAAAAGAGCAAGCGGACAATGAAGACGAGCAGGACAAAGAGGTGACGGAAATAGAGCTAAATTTAAATCAAGGCGATGAAGTCGAGGTGTTGGGCTTTGAGCTACAAGAAGTTAAAAAACAAGCTCCGCAACACTACAAGGAAAGCAATTTTATCTCCCTTTTAGAAAAAGAGGGTATCGGTAGACCAAGCACGTATGCGACGTTTCTACCTACGCTTTTAAAACGAGAATTCGTGATTATCGAGACCAAAGGCAAAAATCAAAACATAGTGGCCACGAATAAAGGTATAAGCTTCATCGAAAGCGTTAAAAAGGACGACGAGTGGATCACACAAAGCGAATTTACAAAGCAAATGGAAAGCGTACTAGACGAAATAAGCAGCGGTAAAGTAAATTATCTCGATTTCATAAAACCACTGCACGAAAAAATGGGCTTTAAAGAGCTAAGCAATGGCGAGACAAAACCGCCGAGTGCGGCTCAGCTGGACTTTGCGAAAAGCATAGCCTCAAATTTAAAAATAGCATTGCCGGACGGCATCGAAACGGACTGGAAAATTTGCTCGGATTTTATAAATAAGAATAAAGATAAGGCCATCCGTCCGCCGAGCGACAAACAAATCAAACTAGCGCAAGATCTAGCAAAAGATAAAAAGCTGGAGCTACCCAAAGGTTACGATACCGATCTGAAAATTTGTAAGGCGTTTATAGAAAAGGCATTGAAGAGGAAATAACATGGTTGTGGACAACACCGAAATCTTTTTTCGTGTTTGCCGTAAAACGACAATCGATAAAGAGCAAGATATAGCCGGGATTTATTTCGGTAAAAAATATAAGGATACGTTAAACCCTGTATTTTTTGACATTTTTAAAAAATACAGGAGAAACTTAGAAAGTCGTTATGAGTGTATTATCGGCAAAGATGATTTTATATGCTTTGCAACGCAAAATAAGAAAAAATTTATTAAAGAGTTTGGCGGCGTACGTTCGGAACTCGCTTCATTTTTAGAGCATTATTTAAATGATCCAGAAGCTGATTATTTTGAAATTTGCTTTTTAAAATCGTATTTCGATACAAAAAGCAAAACGGGACAAAAAGGGAAAGAATGAGCCAAATCTCAACCCAAAACGAGCTGATCGAGCAAGGCTGGATGGCGGATAAAGAAAAGAGGGCCAATGTATATTTTATGAAAGCCAAATACGAGATCGACGACGAGTTTTATACTAGCTTTGACGAGATCAGAGAAGAGCTGCGAGACTATAAAGCGCATTTTAAGGGCAAAATCGTGGTCTGCCCGTGCAATGACGGGAAAAATAGCAATTTTTATAGGTATTTCGCCCTAAATTTTAAAGCTTTTGAGCTAAAAAAGCTGATTACGACGACATTTAACGTCAACGAGCCAAGCTCGAAAGGCACGAAAATAGAGATCACGAGTGACGGCATGAGCGAAACGCAGTTGCGCGGTCGGGGCGACTTTCGCAGTGACGAAGTAAAGGAGATAATCGCGCAGGCCGACATCGTCGTAACCAATCCACCCTTCTCCCTTTTTAGAGAGCTTATAGATATAGCCCAAAGTGGTCAAAAGAAATTTTTAATCGTAGGCGGAACGTATTCGATTACCTATAAAAAGATATTTGAGCTATACAAAAATAACCAAATTTGGCTAGGAAATCACCAAGTAAATATTTTTACTCGCCCGGACGGCAGCAAAAAGCGATTTAGCAACGTATCGTGGTTTACGAATTTAAAAAGCACAAAGCATCAAACCGGCGTAAGACTGATGAAAAAATACAAAGGCAATGAGCACGAATACCCGGAATACGATAACTACAAAATCATAGAAGTGACCAATTATAAAAACATACCGATCGACTATGATGGCGTAATCGGCGTGCCCCTTACGTTCTTTTTACGGCACAACCCGGCGCAGTTTCATATACTAGGCTGCGATTTTGAGATCAAGGAAAAATACCCTGAGCTAGTTAAACAAAGCTACACCAAAAGCAATACGAAATCAGCAGTCCTAAACGGGCAAGAGCTATTTACCAGGATAATAATCCAGCGGATCAACGGCCTTAGACCTAGGACTAAGGTAATAAATCAAATTTAGGGAGTAAATTTACTTAAAACTATGAAGAAATCAAAGAAAGCAGAACTATTTAACAGTCCCATAAAGCGGTTTATGTGGGTATTTTTAACCATAAATTTGTTAGGGTTCGGCACGAATGCTATTTTATATTTTTTAAAACTACCCAACAGAGTGGAAACGATACTAAACGCGGACGCATTCTTTATAGCGCTAGCCGCAATCTGCTACATCGCATTTAACGCAATGCTTTATTTAATCATAAAAATGCACTTCTTACTATCGACCAGGAAAGAGTAAAAATTTATAAAACTTTATTGCTATTTTTATGTAATTTTATCTAAAATATATCTTTTATTTTTGATATTTTTTCATAAAATAGTATTTTAACAATATATATTTTATTATTTATTAAGTTTAAGGCGATATAATCATTTTAAATTTTTACGCAAAGGAAAAGTTATGATCGTATCGATTTGTAACGAGAAAGGCGGCAGCGGAAAAAGCACGCTTGCCACGAATATAGCCATAAATCAAGGCATAGTAAAAGGCGAACCGCTTTTGCTATTAGATACCGACCCGCAAAAGTCGATTGCTACGTTTCTAAATATAAGAAACGAAGAAGGGCATCCGAAAGCATTTGATTTCGCCTACAAATACGGCGAAAATTTAAAAGAATTTTTGCAAAGCATAGATCGCAGCAAAGACATAGTCATAGACACCGGCGGCCGGGATAGCAGAGAAATGCGAATAGCCATCGCACTTAGCGATATCTTAATAATTCCGACCATTCCAAGCCAGTTTGACGTAAGCGTCCTAGATAAAATGGTCAATATCGTTAAAATGGCCAAAGAGCAAAACGAAAGGCTGCAAGCCTATATCGTGATCAACCGAGCCTCGACCAACCCGTTTTTATACAAGAAGATAGACAGCTTAAAAGCATTTATCGAGGAGCTCCAAGAAGATTATATAAGGCTGGCCAATACGATCATATTTGAGCGCGAGCGCTACAAAATAGCCACGCAGCTAGGCTACGGCGTAGTCGAGATGAACGACGGCAACAAGGCGGAGCAAGAAATCAAGAATTTATGCGAAGAGATATTTTTAAAAGGGTGAAAAATGAGCATCATATACGTATGCGATAGCTGCGGCGCACGTAGCGAGGATGACGTCAAAATTTATGAATTAGGAAAAGATGTCAAAGAATACACAGGCATAGATGAATACGATCACTTGTGTAGAGGGTGTTTTAATGAACTGAACGAGGAAAAAGACCTGCGCATAGTAGGCAACCAAATCAAAGTTAAAAAAGGGGATAAAAAATGATAGACAAGGAAACAATAATAGCCGGAAGAACAAGGACTCAAAAACCGGAACTCGAATTTAAAGCCAGCGGTCGCGTTATAGCGCCGCCCAAAAAAGTTTCCGATTGGGTCGGTTGTCTTGTAAGAAGCAAATTTGAGACGTCCACTCAGCTTGCCACTTTTAAGCCGGGTACGATTTTCATCATAAAAAGTAGCGGTTTGACAAAAGCGCTTGAAACATTGCCGTGCGAGCGCTGCGGCATTCGCGCCACCATGAGGATCGTAGAGAGCGCCGATGCCTTTATGAAGCAGTTTGAATTTTTAGATAAAGACGGCGACTGATAGTAGACGAGATAAGAAAACAAATATCGTAAGGCGATAAATTTATAATTTTTATCGCTTTTTTAGTATAAATTTAGGAAATTTATTATTTTTAGTTTTGCGAAAAATTAAAAATAATGCTATTTTAATTTTTAATATTTTATTTTTTATTAATATTAAGAGATTAGAATTTTAAAAAATAAAAGGGAAGAAAATGGACTTTAAAAGAGCAAGCAACTCTACGGACAAGCTAGAGGAATTTATAGCTGGGGCGGACACGCAAAAAGAAGCGCCGGCAAAAAAGAGCAAAGTGGCGATAGGGACGAAATTCTCAAAGGAACTGGCCGTAAAAATACGAAAAAAATATCCGACGTATACGCTGGCCAAATTTATAGAGCTCGCCCTAACGACGCCGATACCGCATATAAAAGACGATGTGCTGATAACAATTTATGATCAGGCCAAATGGTTCAACACCAGCATGAGCGAGTTTGTGCGGTTCAAAATGGGGCTTATCGAGGCGCCGCAGCCAAACGATCCAAAGGACGTGCAGCATATAAAAAATTATATCGTATTCGTAAGTGATTCCAAGAAAGAGAAAATAAGGCAGATCGCAGAGAGCCTAGAAGTAAGCATCCTGACGTATTCAGACGTTAAAATTTTAGCCACATACGAGCTAAAGGATATTTTTACCTTTGACGAACTGATGCAGTTTAAAGCCGAAGCGAACAACTACGACTTAGATACGGACGAATACATCGCTATGAGAATAAGAGGATAGCGCAGAACCCGGCAATTTATTTGTACCGGGAATGCGTTGCTTTAAGATAATTTTAAGTCCATAGAAGCCCTGTAAGCGACGATGAGGATCAAAGCGATAGGGTTATGCACCCAAAGCGACAAGAGGCGCAGTTTTAAGCCCCTATTCTTTCCGTTTTTTCATTCAAAATAAATTTGAACGAGTAGCCGACCACCGCTTTTTTATTGCCGTCAGCTATTCTTTTCTCAAAAAGAAGTTTTTTGAAATAACTTTCATTTAATTCGTTTATAGACGGATTAATTACAAAGCGATCCAAATCGGAAGCGTTATATTTGGCCGGCGCGCTCATAAATCTTTCAAAGTCGTCTCTATTAAAATTTACACACTTAAAGCCGTCTTTATCGGCTTTTACGTTTTCGTATTGATGCAGGAGTCGATATAAAGTCTTGGCAAATTTGCCCTTAATCGCAACAAAGTTGTTTAAATCTATTTTCATAAATTTAAGGGTACTGAATAAAATCTCAAGAGCAACCGGGTTTAATCTAAAACTTAATGATTGCTTATTTCTAAAAATTCGAATATCCGTAAAAAATACGCCTACGGTAGTTATTTCATCATCTTCGGTAATTTCGACGCTCCTATAGATGGCAGCGCCGTCTTGCCCTAGAACTTTGGCTCTAAAATTCTTTACTTCATCGTTAAATCTGGTTTTATTCAGGCCGGACGGCATAAATCTACAAATTTCAGAGTAAGGCATTTCAATAAATTTGGCATTTTCAACATAGCCCATCTGCTTTGCATACCAGCAGATCGTAAAGAAAATATCATAATCCCTAGCCGTGAAATTAACCGGGAACAACACAGAGTTCATTTTGTTTCGAAAGACAAGCGTGCCGCTCTTTTCGGCTTTAACAACTCTACTGGCTTTTAACACGAAATCACCTTCCTCAAAATAGAAAGAAATTTCACTCATGTCTATACCTCGCAGTTTAAAGATTTAACTGCTATAATAGAGTAAATTTAATGTGTTGCGACTTAAATTTTAAAATTTAGCTCTAAAACGAGAGCCTGCCTTTTAGTCTAAATTTTTATCAAGATATATGCGAGTAGACCCGCTACATTCAAAATGCTTGTTTTAATTTAAAATTTTTTATCCGCGCTCTTTGCGCCTAAATTTCTTAAAAATTCCGCGTATTCCGCCGCGCCTTTTTCTATCTGCGTGACACTACTTTCGTAATCCATGCCCGGCGTCTCCTCGGCGCCGTAAAACGCGAAAAATCCGCGCCAATCGGCGTGAAAATAGTAGCGGAATGCCAGCTCAAACGGCGCTAAAATCTGCTCCATCGTGAAATGATATCGCCCGCTAGGCGCGTAGTCGGCGCGCTTGATGCCCGCGCTCACCGCCAGCGCCACGGCACGCCCGCGCATACCCTCGCTCGTGCGCCCGTAGGCAAATCCATACGTCATCGTCGCATCGATCCAGCTTTTTAAAATCGCGGGCGAGGAGAAATTGTGCAGCGGAAATTGCAGCACCAGCGCGTCGTGGGCTTTGATTATCGCGCGTTCGCGCTCGCCGTCTATCTCGCCACTAGGATACTCGCGTGCTAGGTCGCGCACGGCAAAATTTTGCGCGGCAGCCTCTTTTAAAAACCGCTTGTTTATGAGCGAATTTTCGATGTCGGGGTGAGCTAGAATGATTAAGCTTTTCATATTTTTCCTTTAAAATTTTGGTTTGGGGCGATAAAATTTGCCGCCAAAATCGCAGATATAGCCCCGCTTTGAAATTTTATTTTCAAATGAGCGGCAGAATTCTAAGGCAAAATTTCAAAGCGAAATTTTAATGCCGAAGCTTCGGCGCTTAAATTTGACGCCGAAATTCCGTAGCAAATTTCAGCGCATAAATTTCATAATTAAAGCTTAGCGCCCAAATGCGCCGGAGTTCTGCTTCAAAATACCACTTAGCGCTTTACTTCCCCGCAGCTAGCAGATCCGCGAGCACCTTTGCGGCGTGATCCTTTGCCTTGACGCTTTTATAGACCTTTAAAATTTTGCCGTCCGCACCGATCAGAAAGGTCGAGCGCACGATGCCCAGATACTCGCGCCCGTAGTTTTTGCGCACCTGCCACGCGCCGTATAGCTTGGCTACCTCGTGCTGCGGATCGCTCAGCAGGATGTGCTTTAGGCTCTGCTTGGCGATGAAGTCCGCGTGGGATTTGGCGCTGTCGGGGCTGATGCCGACGATCACGCAGTCTGCGGCGATGAAATCATCGTACGCGGCGCTAAATTCGCACGCTTCGGTCGTGCAGCCGGGGGTGTTATCCTTGGGGTAAAAATACAGCGCGACCTTTTTTCCCGCAAAGTCCTTTAGCGCGACGCTCGCGCCGTCGGCGTTTTGCAGCGTAAAGGCGGGCGCTACGTCTCCTGCTTGCAGCGTGATTTTGCGCTCGCGATCCTCTGCGCTAAACTCGCCTTCGATCTGTGTTTTTCTCTGCATATCGTGTCCTTTTTTGAAATTTTCGGGCTCGTAGCCCAAATCGCGGCTAAATTTTAATCTTTTTTCATAAATTTATCCTTGCTTGGATGAAATTTTGCCCCGCGCGGCAGCTGCATGTGAAACGAGCTGCGCGAAGAGGCTTAAATTTAGCGGCTCGTGATATAATTTTGCGCGAGCTAAATTTAAAACTCGCCCGCGGCGAACAGATTTATAAAATTTACGCTCGGTGCGCGCAAAGGAGAAAAATGGCACGGCTAGAACTCAGGACCGAAATTTTATGGCGGAAGCGACTTAAAAACGGCATATTTGACGCCATCGCGCCTACGCAGGATCCGTTCTGCGCGGACGTATTTTACGTCGCGGACGGTTGGGGCAGCGCATACGCCTCTATGCGCCTGCGCCGCATGAGCTTTGCTACGGGCGAGGAAACGGCTAACGCGCTGCTTCGAAACGCCGTGCGCTGCATGCATTTTAGCGCGGACGCGCAGCATATTTTCGCCGTGACCGATAACAAAATTTACCGCCTGCACAGGGGCTCGCTACAGATAGATGAAAAATACGAAAAAGGCGTGCCCAAATACTCCGACTTCGTCGCGGGGGATGAGCAGGGCACGCTTGTTTTGCTAAACCGTTCGGGCGGCAGCGTTGCGGTCTTTAACTACGCGCAGGGCGGCGTGAGCAAAAAGCGACTAAAGGATGAGGGCTGTCGCCTGCTACTGCGCGGCAGCGGCGAGCGCTATCTCATCGCATCGCCGGTGCGGGGCTGCGTGCAGCGATACGATGTCGCAAAAGGTAGGGTCGAGGTACTCTTTGAGGTCGGTACCTTTGACGCCGCGCAGCTTGATAATGCGGGAAATTGGTACTTTCACCCCGCAATTTACGTCCCCGCTAAAATTTGCGACGGGCACGGAGAGGGCGCTCGGATGATTTTATCTGGTAAAATTTTAATGCTCGGCGCGGACGGAGCGCGGAAAGAGTGGGATACGGGAGTTAAATTTAAGCAGATACGCCTTAGTGTGGACGAAAAGTCGCTGCTTTTGCAGAGCGAAAACGGCGTTTGGCGCTTTTTGCCGAGCATCGGGCGGATCGTAAGCGAGACCCTTCTTAGCGAAGGCGAGCGGCTGGAAGCCTTTTTTGAGCAGCGAAATTTAATGCTTTGCAGTGTAAAAGAGGAGGGCGGACAAAGCCTCATCGCCAGACAAATTTTAGAATTTTAAGCGAGCGCAGGAGTTTGCTTTGCGACGCGGGCGTGAAAGCGTTTTTGGCGCGCGATAGCCGGTAGATAACCCGTGTATCGGCGATAGCTTTGCTGCGGAGTGAAAACACTTTTAGCGTGCGATAGTGCGCATTGCGACGGCGCGACGACGTATTTTGCCGCAGAGCTATGGCGCGACGGGCACAATTGCGCTTTGGCGGCGCCTTTTAGCCTGCGAGCGAGCGGGAGATTTATCGCGGCGGCTCTTGGCGCAGCCGGCGTGAGCGACGCGGACTACGACAAGGCTCTAGCCTCTGCGCGTGCGCAAGAGATCCTAAAAACATGAGACGAGAGCTACGACGCGGCGGTGCTGTAGGGCATGCCGGCGTTCGTCGTCGGCGGTAAGTATCTGCTAAACGTGCAGGCGCTCGGCTCAGTGGATGCTATGACCGAAGCGCTCAAAGAATTGTTGGTGAAATAATGGACTACAATATCGCAAATAAGGGCTTTGTCTGTTTTGTGTATAGCTTGCAGCGAAGGCGGGCGTTTTGGGCGGCGTTGTTTGCAGTTTTGGCGGTCAAATTTATCTTGTGCGAGCTGTTTTTAGGTGGCGCGGCAGCCGACGCGCTCGTGGTGAAGCTGCGCTTTGCGACGTTTCTTAGCTCGCGAGCGAGCGTGACGGTCGGTGTATTTAGTCGCTCGCAAAGCCTCTCGTCGGTTTTATTTAGGCTCGCGCAGGCTACCGCTTGGCATACCGGCCTGATACGCGGCGCCGCTAAGCGAGATATTATCGCCGTTTTAAAATTTAATCGCTACGATTACCGCGCGAGCAGGGTCTGATCCCGCAAATTTCTGCTCCCTCGCGAGCAAAAAACGCCTCGCTTTCGCAAGCCCTCTTAATCTACTTTTAGCCTTTTGGTGATATAATTTTTCAAAATTTTAACGAAGGAGACAACATGAAAACGCTCGTGATCTTATCGCATCCGAATTTCGCCGCCTCGCGCGTAAACAAAGCCCTATCGCAGGTCGCAAAGGGCGCCGCCGGCGTAGAGGTACGCCATTTAGAGGGGTTTTACGGCTCGGACGTTGCGCGCATCGACGCTCGCGCCGAGCAAGAAGCGCTACGCGGCGCGGATCGTATCGTGTTTTTGTACCCGCTGTACTGGCTAAACGTGCCGCCTATGCTAAAAGCCTATCTCGACGCCGTTTTTTCGCACGAACTGGTGGGCTCTGGCGCGCTTAGGGGCAAGGTCCTGCAGCTCGCGCTAAGCGCTAGTACGCCGCTTAGCGAGTACTCCAAACAGGGTGCGATCGGCTATAGCATGGATGAAATTTTAACGCCGCTTAAGATCGCGGCAAACTACTGCGGGATGGACTTTGCCGTACCATTTATCAGCGGCGGATTTGAGCCCGGCGAGTTTAGCGACGATGCCGTAGATGCCGCAGCCGCACGCTTTGGCAAACTTTTACGAGGCGAGTTGAGCTCTAGCGAGTATCAAATTTAGCAAAGCAAATGCCCGCTACTCGCGGCGATGAGCCGAAATTTTACGAGGGCGAATTTTAGCCGCGAAACTGCCGCTTTTAACGAACCGATCGGCAAAAGCTCAAAGTGGATCGAAACACGCATGGATGGCTACGACTAATACGTGCGTGCACTCGTTGTGGCCGGTGTTGATTGCTTATAAGGTACAAGCGTGTTTAAACGGCGCGCATCGGCTAGCTAATGTTGTCATCTATGGAGGCACAAATGGGCGTTCGGCTCGAAGTCATCGGCGTAAAACTCATCGTGTTTATTTGCGCAAGAATGGTTAAATTTCGCAGCAAGTGGCAAAGTAGGGGTAATGAAGTGTGTGTCGTGATCTTTGGATCGGGTCTGGGTTTTGTGAAGCGGTCTCTGTCGCGCTTGGAGAGTTTAAATTTTAAAATTTACCGCATCGTGTAGTATTCTGCAAAATATCGCATCGCCGCCGCGAAAAGATATGCCGAGCCTTCCGCTGTAAAAGTGTGGTGATTGGTAATTACCGAGCAAAGTGGCGCCGTAGCAAGCGCGTAAAATATGAAAGCACATTGCTATAAGCGAGTAGGCAGAGTGAAGAGGAGGGGTCTGCGTTTCATAAATATCTCGCGTGAGTGGGCTTGCGTGCTGCATAGATGCAAAGCCTGCGCGAAACGTGCACTGCGGTAAAAGGTAAAATAGGGTAAGACCGCTCTTGGTGTGATTGGGGCTGGATGTCGCGCAGGGTGTAGCTGCGCGCATGAGAGAAAAGACCGCTTATAGCGTTATTTGGGCTGCTACGAAATTTGATTTATCAAAAGAGATTTTTGAAGAAGGAGCAGAATTTATAAAATTTTGCTCCTTGATTTTGTGATGTTTAAAGCGCGCGCATCGCTGTCGCACGCACCGTTACGCCTGATTATTTTACGCCGACGATGATTTGAGTAGCTTTTATGATCGCGGTTACTTCGTCGCCGACTGCTAGCGCCAAATTTTTAACGGAGCTGTTTGTGACGATCGCGCTTAAATTTTCGCCGCCTGCGGTTCTGACATCGATTTCAGCATTGATTGCGCCCTCTTTAACGGCGGTGATTTTGCCTTTTAGTTGATTTGCAGCACTTAGACGAAGATCATTTTCTCCCTTTGAAATGATGACATTCGGGGCTTTAAATAAAAATACCGCCTCTTTGCCTGCTTTTAAATCCAAAGTTTTTTCAGAATCGACCGTAACGGTCGCTTTTAGCACGTCGCCGCCTCTGGTTTTAGCTGTGATTAGCGAATTTACCGCACCTATTTTTACGTCGCTGATTACGACGTGAAGCTGATTTCTAGCACTTATTGCCATAGTTTCTCCTTGTGAAAAATTACGAGCAATGTTAGCGGCAAATCCTTAAATGAAATTTAAAAATGCCGGATGTAAGAAATTAATTTGATTTGTTGCGAATTTATATTAAGCCCACTTTTTAAATTCCTAGCTTGCATTATGAAAAATAGCGTTAAAAAATAGATGAAATTCTAAATTTGCATATATTAAATCGAGTTATTTTCCTTGAAATTTTATTTGCTTTTTATAAAATTCTGCGCTTTTTAGAGCTCTGACGCAAAATTTAGCGTTTGTTTTGCGCATCTGCGAAGTGTACATCCGGATGAAAATTTATCTCAAATTACGCCTGGCAAGGCTTTAATAGCGCTCCGCTTAAGCCTTGTTCGCTGAATTTTGCGCCTCGCACATCGGTTTTACGAGTGAATTGGCGAGCGAGGCGATTTTACATTTGCTTTAAAATTATGGCGAGCGGTGCGCTTTGAGCGCAAAATTTCAGCGCACCTTGTTTTGCAGAAAATCACGCAGAATCATCGCGTGGTTGCAGTGCTCGTCCTTTGCAGCGTATAGCAACGTGACGACTGGCTCGTTTTTAACCTTTTTCAAAAATTCAGCTACGGCGGGATTTTGCTCAAGCTCAGCTAAGTAAAGCTCCTTAAAATGGGCGAAATTCTCAGGCTTATGCGCGAAAAGCTTGCGTATTTCGGTGCTAGGCGTTATGTCCTTTGCCCACATATCAAGCTCCAGCGCGTCTTTTTTTATACCACGCGGCCATAGCCTATCGCATAGTACGCGAAATCCATCCTCTTTCTCCGCGCTCTCATAGACGCGCTTAATCTTGAATTCTGTCATAATCTGTTCCTTTAAATTCGTTAGTCTTTGATGAAATAATCGCCGTCGAAGCTTACGAGCGAGTATTTGCGCTCGCCCCCAAGCGCCTCTACGAGCTCCGGTACGCTAAGAAACGTGAGGCTGTCGGCGCCTATAAATTTGCAAATTTCATCCGTGCTCATATTTGCAGCGATCAGCTCACGCACGCTCGGTGTATCGATGCCGTAGCGCTCGGGATACTTCAGCTCCGGGCTTGCGATGCACATATGCACGCGCGCCGCGCCCGCGTGGCGCAGAAGCTCGACGATCTTTTTGCTCGTAGTACCGCGTACGATGCTATCGTCCACGACGACGACGCTTTTGCCGTGCAGTGCCGCGCCGATCGGGTTTAGTTTGAGTTTGACCTTTAAATTTCGCACCTCTTGCGTCGGCTCGATGAAGGTGCGGCCGATGTAGTGGTTGCGCACGATCGCCATCTCGAAGGGCAGCTTGCTCTCTTGCGCGAAACCAAGCGCCGCCGGCACGCCGCTATCGGGCACGGGCACGACGAAATCGGCTTTTAGCTCTTTACATTTTCGCGCAAGCGCCGCGCCCAGTTTTTTTCTGACTTCATATACGTTTTTGCCCTCTACGACGCTGTCTGGGCGCGCAAAGTAGATGTATTCAAACGCGCAAATTCTAGCCTCCGCAGCTTTTAAAATTTGAACCGAGCTGAACTCATCCTTGCCCTCTTCGAAGATCACCATCTCGCCGGGCTTTACGTCGCGGATGAACTCGGCTCCTACGAGATCAAACGCGCAGGTTTCGCTCGCGACGATGTAGCCGCCGTCTTTGAGCCTACCGATACTAAGCGGACGCACGCCGTAGCGATCGCGCACGGCAAACATCTTCGAGCGGCTTAAAATCAGAAGCGAATACGCGCCCACGCACTGCTGTAGCGCCTCGATGATACGGTCTTTTAGATGCTCCTGCTTGCTACGGGCGATGAGGTGCAGGATATTTTCGGTGTCCATGCCGGACTGAAAGATCGCCCCTTCGCTTACGAGCTTGCGGCGAATTTCGTCTTTATTGATCAAATTTCCGTTATGAACGATCGATATCTCTCCCAGAGCGTAGTTGCCGACTACCGGCTGCGCGTCCTTTAGGCTATCTGCGCCCGCGGTACCGTAGCGATTGTGGCCGATCGCGATATTGCCCTTTAAAAGCTCAAAACTCGCGGGGCTAAAAACCTCCGTCACGAGCCCTGTGG
>NZ_CALIBB010000248.1 GCF_938045595.1 uncultured Campylobacter sp.
GGGTAAAAGCACACTGCTGCGCTGCGTAAACGGCCTTGAGGACTATCAAGAAGGAAGCCTCAAAGTAGAGGGCAGGGAGGTAAGAGAGCTAAACGCCGCTCAGATCCGCGAGCTGCGCAAAAATATCGGTATGATTTTTCAGCACTTCGCGCTAATGAGCCGCCGCAGCGTCGCGCAAAACGTCGCCACGCCGTTAGCATTTTGGGGCCATCCCGAGGATCACACGAAGCGCCGCGTTGCCGAGCTTTTGGAGCTCGTGGGGCTTGCAGATAAAGCAAATGCCTATCCTAGCGAGCTTAGCGGCGGACAGAAGCAGCGCGTGGCGATTGCGCGTGCGCTTGCATTAAGCCCTAAAATTTTGCTTTCCGACGAGGCGACCTCGGCGCTTGATCCCAACACCACCGCGCAAATTTTATCGCTTCTGCGCCGCATCAATCGCGAGCTAGGCATTACGATCGTGCTCGTCACGCACGAGATGGAGGTCGTAAAGGGCATCGCGCAGCGAGCGATCCTGCTTAAGGGCGGGCGCGTGAGCAACTCGGGCGATATCGTCTCGC
This sequence comes from uncultured Campylobacter sp., assembly GCF_938045595.1. Taxonomy (GTDB): domain Bacteria; phylum Campylobacterota; class Campylobacteria; order Campylobacterales; family Campylobacteraceae; genus Campylobacter_B. The sequence goes on from NZ_CALIBB010000248.1 coordinate 558, forward strand.
TGTTTCTGCACCCGGATGAGAATATGAAGGAGTTTTTAGGCGAGGAGGAGGTGCTGCCCGCAAGCGGCGTGAATATCAGGCTCTTTTTCCCGCCCGCGGTTGCGTTTGACAGCGTGATCACGCATATGGCGCGCGCTTTGGAGATAAATTTTAACATCGTCTGGGGCAAGCTCGAGCGCCTCGATAAAAACGTCGTCGGAAGCCTCGTGATCAACGTAGAGCCCGCACACGTCGCGCGCGTGGAGGAGTTTATCAAAAACGCGGGCGTAATCTACGAGATCGTATCGCAGGATGAGATCAAAGATCACGCTCTTTCGTAGGCGTTAAATTTTCGATCTTTTATAGCGCCAGCTGCATCGAGTGGCGCGGTATGGTCGCCTTTCGCAGCCGTTAAATTTTACTTTTTTGCGCGCTTGCGTCGGATAAAATTTACGGGCGGAGCCGAAGAGCATGAGCGATGCGCGCGGGCGTTAAAATCCGCCGCACTTGCATTACGCGCATTAAATTTCGTCGCGCGGGTAGTACTGAGACGCGGATGGGCGGTTCGGTATGAAAATTTCATTTTGGCGTTTAAGGCGTGAAATTTTAATTTTATATCTCTGCGCGGCGCGTTGAAGCATGAAATTTTAAATTGTTTCGTCGTGTGTGGAATTTCAAAGCGCAGAATTTCGCTTTGATGTAGTAGCAACTTTAAAATTTAAAATTTGCGCTTTAAATTTCATCGGTAGCAATGCCTGCGGCGAAGGGCGATTTAGAATTATTAACCGCCGTGGTTAGTGGATTTAAAAATTCACGCGCCGCACTAAATTTAAGGGCTTACGCGGCATGGCGAATTTAAAAGCTCGCGCGATGCCGCAAATTTAAAGACTCGCGCGGCGTTTTAAATTTAATGACCGAGCCGTGGCATTATAAATTTAATCAGTTTCGCCGGCGGTTTAAATTTTTATCTCGCCGCGGTAAAGTAAGCTCGGCGATGCGCTGTTGGCGTGCGCTCTGGCTAGCTTTGATTCGCGTTTAGAATTCGACTAGCCATAGCGAGGCGATTTAAATTTCAGGGATCGCGACCGACCGAGCGCATTTAAGCCGCTCCGCGTTTGAAATTACAGGCGTTTAAATTTAAATTTGAATTTTTTCGGAATTTCACACTTGCTTCACTTTTACGGAAGTATAATTCCGCTAATTTCTTTTAAGGAGTACGTAATGAAAAAACTTACTTTGTTTGCGCTTAGTGCGCTATTTGCTGGCACTTTTGCCGTAGCTGCCGATATGGGCATGAAAGATGAGATGAAGGACGCCAATACATCAATGCATAATGGTGCGAAAGAGGTGAAAGCTGAGATGAAACATATGAAGCACGAGACGCATGGTATGAAAAAAGATGCCGTTAAAAAGGGCTCTCATGCAAAAAAAGAGATGAAAAAAGAGATTAAAAAAGAGATGTAGTGAGTAAAATTTTACTCGTAGAGGACGATGAGACCCTTTGCGATCTCATCGGCGAATATTTAAGAAATGCAGACTTTGATGTGTGCGTTTGCAGCGACGCTCAAAGCGCTGCAGATCTTGCTTATGAGCAAAAATTTGATCTTTTTATCTTTGACGTAAAAATCCCCAAAGGCGACGGATTCTCACTTTTAAAAGAGCTACGCAAGAACGGCGATCACACTCCTGCGATATTTGCTACGTCGCTAAATACGCTCGATGACCTTGAGGTCGGTTTTAAAAGCGGCTGCGACGATTATCTCAAAAAACCGTATGAATTAAAAGAGCTGCTGCTGCGCGTTAATTCGCTCATAAAGCGAAACTTCAGCCATAATTTTGATGATTTTGTAACTATTGACGACGAGTTTAAATTTTACTTTGCAAGCAAAGAGCTACGCAGATCGGGCGTGCCCGTCGCGCTTTCAAACAAAGAGCGCGAGCTGCTGGCGCTTTTTTTACAAAATAAAAACAGGCTTTTGAGCAAGGATGAAATTTTCTCCGCGATCTACGCTTTTGACGAAACTCCGAGCGAGGAAGCGCTGCGAACTTATATCAAAAATTTGCGCCGCGTCCTAGGCGAAGAGCATATCATAAATCGCCGCAATGCAGGGTATCTGTATGTCTGAAAAGACCGCTTTAACGCTTAAAATTCTATCTTTATATCTCATTTCAAGTGCGTTGTTTTTAGGATATTTTTTCAAGATAAATTACAGGATGAACGAAGCCGCGCTACTTTCGCACAGGATAAAAGAGCTAAAAGAGATCAAAATGATGATCTATATGAAAGCGAGCATGGACGGGCTGGAATCACTAGCGGACTTTGAGCGCGAAAAGGGCGTGAGTGCGTGCATATTTAAGCCAAACTCTGATGAAATTTACGGCTGCAGCGGTGAGCTTGGCGCACTTGATAAAGCGAAGCTAAAGGCGGAATTTATAAGTGGCGGAAGGCTAGGAATTTATGAGAATCTGCAAAATATGGAGGAGCGAAACGCCTTTTCCAAGGCTAAAATCATTCTGCTTGGAAGTAGCGTGCAGGGCGAAATTTTAACGCTTCGTATCAAAACCGCAGCGATGATGATAGCGCTTTTGGGTGTGATATTAGCCGTGGCGTTTTATCTGGTGCGGCTAGGCACCAAGCCGCTTTACGATAAGATCGATACGCTAAATCGCTTCATCAAGGATAGCACCCACGAGATCAACACTCCTCTTAGCATCATCTCCATGAGCGTCGAGACGATGCGGCACGCAGAGCTTGGGGAATACAACGCCAAGCGCGTCGCTAATATCGACCTTGCCGCCAAGACGCTTTCGCGCATCTACGAGGATCTCGTGTTTTTAACCTTCGGTATGAATAAGGAGGGCGAGATTAGCTCGATCGATCTAAAAAGCCTAGTCGCTTCGCGCTGCGAATACTTCGCGCCGTTTATTCAAAAACGCAGACTAAGCCTTAAAACCGATCTTTCGGATGCGAGCATGAACGCAAATATTTATGAAATTTCGCGCCTGATCGACAATCTGCTAAGCAACGCCGTAAAATACGCCGATGCAGGCGGCTACGTGGATGTGCGGCTAAGGCACGGCGAGCTAGCGATCTCAAATAGCGGCGAGGGGATCGATAGGAAAAAGGGCGACGAAATTTTCAGGCGCTTTGCGCGCTTTAACTCAAGCGAGGGCGGCTTTGGAATCGGGCTTAGCATCGTAAGCGAGGTCTGCAAAAAATACTCCTTTTCTATCTCCTACGACAGCGTGCCGGGCGAGATAACGACCTTTCGCCTTACGTGGCGAGAGTAAAATTTTAAAATTTAGTGAAATTTAAAATTTAAAAGCGGTCGCTTGCGGTTTAAATTTAATCGTAGTTTGGTCGCTTAAATTCCGCGCAAAAAGGCTCTAATTGCCGGAGCGTTTAAATTTAATCGCCCGCTCGCTTTGCGCTCGTAAAATGATCCTGAAAGTTATTAGTGCGGAATTTTATTCGTCCGCGATTTCATAAAATTTAGCTTTTATTTCTTGATAAGTATATCCAGTGGACTATATTACTGAATAAAATCGGAACAG
>NZ_CALIBB010000249.1 GCF_938045595.1 uncultured Campylobacter sp.
TGGATAAAGGCTTTGATTTTGAGCGCATAAAAGCCGCCGCAAAACAGCGCGCGGTAATCGCTGCGAAGGACGATTATATCGTGCCGTTTAGCTTTAGCCGCGAGTTAGCGGGGCAGATCGATGCTAAGTTTTACGAGGTGCAAAAAGGCGGGCATTTTTTGGATAGAGATGGCTTTACGAAGTTTGATCTAGTCTATGAAATTTTAGAAAAAATGATGAAGCTAAAGGGCTAGATTTGGGGCAGGCGCGCCCGCCCGATCGGTATTTGCTTCTGCATTTGCCGCTCGTATTTTCTCTACTGAAGCTTAGATTTGCTTTGCGGCTAAGATAAAAGTCTCGTCTTTAGCCTGCCGAAGGCTTCGTCGCCTGTACAGATAAGCCCGCAGCGCAATCGCCGTTTGCAAAGGCGAGCTTCGCGCTGTTTTGAAATTTTGCAAATGTCGCAGCGACATAAGCGTGTTCTGCATAAATGTCAAAGCGCGGCGGCTAGCGAGAATTTTATCCGTTCGCAAAATTTTGTCCGCAGCGAAATTTCACGCTCTTAAGCGCGGGCTAAATTCCGTGTCCAAGCCCGTGTCGCGCGAGAGATAAAATTTAGCGCTCGCGGCGGAGCTTTTGCGACGATAGAATTTTAAAATTTTAAAGCAAGCGGGATAAGCTAAATTTTAAATAGCACCCAGCTCGTACGCGTTAAATCCGCGCCCAAACCCGTGCTGCGCGAGAGATAAAATTTAGCGGGCGCGAAAGGCGCATAAGTTTAGCTTTCTTTTCGTTAAACACATACGAGATCACGAAAACGATCAGGCAAATAGGCGCGAACGCAAATGCAAAGGCCGCGTTCCAGCTGGCAGCCTGCTCGCCCCCAAAAATACTACGCCGCCAAACACGCCAAAAAGTCGCCGTAAAAAGCGCCGAGCGATAAATTCTCTACCGAAAAAAGTAGCAAACTGAGATTTGGATTTTTTACAAATAGCTTGCTTGGCTTAAAATTTTTATACCTTTTGAACAAATACCAAAACAGCGCGCAAGCTAAAATCGCAAATGTTGCCGCAAAAACGGCAATCCTTAGCGCGCCATCAAAAGGCAAAACCGCCAAAATCAATGCCGCCGCCCACCAATCAAGCAAGAAAACCATCGGCACCGCCAGCAAATATCTCGCCGTCCTGTGAAATTTATACCTTTGCTCCGCACTCACTATATCTTGTGCACTCCTTGACATTTTATCAGGGCATATTTGCCAATTCTTTTATCATACTCTCAACACTTTTGTCTATATTGGTTTTCGTAGTGCCACAGTTATCAAATTCTAAATAACTAATATTTTGTTTAAGATCTGATTTATGGTTCTCATACCAACTTAATTCTTTATTTATTTGCTCCATAAATTTTTCGTTATCAAAAAGATAGATGTAGGTAAAAGCCAATTTATTTCTATTTAGAATTATGCCATCTCCATTATATAGATAATACTCATGCTCGCCTACCAATTGAATTATCGGAGTAGTAAATCCCGCGCTATTTTTATCTAAATTTACGCTTATAAACTCCTGCGTCAAAACAATAGGCTTTAAATTGAGTAATTCAAAATAGATATATCTTGATTTATTATAAGATATATTTCTATCTCGGTTTATTTCCAATACTTTATCATACGTTATTTTATTGCCATACCCATAAGCAGCATAATAATTCAGCATTTTATTATAGATATCTCTACATTCGTTGATGCCCTTAAATTTTTTACAATCGTTACTCCTCACAGTATAAAGAATTATTTTGCCTTTTTCAAAAAAATCCAAAATCGCTCTTTTATACAGCTCCTCTTTTGGCAAAATTCTGTTTTCTTTGAGGCAATAGCCCTGCTTGTATTTGTCGTAGTCGGAAGTAGAAACTACGGCGAAGCCTCGTGAAGTGGAATAATCGGGGATGATGCGGATGAATGCGGCGCAGAGTATTATTATAAGAAGTAGCGTGCCTGCTAGGGCTTTAAATTTAATAGACCTGTAGAATTTCATATCATTTCTTTTCTATCCATCCATTCGTTAGAGGCTAATTCTTTCGGACCAGGAGGAGTTTTCTTCCCCCACAAATAATAACTCAATATATCGGCTCCGTAATTACCCTCTAAGTCTAATCTTAGATCAGTTTCTTTTTTGCTCATCTCTTATCCTTTTTCGGTTACATTCGTTAAGATAAAATTTCGACTAACTTTATCCGCCGTGAATCCACATATCCAGCTCCTGTTCCGCCGGGGCTTTGATATTAAAATCTATATTTCCGCAATTATCGTATGAGAATTTACGTCGCAGATTTTTCATATGGGTATAAGCCAAGACTTCGTTAAGGCTTTCTAAGTTCTCATATCCGTTTTTTATTCGTATTAAATTTTCTTTGCTTTTGATTTTTGTTAAATCTTCTTTATTGTTAAGCTCAATATACCAACTTATATAATCAGGTCTGGCATAATTCACAAAAAATTGATTCTCTTTTATTAAAAATGATTTTTCTAAAAACATTTTTCCGTTATGAAATGGATTTTTCTCTTCGGATAAGATGATAGGCTTTTTAAAGCCTAAAATTTCATCCTTATACACAAAGTATTTGGATAGATCGGAGATATCTATTTGCGTCTTGTCTTTTATCTCATAATCAAAACTCTTTCTATCGGTATTTTCAACTAAAAAATCAAACCAGTTTTCTTCATTAAAATCGCCGATTAGATAGAGCTTGGAGATGCGCGCCGTATAAAAACTATGGCCGAAATTTTTTATATCGTGCTCATCGATAATGGTATTTCGCAAAATTTCATAGTCGTGATATCTTTTAAAATAATTTGTAGCCGCATTTTGAAGCAACTCTTCGTTACTCAGAATTCTATTCTCTTTTAGACAATATCCCTTTTGATATTTGTAATAGCTAAAAATAGTAACTACACAGGAGCCTTGCGAAGTGGAGTAATCTGGCACGATACGGATAAATGCGGCGCAGAAAAGTAGTGCCGCGGCTAGGATTTTGAATTTAAGTTTGCGAAATTTCATTACGATCCTTTAGGCGCCGCCCGCAAGGCTAGCACACCTCGCCGCTGCGTTAAATTTATACCTTTGTTCCGCATTCATCGCCCCGACCTTTTTAAATTTGAGATAAGCTTTAGCGACGCTCAAAGTTTTCTGCCTAGCACCAAAACCTCTTTGCATCGCTAAATTTTATATCTCGCGCTAGCCAATTTTAAATCGCCGAAACATTTAAATTTTTGGTTCTCGCAGCGCTTAAATTTCACTCGGCGCGGCGCGTAAAATTTAGCGGTGCGGCGCCAAAAATTTCAGATAAGCTCTAAAGCCGCGCCTTAGTTTTATGCCGGCAAAATTTAATCGCGCCGCAAAAAGCTACTCCGCTGCGCAAAATTTAACCG
>NZ_CALIBB010000250.1 GCF_938045595.1 uncultured Campylobacter sp.
TTCAAGCGCAATTTTATTGAGATTCGCTGTATAAAGTGAGCTAGGCGAGTCCTTTTTAATATCGCGCTCGTTTATGGCGTCCTTTTCACCCTCAAACGCAGGCTCAAATTCCGTATTCTGCCACTGCCTGCGGCTTTCGTCATAATTCATCGCATGCGTGATATCGTCTATATCGTATGAGTTTAGCTTAATCGCTGCGGCTTCGTCGCGAGAAACGACCTCATCACGGTGATCGAAAGCGGATTTGTACTTTCGCACGATGAGCTCAAAAATCGCGGCATTGATACCGTAGTGATTTAAAATTTTAGTGCAGTCGTTTTCCTTATCATTTAAAATTTTAAGCATAAAATCAAGCTCGTTTTTAGGCTCTTTAGCGTTATTTAATTCAGTATAGAACTGCTTAAATTCTATCGTCTGCGCCGGATCCTTACCGCTTGATTTAGGCATCATATCCAAAAGCCCGCCCAGATTATCCAAGATATTTAGGTAGTTAATATCCGGAATTTCTTTGGCGATGAGCCCGTGAAAGGGCTTATTGTATTTAAAAATCGCATAAACTACGTGCGAAGTGGTGATATATTCGTCCTCGCCGTCATTTGCGACGCTGATTGCTTGTTCAAAATGTTTGTTTAAAAAAAATCCTATCATTGCTTTCCTTTAAATTTAATCCTCTTCGATCTCACATCTAAGAGGGAATCCTGCGGCCTTTGCCGCTTGTAAAACCGCTTGTTGCTTGCACTCGGCTATCTCTTTAGGATACGCGCCGCAAACCGCGCGACCCTGCTTATGAACTTTCATCATTAAATCTACGGCGTCGTTAAAGTTTTTGGCGAAAATCTCCATCAAAATATAAACCACGAAATCCATCGTCGTCACGTCGTCGTTTAGCAAAATTACTTTATACGGACGAGGCACGAAAGATTTTGTTTTGGCGCGAGTGCGAATCTGCACGCCGGTTTTAGTTGCCATTTTTTATCCTGGCGATATCGCTTTTTATCACATCGGTATCGACCATACCTAAGTAATACGGCTTGCCCCGCTCATCGCCTTCATTAATGTCAGTAAGCCTTTGATATTTTCCATCTTTAAGCACCACCTTAAAAGGGATCGAAAGCGCGTGGCGATAACCGATGTCGCTTAAAATTTGACCTACTATGCGCTCGTTCTGTTTTGAATTGGAGATAAAATAATACGCGTTAAACTTTTTCGTAAAATTTTCGATCACCTGCGCATCGGTAATGTCCTCAAAATAAATCAAGCCGACCATTAGAAAATCCGCGGAATTTTTTAACTGAAAGTCCATCAGATGCGGCGCTTCGATGCGGCATGGCTGGCAGTATGTACCGAAAATATCAAACATTAAAATTTTATCGCTGTCCGCGAGCTTAAAGCCCTTTTCTGTCCGCTCAATCGTTACCTCGCCGCCTACGACGCTTTTAAGCGTAAGGCGCTCGCCCGTTTTAAACGGCGTAAAAGCTACCTCCTCGCCGCTCTCTCCACCAATACGCTCGCCATTTTTATCTTGAGCGGAATTTTTTGCCATCTGATTCTCGCTCGCGGCAGGATTCTCGCCAGCAGAGCCCGTCTTTTTCTGCGAATCATCTCCGCAGCCACTTAAGACAAAAATCGCCAAACATGATAGTAAAAATTTCTTCATTGCATTTCCTTCGGGTTTAAATTTAAGCCCGCATTTTAACCAAAGTTTTGTGAATTTAAAATGAATGCTTGTCGTATCGCTTCATCGCGCTTTGCGCTTCGCGGTCGGCTTCCTTACGCTTTAGCGATTCGCGCTTGTCGTGCAGATTTTTGCCACTAGCCAAAGCGATGCGCGCCTTTACGCGGTTTTTATCATTGAGATACAGCGACAAAACCACGATGGTAAGACCCTCTTTGCTAACCGCGCCAAGCAGTTTGTCGATCTGCTTACGATGCATCAAAAGCTTTCGCGCCGCCCCTTCGTCGGGACGAAAGTGGGCGTTTGTGCTTTCAAGATAGCTGATATGCGCGTTTAGCAAAAACAGCTCGCCGCGGATCACGCGACAGAAGCTATCTTTGAGATTGCCTCTGCCCGCGCGCAGAGCTTTGACCTCGCTGCCCTTTAGCACGATGCCCGCTTCAAAGCTTTCAAGTATCGTAAAATCGTGAAATGCCTTGCGATTTTTACTCAGTTCTTTCATCTTTTTCCTTCTAAATTTAGTCCTAAGCTTAGCCCGTTTTTGCTTAAATTTAAAAGCGGGCGAGCAAATTTTAAATTTTATCTTTAAATTTAGCTTTTAAATTTTAACCGCGCGCCTTGGAATTCTTATTTTAAGAAAAACACGCTGCTGCCGCTGCCGCTTAGAAACATATCGCGATACTTGCCCATCTGCGGATATATCTTTATGCACGGCGCGAAAAGATCGTTTAGCTGAAAGCCGCCATATTGCGCCAGCAGCTGCTCGCTGCCTAAACGCAACATCTCTTGCGCCTGCGCGGCATTTATGTTTTGCATAAAGCTTACGCGAAACTCATTATAAACCGCGCCGGTGGAGCAAAAGATCGCTGGCGTTAAAATTTCGATCGTGGGTAGCTGGTCCTCGAAAGGCTCGATGATCTCGCCGATACCGCGCACGTTCGCAGCCTCAAGCCCGCTAACAAAAAACGCGACGTCCGCGCCGATATTTTGCGCGATTTTGGTAAGCCGCTCGCGCGAAATTTTTAAGCTTAATTCCTCGTTCGCAAGCCGCAAAAACGCCGCTGCGTCGCTGCTACCGCCACCAAGACCCGCGCCGATCGGAATACGTTTTTTAAGCACGATCTTGTGCGAGCCGAAAAACTCCGCAAGCTCGCGCGCAAAGCCCGCCTGCTCAAGCGCCGCCTTGGCCTTTAAAATTATATTGTCCGCGATCTGCGCGGCGCCACATTCAAGCGCAAAGCCGCTCGCGCGCTCGAAGCTTATCTCATCAAAAAGCTCCCTGCGCAGCACGAAGCGCGAGGCGATCTCGTGGTAGCCGCCGCGCGTGCCGACGACTTTTAAAAAAACGTTAATCTTTGCATAAGCTTTCAAAATTTTACTCCTTCTGCGCTTTGGCGCGCTTGCGTTAAATTTAGCCGCGACAAACCTTTCCAGCGCGATTAAAATTTTAAATCCGCGCGCAAGTTAAATTTCAGCCTGCGACGCGCCCTGTCCAGTGCGATTAAAATTTTAATCTGCGCACCCGTGAAGTGTACGCCGCGGAATTTAACCCGCGATCGTGGCGCCCGATACGTAAATTTTATAAAGCGCGGAATTCAGATCCGCAACACACGCGGCGGAATTTCAATCCGCGGCGCAAATCTATCTTAGCGATTAAAATTCCAAGCCAGCAAAATTCTAGCCGCACCGCTGCACGCCGCACTAGGTCATAAATTTAGTTTAGCGGTACGCCGCCCGCTGTAAAATCAAACCCGTCGGCGCAGACTACGCATTACCGCAAGCCGAAATTTCATTCGACAAAAACTGCTTGCTGCGCCGCAATAAACCCCAACCTGCGCGTTTTGTAAATCGCGAAATTTTAATCTCGCGGCGCGTCGTCATCGCGCACCAAAAAGTAAATCAAAACGCCGCTTCGCCGCGTTTAAATTTACCCTCACGGATTTATTTCTTTTCACGAGCGAGCGTCGCCTGCCTAGCCGCACGTTGAAATTTATACTGCTTAAGGCCAATTTGCGATCTGTGCACAACAAAAAAAGCGCAATCGCTCGTCCGCTGCTCCGCACGATAAAATTTAGCCGCACATGGCGGCACGCTATGCTAGCAAATTTAAAACACGCCGTATTTATAACCGCTCAAATTTCAAGCCAGGGCCGCCCGATTAGAATTCCGCCGCAAGCTAGAGGCGCTGATTAAAACGCGCCGCCTGCGATCGGAACGTCGTTCCAAAGATAGCGCACCTCGCCCGCGCCTATCTCGATGATCGAGTAAAAATCGCCGCAGATAAGCAGATAGCGCCCGTCCGCGCGGCTAGCCAGATCCTTTGCGGCAAGCTTCTTGCCCAAGATCACGTCGCGCGCGTCGCCGTCGTAAAAGTTCGGCTGAAGATCCAAAAACTCGAGCGGATTTAGCGCCGCCTCGTCCGCAAAGCGCGGATCTTGCAGGTCAAAAACTCCCTCGCTTTCTCGCCTAAGCGCGCTTAGCGTGCCGCAAACGCCTAGCTTTTCTGCTAAAATTTGCGCGAAAGAGCGCACGTAGCCGCCCTCGCTAAGCGCAACGCGAAAGCTCACGAATGGATGAGCGTAGCTTAAAATTTCAGCATCAAAAACCCGCATCGAGCTCTCTTTCAAGCTCACCTCTTCGCCCGCGCGAGCGAGCTTATATGCGCGCACGCCGCTAATTTTCTTGGCGCTGAAAGCGGGCGGGATAAATTTTATCTCGCCGCGCATTTGCGCCATCGCGGCGTCTAAAACCTCGCACGAAAGCGGCGGAATTTGCTCTACGCGCCCTATGTTTTCGTTATCTCCGCTTGGGCTCTGCGCGCCCAGCCACAGCGTCGCGGCGTAAACTTTTGGCTCCTTTTTTAAAAACCTAAAAAAGCGCGCGTATTGCCCGAAAGCCACGATCAGCGCGCCGCTTGCAAAGGGATCGAGCGTGCCGCTAAAGCCCGCCTTCTTCACGCCGTATTTGCGCTTAAGAGCGCTTAAAAATTTATTGCTGCCGATGCCCGCGGGCTTGTCCGCCAAAAACAATCTATTCATAAGAGCCGATCTTTTCTACGAAATTCGACATTATCACGCGCGAAATTCCGCCGAAATTTATCGTGAGTCGATCGCCGTTTACCGCCGTGATCTGTCCGATACCGAAGAGTTTGTGCTTAATCAGCTCGCCCTTGCTAAAGCCGCTGCTTTGCTCGCGCGACGGCTCTTTAGCCACCAAACCCGCCTCGGCTATAAACCTGCTAGCATCGAGCCTCTCGCGTTTGCCGCGATAAAAGCGGCTAGCGGCAAAGCTAAGCGTGAGAGTGCGTTTGGCGCGCGTAATCGCTACGTATGCGAGCCTACGCTCCTCTTCGATGTCATTGCTGTCGCCCAAAAGCGGGAAAAAGCCCTCCTCCAGTCCGATTACGAAAAGATGCTCGAACTCAAGCCCTTTGCTCGCGTGCACGCTCATTATATTTATCGCATCGCCGATGATAGCGTCTTGATCGCTAAGAAGGCTCAGCTCGTTTAAAAATTCCGCCAGATCAAAATCGGGCTTATTGCTCGCCTCATCCTTTAGCATAGCCAAAAACTCGTCGATGTTCGCTACCCGATCGGCGCCGTCCGGAAGCGAGGCATAGTAAGCCTTTAGCCCGAAAGCGGGCTCCAGCGCCTCTATTTTTTTGATAGTATCGGCTAGCGCGGAGATAGAAGCGATGCCGCTTTTAAGCTCCGCTAGAGCCTGCGCCGCCTTGGCGCTAAGCCCTGCATCAGGCTCGCTAAAGGCATCAAATAGACTGATGAGCCGCAGGCGCGAAAGCTCCTCGAGCTTTGCCAGCGAGACCTTGCCGATGCCGCGCTTGGGCACGTTTATGATCCGCCTCATCGAAAAGTCGTCGTGCTCGTCGTTTACCAAGCGCAGATAGGCGATCGTATCCTTGATCTCGGCACGCTCGTAAAATTTCACGCCGCCTACCATTTTGTACGGGATTTTGGCGCGATTCAGCCCCTCTTCAAGCGCGCGCGAAAGAGCATTTACGCGGTAAAG
>NZ_CALIBB010000251.1 GCF_938045595.1 uncultured Campylobacter sp.
GAAAAATATTGCAACAAGAAATTTTATGGCGAAATTAAAAAACCCGCCTATTTTTATAGTTTGATAACTGCGATAGCAACCCATTTTCGCTCCTCAGATAAAATTTATTCATATTTAAAATTTTTAAAATTGAAATATCTTACATTGCGTTCTTTTAGTAGAATTTCCAGCTTTTCAAAATCATCGCTCGCTATGTAGTCCATCGGTATAGAGATTGAGCCTAGATAAATCAATATATCATAAATTTTAGGCTTAAGTCTTATGGCTAAAATTTGTTTAAATGATATAGGGATTTTATATGCGGTGAATTCCTTTATATCTTTAAGCATGATAACTTTTTCCCAGAAAAAATATCTCACGACTATGCGATCATCGTAGCACGCAATAAATTTAAAGCAATTCGGGATAACCGCCGTATAAAAAAGACCGATCAGCATCACCCAGCCTACGATAGGCGCATAAGGCTTATCAAGCATTATAAAAACAATGGCGAGATAAAATTGCAAAATTTTAACTACTGCATAAAAAGGTCCGTAAAAACGCCTCGCCCTTTTTACGATTAGCAGCGGCTCATCCGGTTTCGCATCGTTCATTTTAGCTCCTTGCTTACGTTTGCATTATTGCTTTGAATTTAGCGCTAAATTTTAACCTTACTGCGCTTACGCAGCGTTTAAATTTAATCTCGCTGTAGCTACGCTAAATTTTAAAATTTCAAGCTTGCCATTTTAAAGACCCGTTATCTGCGCGAGTGTGCGTAGGCGGGCGCATGCAAAAATAGCCTCAGGCGCTGTTTTATCGCAGGCCCCGTTCGCATTGGGTCGCGCCAAAGCCTCAAAGCTCATACGATTACTAATTTCGCTATCGAGCCGTACGCAAGCCCGCACCCAAACTCGCGCAGCTTACGAACGTCGCTCGGTAGAATTTTAAAATTTCATCTAGGCTAGCTCGCCGCTCTGCGCAGACGCAAGCTCCGCCGCCGCGGAATTTAAACTTTGTTTTGCTATAATCGGGCTAAAATTCCAAAGGTCGCCTATGAAAATTTTACCCTATGTCGCGCTCGGCTTGTTTCTTGCAGCCTGCACGCAGGTCTCGCCGCCCGCCGAAAACACCCGTGCCGTAAACGGCGCCGTCGTAAAGGATACCGCCAATTCTATCGGTGCAGGCAATGCCGCCAAAAATTCCGCCCCGTCCGAGATTTCCGCGCCAAAAAACACAGTCTCCGCGAATGTCTCCGCTCAAAATTCCGCCGCGTCTTCTATGCGCGAAATTTGGAGATTGCTAGAAAATGCCGATCGGGCGCTGCTTGCTAAAGAGATCTCGCGCGCCGAAGAGCTCGCCGCACGGGCGCAGGAGCTTAGCGAGCTAAAGCGCATCGAAGTAGGGCGGATTTTTAGCAGATTTGTCCGTGCGCGGATCGCGCTGCAGCGCGGCGATACCGACGCCGCGATCTCGCTGGCGACGGACGCGAGCTCCATGCAAAGCGGGGTGGCGGAGATATATGCCGATGCCGTAAATTACGAGAGCGCTTATACATTCGGGCGCATCTACGAGGCTCGCGGCGATCGTAAGGGTGCCGTGCGCGAATATGGGCGGGCGCTGTTTGTTTGGACTATGTTTTTGCAGAGCGATCCCGTGCGTGCGGAGGAAATTTTCGCCCGACTGCAAACGCTCACACCCGATCCCTACGAGGCCGAAGGCAGAGCTAGCGGCGCGTGCGAGTATCTGCGCGCCAAGGCTAGCTCCGCTTTGAATGAGCCCGCACCCGAGCCCAAGCGTCGCGCACTACGGGATTTGGCCGCATGGGAGGCGCACTGCTTGCATCTACGCCCGTTTATAGAAGACGGATCAGACGAGCGCGCGCGTAAGGCTTCGCTCGCGCGAGATTACGCGCAGCTGTATGCGGGGCTGGGCGAGTGTGCCGCCGCGCTAGAGCATCTGCTTGCCGCAGCGGAGCTTTCGGATGTGACGGAGCCCGATACGGGCGGGCTTTATCTACAGATCGCGCGACAATTTTTGGCTATTTACAAAGAGGCGGGCGCGAGTAAAATTTCTGCGAGCTATGCGCAGAAAAATTTAGCCGCGGCGCAGGATTACGCGGACAGATCGGTAAAGCTCTACGAGGGCATGCGCGGCACCGCCTACGAGCACTCGGGCTACGACGGACACGAAATTTTAGGCGAGATCGCGATGATACGCGGTGATCCGTCTGCGGCGCTGAGACATTTCGCGGCGATGAGAGACGATGCGGCGGCAATTTTGGCATATCAGCAGCTGCCGGCTTACAAGCAGGCTTTGGCTCACGCGCTAGAGCTTCTCGCGCAGTGCTACGATGCGCTAAGGGATAGCAAGAGCAAGGAGGCGGTTCTGCGCGAGCTTAGGAAGCTAAAGAAGGGCTAGCGGGTTACCGGGCGGCGGAGTTTCGTGAAATTTCGTCGCTGCGCTGCGATGAAATTTGGCTCGGGCGTTACGCGGTTTTAGCGCTTATGGCGCGGCAAAATTTTATGCCGTTTGAAGGCGGTGCGGGCTTGCGGCGGGTTAAGACCGCACGGCGGAGCTCGCGCTTTTAAAGCCCGATTTTGAAAGCAAAATTTTATACCCGCGCCGTAGATTTGAAGCAGCATCCGTGCCTGTGCGGCGATTTGTCTTTGCACCGCATTGTCTTTGTATCGCAGCCACTAAAAGCCGCAATTTTGCTAGCGTATGAAGCTTTGCGAGCACTTTTGACTGCGCTATGAACGCGGTTCGGTGTCGCGTCGCGAGCTAGAAGTTTTTAGGGGTCGTCTATGCGGTGGGCGCCGTTTTATCGCAGGCTTCCGTCCGCATCAAGTTATACCGAGCCGCGCCAAAGCCCAAAAAATCACGCGATTGCTAATTTCGCTATCGAGCCGCACCGAAGTCCGCAGCCAAAC
>NZ_CALIBB010000252.1 GCF_938045595.1 uncultured Campylobacter sp.
GATCAAGGCGAAGAAGGAATTTTTCGGCGACGAGTATAAACCAAGCGCCGAAGAGCAGGCCTTTATGGACGCTTCTAGCGCGAAGAAATAACGCTGCTTGAAATCCTAGAATTTCTAAATTTCAAAATTCCGCCGAGGTTTAGCTGAGACCTTGACGGAATTTTTGAAATTTTGACGAAGTTTTTATTAAATTTTATCGACTTTTAGATTTAAAATTTACCAGAATTCTCGATTTAAAATTTCATCTATCAGACTATATTTAAACCAACCGCCCGTAACTTAAGTTTATGCGCTTCTTACTCGCCAGCTCGTAAACGAAAAGTATCGACAAATAACCCTTACAATTGCATCTCTATGAGCCTTACTATAGTGCTAACTTGATTTCATACTCACGATACATTTATAATAGCATAAAGCTAGCATAAATTATCGAGGGTATAATAGAATTAAAATTTTAGGAGGAAGCGATGGCGTTTGAAAATGCAATCATCACTAAAGAGGATGATGAGAAGTATGGATTGAGTGCGCTATATGGTAAGTATAATTATGGAGCAAAGTTGCCAAATCTAAATTTTACAATAGATAGGCAATTGGGTTGCTGGCTTTTAAAAATTTATAGCTTTCCAGATCCGAATTATGACAGAGCTGTTTTATCAAAGTCTTTATGGATTTTGCATTATAATAATAGAAACATAGAAATTACGCTGGACTATAATTTTGATATTGATAGCACAATAAGGCCAAAGAAATTTCATCGTATTTGGAAAGTCTTAGGGTTAAAGCCTAGTTCAAATTCCAAAGCACAAATGCAAAATATTTTTCACTTATTGCAGAAAAGCTTAGAAGCTTATGGCGATTATGATGCGTGGCAATCGTATCCAAACTATACAATGGAACTACAAGACTTAACCAATAAAAAGGAGGAATAAAATGGTGTTTGTTGCAGAGCATATTCCAAAAGGAATTTTAAATGTGCCTGGAATAGGAGAGTCTGTAACGATGCACCTAAAAGAATATCCACACCTTTCGTATCAAAAGATTTAAAACGCTAGAAAGGTATATTTCTTGTAATTGTAAGGAAATTTCTAAAATTCTTATAAATTTAAAATTCCTATAAAGCACGCGTAACAAAATCCTCGTCAAAATTTCAACGCTTCGGTATATCAAAGCTCTGCGGCGAAATTTTAGATAAATTCCACCTCCGTTTCATTTAAAATTTAAGAGCATGTTTAAATTAAGAGGTTTGGATGAAGCATTATCAAGCGCAAGTCCGTTTGATAATGCATGATGGGGAAGAGTAAATTTTTCGGGTTTAACGCCCTTTTTGCGTTATATATGAGGCAAAATAATGCAGATGAAAAAGAGCGGAAATACTCCGCTCTTTAAAGCTTTAGTCGCCGCTTAGATCAAATTTATACGCAGCTTGCAACCATATCTCGTTCTCGTCGAACTTTCTATTTACGCCGCTAGCGTAGTGGTCGCTTCTCTCAAGCGCAGTGTAGGTTACGCCCAAGCTTAGCCCCTTAACGGCCTTAGGAGCGTAGTTTGCCGTTACCGCCCAGCCCTCTACGTCCATGCTAGTGCCGACCTTTTGGCCCGCAGCTCCGCTAGCATTGATATTATTCGTACCGCCTACTCTGTCTTGATCGCCCTTTACGTAGTGCAGCGCGGTTTTGAAGCCGTCCAGACCGATAGCGCCGAAGTTGTAATCAAGCACGATCTTGTGCGTATCCATACCCGCATATCCTGTGAAGACGAACGGACCTCGGATAGGCAGCGCGGTGTATGATCCCGGGCCGTTGCCGACGCCCAAAATAACGGCATCATCATCGCTAACGGTCGTATAGGCATACGATAGACCGAATCCGAAAAACTCGCTAACCGAGACTCTTGCGCCGAACATATCGCCGTCAAGCCTTCTTGGCTCCAGCCCTCCGTCTACGCGCGAGCCTTTGTAGTTAAGATCAAATCCTAGCTTTAAAATCTCGCCTACCGGCACTTTTACATTTGCCTCGGCAAGATACAAGCTAACGTCGCCGTCTTTTAATGCGTTAGCGGGTTTTACATCCGTTACCGCTGCGTAAGCGCCGGTTAAAGTGGTATAAGGCAAGGATTTATTTTGAACGTATGCGGAGAAGATATTTTCAAATTTTACGGTAACGGGACCCGTCATATTACCCAGAATCACCCTATCTTTAAATAAAGGAGCTTTTCCTTCGCCGGCCGGAGCGCCCATGGCGGTTTTACTCCTTCCTTGGAATTTATAAAACCATCCGCCCCACAATGTAGTATCGGGGATATCTTTATTGGATATCGCCACGCCCTCGAAAGCTTCTTTAAACGCCCTCGTATAGTTGCCCGCAACGAGCGGAGTAACGACATATTGTCTACCTGCCTTTATATCGGTATTTCCTATGCCGTATCCTAGGTATAATTCCGATAATACCGCACCTTTAGTATACCACTCCTTATCGTAGGCGATCTTATTGCTTGAGCCTACGTGATACGGCATCAACCAGCCCTGTCCGGTAAGCCCTATTCTAAAGCCATAAAGAGGATCGGTGACATATCCAAGCTCAAGACCCACGCCGAATGCCTCGTAGTCGTTATCGCCCGTAGCGGCTTCGCCTCTATTATCTACGGTTTTATTGGCGTAAGTGGTCTTTACCGTTCCGCCGAATTTGCCGTTAGTGATCGCCTCGGCTACGCTATCCGCCGCGCTTAACGAGGATACCGCACATGCGCAAACCGCCGCAGCTAAACTTAGTTTGATGAGTTTCATTCGAAATCTCCTTTCATAAAGATTTACAAATATTTATAAAATGAATTATATCAAACAATCTCGCCGTTTGCGATAAAAAGGGGGAAATTTAAAATAAAATTACGCAACTTTGTAAAGATTAAATTAATGAATAGTGAAATTTATCGCCCGATTTATGATTTCATGCTTTGGCGAATATTTTCGGCTTGCGCCCCAACCTCGACCCACGTATAAAAGCGATCAAAACCTCAAAATTTTTAAAACGCCAAACCGAGCCGCCGGATAGAATTTTACCGAAATCAAAGGGTGAAATTTCGCCGCTTTTAAATTTTAAAATTTAAAAAGCTCGTGAAGCTTGCCCGCTGAAATTTCTCTTTAAATTTAAAACGCGGCTACATAGATTTATACAACCTATGCAGCCGCGCGGAATTTTGCTAGCGGATCGAAGCTCTAAATTTAGATAATTTACAGAGCCTTTGCGATCAGCTCGTTTACGTTTTTGATAAACTCGCTCGGATTTTCAAGCTCCTGCCCCTCGCTAAGGCGTGCCAGATCGTAGATTATCTCGGCTACTTGCGGCAGCATCAGTTTATCGGCCTGCAGCTTTTTGATGATCTCGTGATCTGCGTTGATCTCCAAAATCGGCTTTACAGGCGGCAGATTGCGGTTCCCCATCTGCTTAAGCAGCTGCTGCGTCGCAAAATCGGGATCGTTCTCGTCAAAAACAAGGCAGGAAAGCGAGCCGCTTAGACGCGATGAAATTTTAACGTCCTTGACGCGTTCGCCTAAAATTTCTTTGATCTTTGCGGCGATCTCTTTAGCTTGCGGCGTCGCGGCGTCGTCGCTCGCAGCTTCCTGCTTGATCGAAGTCGCATTTTTAACCGGCGTCTTATCAAACTCAAAAACGCCCGGCATCACGATCGTATCGATCTCATCGTCGCAGAGCAGCACCTCCGTGCCCTCGGCGTTAAATTTCTCAATCAGAGGCGAGCTTTTAAGCATCGCGGCGCTGTTTCCCGCGATATAATAGATCTCTTTTTGCTCCGCGCCCATTTTTTCCTTATACTCGCTAAGCGTGATGAGTCCGTCTCGCAGGTTCGATTTGAAAAGACAAAGCTTTAAAATTTCCTCTTTGTTTGCGCCGAAGCCGTAAAGCCCCTCTTTCAAAACCTTGCCGAATAATTCGTAAAATTTTATGTATTTTTCGCGATCGCTTTGCAAAAGCTTTTCTAGCTCAGATAGGATTTTTTTGACGCTCTGTTCGCGGACATAGGCTAGAATTCGGTTTTCTTGTAAAATTTCGCGGCTTACGTTTAGCGGCAGATCCTCGACATCCATTATGCCGCGCACGAAGCGCAGGTAGCTAGGCAGCAGCTCTTTGGCGTCGTCGGTGATGAAAACGCGCTTGACGTAGAGCTTCACGCCGCTTTGATAATCGACGCGGTATAGATCGAAGGGCTCGCTGCTTGGCACGTAAAAAAGTGTCGTGTATTCATGCGTGCCCTCGGCCTTGGTGTGGATGTAAAACAGCGGATCGCCGCTGTCGTGGCTGATCTGCTTGTAAAATTCATTGTAATCGCTCGGTTTTAGGCTGCTTTTCGGCAGCTGCCAAAGCGCGCTCGCGCGATTAATCTGGACGTTTTTAACCTCGCTATGTCCCTGCTCGCCCTCTTTTTGCGCAGGAACATATTCTTCTTTATCCATGAAGATCGGATATGGGATGTGGTTGGAGTATTTTTTGATGATGCCTTCTAGCCTATATTCGTCCAAAAACTCCTCATCTTTCATGTGCAGGATTATCGTCGTGCCGAAGTCCTCTTTCTCCGCCTTTTCGACCATGTAGTTGCTCGCGTCGCTGCTCCATTTAAAAGCGTCCTGCGAGAGTGGCTTGCGGCTGATAACATCGATACGATCTGCAACCATAAACGCCGAATAAAACCCGACGCCGAACTGCCCGATGAGGTTGCTGTCCTTCGCCGCATCGCCGCTAAGGCTCGCCATAAAGCCCTTAGTGCCGCTGCGCGCGATAGTGCCTAGATTGCTCTCGAGCTCGGCCTCGTCCATGCCGATGCCGTTGTCGCCGATGCTTAGCGTTTTGGCCTCTTTGTCGATCTTTATATCGATGCGCGGCACATACGAAAGTGCCTTGTAATCGTCATTCGTAAGGCTTAGATAGTTTAATTTATCCAGCGCGTCGCTTGCGTTTGAGATGAGCTCGCGCAGGAAAATCTCCTTGTTTGAATAAAGCGAATGGATCATCAAATTTAGCAGATCATTCACTTCGGTCTTAAATTTTTTCTTTGCCATTATGCGGTCCTTTATAAAAATTTTGGCAGATTATATCATGGAGTGCTAATCTTGTCAAGAGTAGAATAAATAAACTTGATATGAATCCTATCAAGTTTTGGAAATTTACGCGCATTATACGTGCGCGCCCGAAGTATGTAAAATTTAAACCCGACTGCGGATTATACAGCGAGAACCGGTCCGAATTTAATGGCGCGTCTGCGCTAAATTTGCAGATTTTTCTTAGTCGTCATTTTTTGAAAATTTCAAAATAAGATGATATAATCCACCCGTTTTCAATGCGGTTTTTATGATAAAAACGGGTGTTTAATTAAAACAAAATTTATCGAGCAAAAAGGATTTCATTTGAATAACGAAGAAATCATACAACGCATAAATGAGCTGAGAGAAAAGCGGAGCAAAAATTTAAAGAGTTCAAACGAAAATATCTGCGAAGCGGATGCCAATGCAGATCTGAATACGGACGCTACCATAAATTTAACCGAAAAATCAGGCGCAGGTTCGGCCGCAAATTTAAGCCAAAAACCGAGCTCCAAGCCTTCCGTCGCTACTTTAATGGATAGGCAATCGTTCAAAGACGCGAATCTCCGCACTCCGCACAAAAACCGCTCCACGCTAAAAATACTCCCTCTCATCATCGTATGTATAGTCGCGGTTTTTATATTGATAAAGGCATCTTCTCGCACGGAAATTTTAAATGAAACCCGAATCCCCATCAATCAAGCAAATGAAGACGCAAACAAAAATCCTAAAGAAATTTCTATTCGCACCAAAGACGGCACTTTAAAAATGAAAAATCCCGTAAGATTTCGCGAAGATTGCGACGGCGGGGATGGCGATGCCTGTGCCGTACTTTCGAGCCTATTGCTACTAAATGGCGAAATTTCGCAAGAAGGCGCCAAAGATCTGCTTAAAAAAGGCTGCTACGAGCTTAACGGCGGCGAAAGCTGCACGAGACTCGCAGGCTACGAGGATAGAGATTCGCAAGAGGGCAGAAAACTGTATAAAAAAGCATGCAAGCTCGGTAACGGCGAAGGCTGCTTTATGTTCGGTTACGTCGCGTATTTTGACGACGATGACAAAGAAGCGGGTACGCGATACTTTGAGCGATCGTGCGAGTTGCGATTTGCGGAGGCGTGCTATTTTCTAGTGGGAATTTATTCAAATGATCCGGCAAAATCGCAAAGATATCAGGCTCTATTTGAAAAATATCAACAAGAAAACGACGATGCGATAATCAGCTTTAGGCACAGATAATTTTGCGGCTCAATGCACTTTTGCGCATTGCGCTTGCGGGTTTAAATTTGCGCAAATCAAAAAGCGTCCTTCGCCTGCAAGCATGCAAATTTCAAATTTTTACTCAAACCCAAGCGTCGCGTCAAATTTACACAAACGCAAAAAGTAAAATTTAATCGGTTTAATAAATTTAAAGCCTCGCGCAGAGATCGCCTTAAATTTACGCAAGCTCATACTGTCCACGTCTTTTTAAATTTTACTCATCACGTCGTCGATTATCGCTTGTGCGCCGTTTCGATCCGCAAGCTCAAGCAGTCCTTTGCTCGCGCGCGCCACGTCGAAGCTCTCAATCAAGCCCAAGATCCGCTCGCCGCTTACGTCCTCTTGACGTAAAATTTCGCAAAGCCCGTGCTCTTTAAGAAATTTCGCGTTATAAAACTGATGATCCGCCGCCGCGAACGGAAACGGCACGAATATCGCGGGCAGGCCGTTTGCGCAGAGCTCCCACAGCGTGCTGGCGCCGCTGCGCCCGACGCAAAGATCGGCGCTTGCGATAAGCTCGTGCATGTTTTTGCAAAAGCCCACGAGCTGTACGTCCAGACCCTGCTGCGCGTAGATCTGCGAGATGCGCTCAAACTCGCGCTCGCCGCACTGATGGATCACGCCGTAGCCGAGGCTCAAAAGCTTGGGCGCAAGCTCCACGGCAAGCGAGTTGATAAAGCTCGCCCCCTGCGAGCCGCCCAAAAAGATGACCCTCTTAAGCGCCGTGCGCGGCCGCGCCGTCTCGAAAAAAATATCTGCGATCGGATAAGCAAACGCGGGCTTTTCATAGGAGCTGTAAAACGCGCGCGCAAAGGGCCTCAGCAAGCGGTTGAGCCGCCCGCAAACGGCGTTTTGCTCGTGGATAAAAAACGGCACGCGAGAAAGGATCGCCGCGATGGATGCGGGCGCCGAGCTGTATCCGCCCACGCTGATGAGCGCGCGGACGCCGTTTTGCTTTAAAATTTTACGCGCCGTAAGCGAGAGGCGCAGGATATTTAGCAGCGAGGCTAGCTTGGCAAAGCCCTTTTTATCGACGACGCCCGAGCTTTGCAGAAAATAGGTACGCGCGAAAAGCTCGCTATTTTCAAACCACGCGCGATCCTGCCCGCGGTTTGAGCCGATAAAGATCGCCCTGATACCCTGCTTCGCAAGGCGGGCGGCTAAATTTTTAGCGATTATCAGATGCCCGCCGGTGCCGCCGCCGCTGATTGCTATGACCATACTTTTCCTTATAAATTTATAAAATTTCGCGCTTAAATTTAAGCCTCGGCGCGCTTCGGCGCAGAATTTTAAGCGCAAAATTCGGCTCTAAATTTACGCTAAATTTAAATCGCGTTCGCCTCAAAGCCTGCAAAAGCTTTAAAATTTGGCCCTTTTCGACGCCATCAAAACGAGCCCCACTGCAAACGACGCCGCAAGCAGATGGCTGCCGCCGTAGCTTAGAAACGGCACGGCGATACCCTTAACCGGCGAGATCGACGTGATGCCGTAGGAGTTGATGATGAACGAAAAGAAAAACATAAAGCCGATACCCAGGCAAAAGAGGAAATTTACGTTACTCGGCGACTTGCTCGCGGTCTGAAAGATGCGAAAGAGCATTGCATAAAATAGCGCCACGATGAGCAAAATCCCGACGAACCCCCACTCCTCGGCGATACCTGCAAGCACGAAGTCTGTATGTACCTCGCTCAGATATCCGAGCTTAAAGCTCCCGAGCCCAAGCCCCTGCCCGAAAAACTCGCCGTTGTTTATCGCATTTAGCGAGTGTCCGACCTGATACGGCGCACTAGCGTCCTCTATACGCAGCCCTGCAGCTGTCTCCGGCGACATAAACGACAGTACGAAGTCCTGCACGCCGCCCCACCACGAGCGCACGCGATCGACCCTGTGCGCGCTCGTGACGATAAAAACGTAGGCAAGCCCCAAAATCCCCATAAAGCTAAAGCCGATGAGCTTGAAACTCGTGCCCGCAAAAAGCGACATAAAAATCATCGTAAGCCCCAGCACCGCGACCTGCCCCAGATCGTTTTGCACGATGGCGACCAGGATCACCACAAAGCCGAAAAGCGCTACGTAAGGAAGCAGCGTCGCGATCTCGCGCCCGATGCTTTTTTTGGAGTGATCAAGCTTGCGCGAGAAGCTCCACGCCAAAAAGTAGATGAAGCCCACTTTGAAAAATTCCACCGGCGCGAGGTTAAAAAACGGCAGTCTGATCCAGCGCGCCGCGCCGTTTACGTCGGCGACCAGGGATTTGGGCAAAAAGCCCATCGCGAGCATCAAAATCCCCATTATCGCAAAAAGCGACATGCACACCGGCGTTAGGCATTTATCGGGATCGGCGCGCGAGACGATCCACATCACCGCGATGCAGGCGATCCCCACCGCGCACTGACGATAAAAAAAATGCAGTGGCGTAGCACCCAGCAGAAGCACCGTATATGAGCTCAGCGACAGCGAAAATATCATGCCGATCGTAATGAGCGCGCAGGTGAAGTAATATAGCCATTTATCGGTTCTCAATCATCTCTCCGTTTTAAAATTTATTCGCATTTACGTGCGCCGTGCACGCTTCGTCTGCCGCGCGAGGCTCAAACCTCGCATCGCGCCCGTGCCGCACGGCGCCGATCGTGGCACCGCCTTTTAAAAAGCACATGGCACGACCGCGCATCGTCTTTTGGCGCGCAGTGCGATCATTGCATCTTTGGCGCGCGGCGCGAATTTTATTCTCGCACATAGGCGGCTTTGCGGCGCACGCTGCGGGGTAGCGCGCCATAAGGTACGATCTCTCGTTATCCTGCAAATGTGCATTGCGTACGCTCTATTCTAACATATCGCGACGGCTTTCGACGCACGCTGCAGATAGAGTGCCGCAAAACACAATCCACGCCGCTTTTTAAGCGTGCATTTTACTCTCGCGTATCGCGCAGCCTTTCGACGCGCGCTGCCGCACTGTAGAGCGCAACCTCGCACTATCTTTTAATACACAGGCGGGTGTATTTTACTCTGGCAGGCGTATCGCGGCGACTTTCGACACCGCGATAGCACGGTCGCAAACCGCAACCACGCAAAATCGCACACGAATAGCGCACGGTAACTGCAAAATTTTACGCCGCAACATCCATTACAAACACGCTCGCATGCCGATCGATTCTCAGCGCCCGGACGATGTAAAACGCGCCGCATCTTACAATACAGCCGCACTTTAAAATGTGACTTCGCTGCAAAGTGCGTTTGTACCGCAGACTATGCGAAATTTCCTTTTAAATTTATTCGCCGCTATAGCGCAAATTTATTTATGCGCACAGCAATAAAATTTATTCTAAAATTTTTATATCGCAGAGCATTTAAGCACATTCGCATAACAAAACATACCGCCAATGCAGCTGCACTACGAAACATACCCGCACAAAACACCGCGCGCCAAACAGCTCGTCGCACCGCTCGCAATACAATGTTTTTAACATGCGACGCGAACCAATTCAACTGTTGCACAACCGCGATTTCGCGCACAGGCTTTCGTTTCAGCGCACGGCACCTCGCAACAGCTTAGCTGTATGTTTTAAGACGCCGCGGACAGCGCACGGCAAACTAAACTTTGCGACAATTTTCGCTCATGCAGCCGTAAGTATTCCTCGGCCTACGACGCGATCCGCCGATAGCATGAAAGCTGAGCTGCGACGGTGTTCGGCGCATCCGTTTCAATCTCGGCAGCTTGCGGCGCCGATAGAGCCGTAGCGGAACATATCATGCCGTTTCGCCGCACCCCTACGGCTACAAGCGCCTTCGCCGTTTCTTCACGCGTCATTCGGACGCACGCCGTTTATGGCGAGCGCACATAAGTGGCGCGCGATGATTATGAAATTTTATCACGCCGAGGCGGCCGTTCGCACGCTAGCTAATTTTAGGTGCATGACGAGTAAATTATACTGCACGAGCCGTCTGCGTATGGGCGCTGCGTGATTTAAAATTTGGGTCCGCGGCGGCAAATTTTAAAATTCAAAAGTCCAAAAACGACGAAATTTTAAAATCAAAATTTGCGCCGCCTGGCGTCCCCGTTTGCAGCAGTTTCGGATAAAATTTCAAATTTACGTCGCGGATTGCCGTGGTGCCTTGAACGAAATTTATCCGTTGCAGAGCGTCTATCGCTCACGTATCGGCAGCGCGACAAGCTCTCAATTCTGCGTCGCAGATGAAATTTAAATATCGCCTAGCGTTTAAAATTTAAATCTCAAAGCTCTTTCGCTCAAATTTTAGAATTTTAAATCCTGTGCTTTTTTAGCTCCGCTTGCGCCTTATAAAATTCAGACAACTCGCACATCGCAAACGCAAGCTACAAAACGCGCTGTTTGCACTGCGCCGAGCCTACTTTTGAAGCATCTCTCTGCCGCTACGCCACAAAATGCTTCGATCGCATCCGTGCAAAATCGCCGCTTTGCCATAGCCACAAGAAAACGAGCATGAGCCGCAAGGTGCGCAAATTTTAAAATTTAAATCCGCCGCAGGGGCCGAAAATTTTAAAATTCCGCCGCGGCAAATCCGATAAATTTTAAAATTTCTAAAATTTAAAATTCTATCGACATAGACCCATCAAATTTTAAAAATTCCGACGCCCGCAAATTTAATAAATTTCAAAATTTCGCCGCTTAAATTTTATCGAAATTTCAAAACTCATTTGATTATGTCGCGCTGGCCTTTGGCGTTGATCTCGCTTAAAACGCCCATCTGCTCAAGCTGCTCGATGATCGTCGCGGCGCGGTTGTACCCGATACGCAAGCGGCGCTGCAGGTAGCTGATCGAGGTCTTCTCCTCCTCCAAAACGATCGCTTTCGCCTCATCGTAAAGCTCGTCAAGCACGATATTTTGCGGATTGATTATGCCGCCTTCTTGCTTGGCGCCCTCGTTTTCGATCAAAAATCGCTCGTCATAAACGACGCTTTCTTGCGCCTTTAAAAATTCCGCGATCTTGTTGATCTCATTCTCGGTCGTAAACGGCGCGTGCAGGCGGATGAGCCCCGGCGCGGTAGGCGGCGTAAAGAGCATATCGCCCCGTCCAAGCAGGCTGTCCGCACCCATCTGATCCAAAATCACCTTGCTATCGACCTTCGAGCCCACTCGGAAACTGATGCGACTAGGCAGATTCGCCTTTATCAGCCCCGTGACGACGTCCACGCTAGGGCGCTGCGTCGCTACGATGAGATGGATGCCGCTGGCGCGCGCCATCTGCGCCAGACGCGCGATATAGTGCTCCACGTCCTTGCCGCTCGTCATCATCAGATCCGCGAGCTCATCGATAATAACGACGATGTAAGGCAAAATTTCGCCGCCCTCGCGCAGCATCTTTTCGTTGTAGTTGTCGATATTTTTCGTCCTGTTTTGCGCCATGAGCGAGTAGCGCTGCTCCATCTCTGAAACAAGATTGCTTAGCGCGATGATCGCCTGCTTAGGCTGCGTGATGACGGGCGTTAGCAGGTGCGGGATGTCGTTGTAGATGCTAAACTCGAGCATCTTCGGATCGATCATTATTAGGCGCAGGCTCTTGGGCGAGTTGCGATACAAAAGGCTAAGCAGCATGGCGTTGATGCCCACGCTCTTGCCGCTTCCCGTGGTGCCTGCGATGAGAAGGTGCGGCAGCTTTTTAAGATCGGTGACGAAAGGCTGCCCCACGATGTCCTTGCCAAGCACGATGGTAAGCGGACTGGAAGCGCTTTTAAACACGTCGCTTTCTAAAATTTCGCGCAGATAGATCGTATCGATATTTTGATTCGGAATCTCGATACCCACGACGTCTTTGCCCGGAACCGGCGCCTGAATACGGATGGTCTGCGCCCTAAGAGCCATCGCCAGATCGTCTTGCAGCGTTAGAATTTTACTTACCTTGATGTGCGCGGCGGGGCGAAACTCAAAGGTCGTAACGACCGGGCCCGAGTAGGTCCGCACCACGTCGCCGTCGATCTTAAATTTACGCAGCTTATCGAGCAGGTCGTAAATTTTACGATCGATCTCGCTCTCGTCGATGCTACTTTTCTTTTTCGGCGGCGGGTTTAAAAAATCAAGCGGCGGCAGCTTAAAATCCTTGGGCTTAGCCACCCTGCCCTTATCGAGCTGATCCAAAAGCCTTTTGTTTTCGGCGACCTCGCTTAGGCGCTCGACCCTTTTTAGTCTGCTCGGCTTTCCCTTTTGCGGCATTTTAAGCTCGCGTTCAGCGGAAGCCTGGAGACCCTGCGCGTCACTGAAATTCTGCTCATTTTCAGGCTCGCGAGCATCGTTTAAATTTTGAAAATTTTGCCCGCCTTCAAAACCGCGTCCGCTTGCGCCCTGCTCCGCAAAATTACCCTGTTTCGCCGAATTTTCCTCTGCGCTCAAAGCGTCATTCGAAGCGTTAAAATTTTCCGCACCTCTCAAGCCCTGCGCAGACGAATGCTTTGCAAGCCCGCCTCTTTGCGCCGCATCCGCATCGCTAGCAAAATCGTCTCTAATTTCATCCTGCGAGCTTTCATCTCTTGAGCCAATAAAGCAGTTTTTGATGATGTCGGTAAAGCGGTCCTCGAATATCAGCACTAGCGCAAGTACGAAAAGAGTAAGATTAAAGATCCATACGCCCACGCTTCCGATCATACGTCTAAGCTCGTCTATGACAAAGCTGCCGATAGCTCCACCGCTGGCGCCGAAGAGGCTGGATTGGATCAACAAAATAGTAAAAAATAGTAAAATCGCGCCGATGCTAAACTCAAAAAATCTAAAGTCAAAACCGCGAAAATGCTTATAGGCTACGTATGCCAAGGCAAGCAAAAATAGCGGATAGATGTATGCAAAATAGCCGAATAGCTGGGTATTAAACGAGCGGATGGCATTGCCGGCGCTGCCTACAAGCGCGGAATCGGGCGCAATAGTAGCAAGCCCAAAAAATATTATGATAGCCGATATGACGATAAAATATATTTCTTTAACTATGATTGATCCTTAAATTTAAAGCGGTATTTTAGCCAAACGAAGGTTAAAATTTTATTTGAAGGATGAAATTTTAATGCTTTGATAAAATTCCGCGCCCTCGCAGGCGCGGAATTAAAGGGGTTAGCTCTTGACGGCTTTGCCCAGATCCCACATAGGCATAAAGATACCAAGAGCCAAAAGAAGAACCATGCCCGCCATAAAAAATAGCATGATCGGCTCGACGTAGCTTGAGATATTATCGATGATATCATCGAATTTCTCTTTGTAATAATCCGTGACGTTACCGAGCATCTTATCGAGGTTACCGGCCTGCTCGCCCGCGCTGATCATCTGAATAAGCATACTCTCATAAAGCCCTGTATTGTTAAACGCCTCTGTTAGGCTCACGCCTTGCTGCACGGCGATTTTAACGGTAGAGAGCTTCTCTTTTAAAGTATGATTATCCACCATTAAAACAGATGTATCCAGCGCATCAGCAATAGGAATACCCGCTCGCACAAGCTCTGTAAAAATAAGCATAAATCGCGACATAGTCGAGAAAAATATGATCTTACCAAATAGATAGACCTTTAAAATCGTCTTGTCAAAGCCCTTTTTAAACTCAGGGTTATTGCGATATGCCCATCTAAGAGCTATGATAGTGCCTATAATGCCCGCTAAAACAAAAATTCCATAATTATTAAGAGTGCTTTCGATACCAAGTAGAATTCTAGTAGGTAGTGGCAAATCCGCGCCCAAATCCTCAAAAATCTCGCGGAATTTCGGCACGACATACATCATCAAAACCGAAAACGCAATTGCCATAACGATCATAAGGATCATAGGATAACGCATCGCCTTTTTAAATTTACGCTGGTTTTCCCAAAGCTCTTGAAGCATAGCGGCAAGCTTGGCTAGGGATTCTGCCATATTACCGGTTGCTTCGCCCAGACTTACCATCGCAACGACGACATCACCGAGCTGGCCTCTAAATTTCTCCGTAGATTCGGTAAGACTAAGACCTGCGTTAAGATCGTCGTTCATCGCGCTGAAAATTTCTTTTAGCGTCTTATCCTCTGCCGCCCTTGCAACCTCTTTGATCGAGTCGTGGATTGAAATTCCCGCATTTGTCATAACCGAAAGCTGACGGATCGACGCTACTAACGGCAGCGTTCTAACTCTTCCACTTCCACCTAGCATACGCGAAACCTGCGCCTTAAAATCGCCGCCCGTATTGGCTACGACCTGGGTTTCACCTCTTTTTACGATCGTCCCGCCTACGCGCTGCTTCATGAGATTGTTTGCTTGCACCTTATCGCTAGCTTGCAAAAACATCTTCTTTCTTGCGCCCTTGGCGTTATATTCAACTTCTAATTGCTTTTTCATTGTTTAGCCACCCTATAAATTTCTTCTATACTAGTTACTCCGCGCGCAGCACGTATAACACCATCTTCAAACATATCTATAAAACCCTCCTCCTTCGCCAAGGCCCTCATATCGTCCTTTGAGCCGCCGTTAGCGATCAAGCTCTGCATTTTATCGGTAATAGGTAAAATTTCACTAATCATCTCACGCCCCATATAGCCCGTCTGACCGCATTGATCGCAACCTACGGCCTTGAAAAATGTGTATTTTTCAGGCAAAAATTCCTTCAGCTGATCAAGCATCGATTTAGGCAGATTCGTAGGCTGCTTGCAGTGCGGGCAAAGCTTTCGCACGAGACGCTGTGCCTCTACTGCAATGAGCGCACCACTTATGAGGTAGGCCTCTATACCCATATCCACTATTCGCGGGATCGCACTAACGGCGTCGTTGGTGTGTAGGGTTGAGAAAACCAAGTGTCCAGTAAGAGCAGCCTGGATCGCGATCCTAAGGGTCTCTTGATCACGGATCTCACCGATCATTATGATGTCGGGGTCTTGTCTTAAAATCGAGCGCAGTGCTGAAGCGAAGGTAAGACCCGCTTTTTCGTTAACTTGGACTTGTTGGATTAAATTTACTTGATACTCGACCGGATCTTCTACGGTAATAACCTTAGTATCGATATTTTTAATATCGTTTAGCGCCGCATATAGCGTCGTAGACTTACCGCTTCCCGTAGGTCCGGTAACCAAGATAATACCATATGGAGCCTTCATAGCGTTATTAAATTTCTTAAAGCTATCAGGGTGCATGCCTAGTTTTTCGAGGCTGATGATAACCTTGGATTTATCGAGGATACGCATAACGGTAGATTCGCCGTTGATAATAGGCAGCGTCGAGATACGAAAGTCATATTCGCGACCTGAAATTTTCATACTAAACCTACCGTCCTGCGGCTTACGGCGCTCGGCGATATCCATATTTGAAAGTAGCTTCAATCGGCTTACTAGCGGTGGATAGATATCCTTATCAAAGATAAAAATTTCAGCGAGCATTCCGTCGATTCTGGTACGCACGACGCAGTTATTCTCGGTAGGCTCGATGTGAATATCACTACCGCGCATCTTAATAGACTGACTGATTATCATCTCAATGAGCTTCAAAATCGCCGAGGTATCATCGCTATTTCCGCTACCACCGGTGTTAGCAAGCTCTTTGCGGATCTCCGCTACGAGCCCTTTAATGCTCTCTGAAAGCTCAAGCTTAGATAGATATTTATTTACTTGATTTGGATCGGCTACTACGATTTTAAGCAGCTGTTTGCTAAACATAGCCTGCGCTTTATCTTGCGACTCAAGATTAAACGGATCAGAAAAAGCAACGTAAATATTCAGATCATCCGCTTTAACCGGTATCACGCCGTATCTTTTAAGCTGTGCGGTAGGAGTGCGTTCCGATAGCCTGAAGTCTATGTCGATATCGTCCAAATTCATATACGACAAGTTCATTTTCTTGGCTAGAATTTGCAAAAATTCCTTCGGATCCATCGAAAATTTTTCACTTATATCGTCAAATTCTATCTGGCGGCGCTTGTATAGCTCAACTAAAATCGAGCAAAAATCATCCTGGCTTAGATAGTTATCTCCGACTAAAACCTCGCCTAGCGTCAAGCCAATATCCATCTTGTCCTTGATTTCCGGAACAACGGTGCTAGTAAGGATATTGTTTCGTATTAAAATCGCAACAATCTGCTCTTCAATCTTTGTCATCGCGATCACCAATAAATTTTAATCGAGCTAAGCTTATCGCCAGCATAAATTGCAATTACCATCTTTTTTACCCCTTCCTCTTCTTTGATAAAAAGCTCGGCACGCTCGCCGTTTTCTAGGGTAAAGACATACGTATCACTCTTTTTTACGTATGCTCTCTCCGTAAATTTATCAAAAATTTCAGACAAAATATAATTGATCTTAGGCGTGCGTATATAGCTAATATCCACGCCATCGCAAAGTGCCAAATAAAGCATCTTTTTTTGAAAAATTATAGTCGAATAAAGAGAAGCATTCTCGCGAGCTTCTTTCGTCTTATAAAGCATCACCGTAGGCACGACGAGCTCATTTACTTTATCCATCTTGAGGCACGCTTTAGCATACATATTTGCAAGTGCCTCGCTCTGCTCCTCGATGAATAAATTTCGCACGCTTTCTTGGCAGATACGGTTATACTGACCAATCTGATCCCAGTTGCGCACGTCATCGGCACTAACTGCAAATAACGACGCGATCGCAAAAGCTAAAATATATAAAATTTTCATAGTTTATCGCTTCTTATCTTTGAAATGAGGTTAGAAATTTCACTATTTTTCGCCTTTGCGTTAAAGGTCTCAAGAGCGTAAAGCGCGTCTTCTTTACGACCCTTTTTATAATTGGCTTTGGCAAAAATTATCCAGCTGGCGACGTTGTCCTTATCAAGCTCATTTGACGTAAGAGCCCATTTAATCGCATTATCGTAGTCTTTCTTATTATACGCTTCTTCGGCTAGCGATAGCGAATACTCAATCTTATTCGTCGCGTAAAATTTGCTCTCCAAGCTCTGCTTATCTTCGCTTAAATTTGAAGTTTTTATCTCAATTCTAGAACTTAGCGGAGCGCTACTTGCGGTATTTGTAGAACCTCCAGAGAAATTTGATTTAGGCGGCAATGGAGCACGCCCAAAATCTATAACCTCGTTTTTAGGCGGCTGATTTGCAAAAGCTGCGTTATTGGCATTAGGTACGTTAAACGTAGGAGCATTTTGATTACCAAAATTCTGTCCGCCAAAATTTTGACCGCCGAAATTTTGCGCCTGAGCCTGCCCGCCATAGTTTCCGCCATTTTCGTAATTATTGGTTATCTTAAACCCACCGGAATCCTCGCTGGATAGCACACCCACGTCGTTTAAATTTAAGCTTGGGCGTTCCTTTTCGTGTTTAGAGGCGCGGGCAACTTTCGGCGCGCTAATGTTGTAATCCTCTTTGGAGATATTATTTTGCACTGCAAGATCTGCCGCCTGCTGTTCGGCATCACTAGCAGAATTTGTAGCACCACCCTTGTCCTCAATATTTTGATTGATACTTGCCATACTGACGCTATCGCTATCTTTAAGCAGCCAAAATATCGCTCCGATCGCAACCGAGATCAATATCAAAAGCCCCAAAATCGTCTTGTCAAATCTCAATACGAAATTCGGCTTAGATTTCAAAAAGGAAAACTGCTTTCTGTTTTTGTTATACTCTTCCCATTTTTTTTCAAGTTCGTTTACTTCGTAAAATTCAAGCATTTATTATCCCCGAGCCTATCGCTGCCATCTCTATAATTTTATTATTAATCTGCGAAAAACTAATTTCCGTAGGTTTATTTACCTCGTAATACTCAAAAAGCTCATACATCTTATACATAAGCTTGTTGATATTTCTCATATTGCCGTCCGTTAAATTTAAAATCATATCAAAATTATCGTCGCTAAACATAAAATAGTATTGTTGAAAGCCATGAAGCACAAGCTTTTTTTCAATATACAGCTTGACTTCGCCTAAATTTGAATTAGGAAGCTCAATGCTCTCCCAAATTCTGGTTTTAAAATAATCCTTTGCGAGGCGATCTTCCTCGTCAGTCTTATGCACTGTAAATAAAAATTTAAATAATCTAGTATCTGCCATAAGACGAATTTTTTCTATCAAATTTCCAGGATACAGCTGGGCCTCATCGAGCAAAATAACGACCTGCTCCACCGCTCCCACATTCGTAGAAATTCCAAATCTCTCTCTATAAACCCGCATAAAATTTTCATAATTATCAATCGGCTCACTAGGAGTTGAATGAAAAATCTGCGAATAAAGCTCTAAGAAAAATTCTTTCTCATCAAAAAACGGCTGCGGCACAAATACGACTCTTACCTTTTTTTCAAGATCGACCTTGATTTTATTAAGCAAAAATGTCTTGCCACAGCCCGGTTTGCCGTAGAAAAGTATAAGTTTTAACGGCTTTTGCAAAGCATTTAAAATTTTATGATAAGCAAGGGTTGATTTATCGAGATTAACGAAGTCTGAGACTTCGTTATCCTCGATAAAAATCTCCTTGATCGCCGTATAGTTATTACTCATTTTCGTAGATGGATTTTGAGTAACCTAGCTCTTTAAGCGAAGTAGCAAGCGGCGCGCCGGTATTGTCGATGATATGTGGAGTTACTACGAAGATCAGCTCCGACGTGCTCAAAACATCGGCAGTACTTTTGAAAAGATTTCCGATTAGCGGAATTTCAGCTAGCACAGGCACCCTAGTGTTATCTTTCGACTTAGTTGCACCAATCAAACCGCCTAAAATTACAGTATCGCCATCATCTACCCAAACTACACTCGAGAGTTTCTTTTGCAAGGTATCAGGTGCGATATCTCTTCTGCCATTCTCTCTCCTTACATTATCTTCAGCATATTTAAGAGAACTTAAAGATGGATTGATTCGTAGCATAATCCTATTATCATCTGAAATTTCAGGCAAGATATTCAAAAGAATACCTACAAAGATCGAATACTGATCATCCGACTGAGTATCTCCGCCTTGATAATCACCTGTAGTAGTAGATTTCAATACGTAGTTAATGGTATCACCTACGGAGATAATAGCTGGCTGATTATTCATCGTAGTTACCTTAGGACTAGATATGATTTTGGTTTTGCCCTTAGTCTCTAGGAAGTTAATCAAACCGTCGATATTGAAATTTAGATTAGCCCCTATCGTCCAAGTTCCGTGAGTATCGCTAGCCTTTCCTCTATTTCCGTTATCTATGTGATATCCTGAAAGCTTAGTCGGATCTCCACCTACATAGGTATTAAATCCTAGTTGAAATTTACTCCAATCTATACCGGTGGTGTATTCGTTATTTAGCTCGACAGATATGATATTTACATCTAGCAAGACTTGACGACTAAGGCGTTTTTGCATACCGCTTAGATATCTATCGACGCGAGCTATCTGAGACTTCATAGCAGTAACGGTTACTAAACCGGCATTTTGATTTATAATAGGAGCGACTGCGACGTATTTTTCGGTACCGTTATTTAAAACAGAGGTGATTTCCTCACTAATCTTCTCCCAAAAATCAAATTTCTCTTTGGTAGTGATCTTATTATCTTCTTTATTTTCTTTATCGTCACTATCATCCACTTTCGTAGGTGCGGAATCGACAGAAGATTTAGTAACAGCAGTACCTTCTCTAATAGAAGTGATGTAATCCACTTTAAAAGTCCTAGTCTCTAGCGCTGAAATTTTTAATATACCATGAGAATACTCATAGCTTAGATTATTCTCTTTTATGAGTAGATCTAAAACTTCGCGTAAAGAAAGGTCTTTGATACTTACGCCTTGCAGCGGCTTGCTCATCTCCTCTTGAGCGATAGCGTCTTTTGCTACCACTGAAAAGCGGCACATATCGGATAGCTGAGTTAGCATCTCGTTTAGCGTAACGGTATCGTTAATCTTAATATTTAGCGCCTTCCTATCGCAGTTACCTGCAGTTGCGGGAGCGGCATATAGACTAGTAGCCGTAACAGACAAAGCAAGCATAGCGGCTATGCTAAGCTTTTTACTTATATGTAATAATGACATTTTGACTTCCTTGTTTTAGTGTTAGTTCGACTTTATTTTCATCGTCGTTGGTAATAATAACGCTATTGCCCGTTATTTGCACGATTTTATATGAGCCTACATATTCGCCCAAACCATACCACTTATCGTTTAGCTTAACCTTATCGCCCATAATACCTACTAGCTGATAACCTAGATCCACCTGCTGATTAGCTTCTCTAGGTGCATTAGCTTCTTTAGGATAAAACGGATCTTGCAAAGAAGCTATCTGCTCATCGCTAAGACCTACTCTAGGTTTGCTAAGATCATCGAATATCGCATCGTACTTAGCTTTATAGGCTCCATTACTAGGAGCCACCGTCTGATTATTATCTACAGCAAATAGAGCAGTAGAAAGCAGCAAAGAGCATAAAATTAACTTTTTCATTAGTAATTTACTCCCCAGATAGATATACCGATGCTTCCACCGATTTTGCCATTTTTAGTGGCATTGATATCCATCTTATTTACATCTACGATCATCTCCGATTGTTCTATAAGGTTGATATACCTAAGGACGTTCGAAAATGCTCCTTCAAATTTCACATCTATATCCAGCAAGGCTTCAGGCTGAAAAATTTGTTTGATGCTAGGCTCTCTTCTATCGCTGTGAATAGCATAAATTTTAATATTGTTATTCTCTGCGATCGTTGAGAGGCTATCCATAAATTTAGCCCAGTTCTTTTCATTATAGGTAAGCTTTGAAATTTCTTTTAGCTTACCGTCTAGATACTTACGCTCTTCAATAATATTGTTAAGGTTGGTCCTAGCACCATTGAGGATATTGCGTTTATTATCAACGAAAGCTTTAGGATCACCGCCAAAAAACTCGTTATATTCTCTTTGTGCGCCTTCAAGCTTCGTCGTGGCAGTACTTAGATTTGTTTCGCTCTCCTCTAAATACGGATCCGCATAGTTACTCAAAATAAAGTAAGCTACCACACCTACAAACAACAAAGCTATGTAAAAATAGTTATTTGCACTACTTCCCTTGGAGGCAAACCATTGATCAAGTTGATCTAATGAACTTTTCTTTTTCATTATTTAACCTCCACACTGATGTTGCTATCGTAAAAGACGGTTTTATTACCCTCTTGTAGCGCGATTGTTTTAGTATCCACGCCATACACCTCTTTTTTACTGATATCCTCTAAAAGCTCGGTCATCTGCTTATCGTTTTTGGTGCGCACCTGAACAGTTAGAGTCCTATTCTCATCACCGATCCTAACCATATTGCCCTTATTTTTAACGACCATATTGGTTAGCTCAAAAATAGAAACACCCTTCATAGCGTAATTATTTTTCTTATCTAAGATGGCATTAATTAGTTTGCGCCTGTCATTAAGCTCCTTACCACTCTTAGCAGCCTGGGCATTTACCTCTTTAGTCTCTTTATCCAAACGCGCATTTTCGGCTCTAGCAGGAACCATCTGATCTTCTAATCCCTGATATTCGCTAGTTTTATCATTAGCTACCATATTATTATAATAGCCGTAGCCAAAATTATACGCAGGATACGCAGCGCCAAGTAGGCAGCCTAACAACATATAGCCTATCAGCTTGCCAGTTGATCTTTGAGTCAAAGGCGGAGGTCTCATAAACGGCGAGTAGTTGTGATCGTCATCTTTGGTAACCAAATAATCTTGACCTACCAAGAACATCAAAATATCTAGCTGAGTGAGCGGATAATCTTTTGCGTTGATTGCAACGTTAAAATTAAAATCCTTGTATCTTAGCTTTAGATTATTTTCTACAAAAACCTCGATCGCAGGAATTTTACCGATATCCGTTCCGATATAAACGTTTTGAATATTGACGTTGTAAATTTTACTAATACCGTTCAACACGTCGTTGATATAGTAAAACATATCGTCAAAAATTTGGATCATATAATCGCGTTCGGTCGGATTTTCTAAATTTACTCCCTGTTTGGAGAGCAATCTATAAAAGCTCTCTTCATCGACTCTACTACCGACTAGCTCGACATATTTTTCATGCAAGAATTTTAGGTTGTATCTTACTTGACGGGATTGAAAATATTCGCCGTTTTGATACACTACCAAAAACGCATCGTCGCGCTGCAAGTAGATGAAGCAGTCGATTCCGTCGCGAGTTAGGACGCCTCTATTATACAAGCCCTCGTATAAAAACGGAGCCATAGCCACATAGTCGATGTAGTTCGTCCTAGCGGCGATCGCATCGAATTCTGAAGTGAGTTTGGCATTATCTACGACGAAGACATTGAAAATTCTATCATCGCCGCCAGCGCCTATTACCTCACTATAAGTGATTTTGTAATCCAAAGCGGTGTCAAGCCCCAGCTCCTCATACACCTTAACGACGATCGCATCTAAAAGATCCGCGTCCTCTACCGATCTGCTTATCTCAACCGTCGCAGTCATTATATCCTTATACGGAATATATGAGACGTAAGTTTCCTTCGCACGATTTGCTTTTGAGAAGTCGTGCTCGAAAACTTCATTCTCACTTAGACCGAATATGGTTTGCGTGACTTTGTTAATCGCAACAATCGAACTAGCATTTTTACTATTCTTTGCCATAACACTCCACTTCCAAATGAAATTTTCTACGCTGCTAATACTAATAGAAATAAAATAAAATGTCAATAGATAAAATCGGTTTTTACCCTAAATTCGTCATTTTTCCAGCTTTTTTTTACAAAAACTGTTAATTTTAAGTAAATTTTGACCTTAGAAAAATTTGAAATTAACTTTTTGGCTCGAATTCCGATCCGCTTGATCGCCTCGCCGTTTTTGCCGATCAACATCTCTTTGTGGGAATTGGTGTCCGTTATGATCCGCGCATATACCGAGATTAGACCGGGTTTTTCCACCACTTTTTCCATCACGACGTCGCTGCAATACGGGATCTCGTCGCTCATACTCTCAAAAATCGCCTCAAGTATGAAGTCGCGATAAATTTCGCGCTCGTTCGTCGCACTTAAAATTTCAGGATCGTAAAAATACTCATGCTCGGGCAAAATTTTACAAATTTCGTCCAAAACCTGCTTTTTATAGACCTTTTTTTTGATGCTAACGGGGATTATCGCTTCGAATTTGTCGGTAAATTTTTGATATTGCAGTAGCTTTTGCACGATCTTTTCGTCATTTGCTTCGTCTATTTTAGTTAAAATCACGATGTGTTTGGTGCCTGCGTTTAAATTTAAAAATTTTTCATATTCTGCGGTATCGTCGTGCACGGGCGCCAAAAACAGCACCAAATCGCAGCCCTCAATCGCCCCGAGCGCCACTTCGACCATCAGCTTATTCATCAGCTTGGCGCTTTCGTGCAGCCCCGGCGTGTCCGTGAAAATCACCTGATCTGCGCCGTTCATCGCGATGCCGCTAATCTTGCGGCGCGTGGCATTGATCTTGTGTGAGACGAGTGAAATTTTCTCGCCGCAGAGGTAGTTTAACAGCGAGCTCTTGCCCGCATTCGTCCGCCCGATGAGCGTTACAAATCCGCTTTTCATATTTTCCTTAAATCAAAATTTTATCTTAATCTAGCGCCTTCGCGATCTGCACGCGATTACGGCGCTTTATACTCGGCATGTATTTCTCAACTCGCAATTTGCGGTATTCCTTGCCCGACGCTCATTTTTTCCGCGCGCGGTTACGGCTTTGCTTAAATGCGCTCTTGTTTGAGGTATTTTACTTTGCCGTTGTCACGACGGCGCCTATTTCCCCTTCGCTCGCCGTCAATTTTAAATCGCGTCAAATTTCATGAGCAAAAACCGCAAACGGTGAAATTTAAAATTTCATTTTCGCGCGCTGCATAAATTTAATATTTTACGCATTTTATAAACACAATGTGAATTCGGCGTAAATTTAACCGCTACAAACATAAAATTTTACGCCGCCACGAATACGAAACCGACCCCGATCTTACGATGTTAAAATTCTACTAAACGAGCCGCGCAGCGAAATTGATCCAACCGGCGCGAGTTAATTTTACAATATAAAAGGTTTGAAATTTCACCCTTCGCATGCATTCGGTCCTTAAAATCGACGTCGCCAAACAGGGATGGATCTTGCTTTATTTTAGCGCCCGAGCTTTTAAAATTCCTAACGGTGCGCCGTATCATACTTAGCTGCGCCGCCGAAGCGATGCTCTAGCCGCACTCAAACGAGCGCTTTAGCTCCGCGGCGGTCGCGAAATTTAAAAATCACAAAATGTATTTCGCCAGATCCTCGTCGCTCGCGATGCCTGCGAGCTTTTCGCTTACGAGCTTTTCATCCACGACGATCTTTTGCC
>NZ_CALIBB010000253.1 GCF_938045595.1 uncultured Campylobacter sp.
GCTTCTGCCGTCTAAAAAATCAAGCGCAAGCTTGGAATTTACTAGCAAAAAGTCGCTTCCGCTGTCAAACGCGTCAAATAAAATTTCGCCCCCCAGCCGCAGCGCGCACTCCCGCTCGCGCTCATATATCTGCGCTCCAAGCGGCGCGCCTTCGCAGCCAAAGTGCACGATCTGCGCGCCCAGTCTGCTAGCTAGCTCCTCCGCAGCCTCGTCGTACCACACGGCGACGTTAAAGCCGCTAAAATCGTGCTTCGCGCCCGCTGCGTCAAATTCCGCCATGCTCTGCGCGTTTAAAATTTTATTGCTGCGCGCAGGCTCGTATTTTAAAATATCGCAAAACGCCCTGTATGCCGCGCGGTCGTCAAACTCCATCCCCACGGCGTCGCACTTCGTAAAATACGCCATCTGCGGCTCTATGATCTCCAAAATCCTCATGCGCTCGCTCGGGTGCGTCTGCATCAGGCGGTGCGCGAAGATAAAGGCGCTGTTGCCCAAAAACTCACGTGAGCATGCGGGGATTTTCGTCGAGTAAAAATAGGGCGCGAGGCTTTTGTAAAACTCGAAATCGGCGGCATCCGCGATGCTCTCAAATGCTTTAAATTTATCCAAAAACGCCCTCGGCTCGCAGCGCAGATCTTTAATCGCCTCTTTTTCGCTAAGAGGCGCGATGATTAGCTCGCTTCCAAAGTGCGCTATGAGCGTATCTAGCGGCTCTTTTACGCTCACCATGGTGCCACCGATTTTTACAAATTCCACTCCCTGCGCGCTGAAATAGGGATCGTGCGCGCAGATGTCGTCAAGCAGTGCCGCAAGATCGGCAAAGGGCGCGCTTTCATAAACATAGGGCTTGAAGTAGCTTGCGACGTCGCAGCGAGGATCGAAGCGAAAGAGCCTGATTAGCATTTTTCATCCTTTTTTTTATGGCGAATGATACTAGAATTTGCCTTAATAATGAGTTTTTTAGGCTCAATTTTATAAAATTGCGCCTTAGATTAACGCAAAGGCCGGCTATGAAAAATTTATACACCCTAAATCACGCGCCGATAAATGCGCATTTTAGTAAAAACTCCAGCGATTTCGTCGTGCGCGAAGTGCCGCTTTACGAGCCTAGCAATGATGGCGAGCACTGCATTTTGCTGCTGCAAAAAAAAGGCATCAGCACGCACGAGGTGCTGCGGATTTTAAGCGAACATACGGGCGCTAAGATGCGCGAGTTCGGCTACGCGGGGCTTAAGGACAAGCAAGGCCTTACGACGCAGCACGTTAGCATGCCCGCTAAATTTGAACCCACACTGGGCGGATTTTCGCACGAAAGCCTTAAAATTTTAAGCGTGCAAAGGCACAAAAACAAGCTTAAAATCGGCCATCTTAAGGGCAACGACTTTTTCATCCGCCTAAAAAAGGTCCTGCCGCCCGACGCCGTCAAGCTCGCAGCCGCGCTAGATACGCTAGGGCGCGAGGGCTTTGCGAACTACTTCGGCTATCAGCGCTTCGGCAAGTTTGGCGACAACGCGGCGCAGGGCGAGGAGGTGCTGCGCGGACAGAGGCGGCTTAAAAACCCCAAAATGCGCGACTTTTTAATCAGCGCCTATCAGAGCGAGCTTTTCAATCGCTGGCTTAGCAAGCGGGTCGAAATTTCAAAATTTGCGGCGGAATTTAGCCTTGGGGAGTTTGCTAAAATTTACGGACTAAGCAAGGAGGAGGCGCGCGAGATCGCGGCTCAGCCGCAGTTTTTCAAGCTTTTAAGGGGCGAGATTTTAGGACACTTTCCCCGTGGCGCGTTTTTTAGCTGCGACGATCTGGGCGCAGAGTGTGAGCGGCTCGCAAAACGAGAAATCACGAGTGCAGGCCTTATCGTGGGGCGAGTAAAGCTGCGAGCTAGCGGGCTTGGCGGCAGATTTGAAGATGAAATTTTCGCGCCTGCTCGCGAGTTTGAGGCACAGATGAACGGCTCGCGCAGGTTTGCGTGGAGCTTTATGGAGCGCGTGCAGCACGCCTACGATGCGCAAAATGCGCATTTTAGCTTCAGTTTTTACCTGCCGAAAGGCTCTTATGCGACGGTCGTTTTGGAAGAAATTTTGCACCGAGATATATTCGAGGGCGCCGCGACAGACGAGGATTGAGCCGCATCGCGCGCTGTAGAGTAGGGTTCGCACCACATTTACGCTACGGCGTAGCGCACCGCACTGCACCGCGCTGCAGAATAGGGCTCACGCCACGCCCCACGTTAAACCGCGCTGTAGAGTAGGGCTTGGCTACGTCGCGGCGCACCACGCGGAATTTTACGGAATTTTAGAGCTTGGCTACGTGGATTTAAATTTGCGCGGTAGAAAAATTTTATGAAATTTTATCGCAGAAAGCGTGCCGTTTTGTCTAAGCCATAGAATTTAAAATTTTATTCGGCTCGGTCGTAGGTGAATTTGATAAATTTCACTTTTTATAGTTGCCCAAATTCATTTTCGTCGACAATCAACAAAATATTATTAAGCTTAAAATCGCTTAAGTCTTTTATCTACTATTACCCGTTTACAATATTTTCAAAAAAATTATTCTCTTCCCAAAAGTAGCATTCTAACATTTTTAAAATTCCATTTTCCAAAAGAACCATTGCTCCTCCAATGTTTTCATCAGAAAGCATTAAATTTACATTGCCGACAAAACCGTTGTTTTTGCTTTTTTCTAATATTTTTTTACACTCGAAATGGCAATAATATCCGGCTGTCGAAACCTCTCTTTTTGTAATTTCTGAATTTTCAAACTGCTTATAAAGCATATAATCGCTTAAATCATAACTTATTAGTTTAACAATTTCAGCTTCGATATTTGCAATATCCGTAAAATTATCGAGGGATAAACATCGTTCCGATTTTTGGTTTTCCATTTTTTATAACTCCACGTACATTAATTTCATAGCCTTTAATATTAACTTTATAGCCATTAGTAAAATTATTTGGCAATTTACCATTTGCCATATCTCTTTCAAGTTCTTTAATTATAGCATTATAAGCTTGTTATTGATTATTTTTAAATTTATTTAAAAAATCATCTAATTTATGCTCTTTTTTTGTTAAAGATGTGATTTAATTTATTAGCTTCTTTATCGTCGTCATCCTCCGGAGGTAATGGTGCAGGCTGGAGCTTGTACTTTGTTCACATTCACTCCGTAAAATTTCTCTTTTAAATTCCGCAAGCCGTGAAATTTAAGCCAAAAAAGCTATAATTGCGCTCGGGTGTGGCGTGCGGTCGCTCCGCAAGGAGAGGAAAGTCCGAGCTGCGATAAGACAAGGTTGCGTCTAACGGACGCCGGGGGCAACCCTAGGGAAAGTACAACAGAAAGCAAACCGCCGCGCAAGCGGTAAGGGTGAAAGGGCGGGGTAAGAGCCCACCGCGCGCGTGGAGACACGGGCGGCAATGCAAACCCAACCTGCAGCAAGAACGGGTGGTTTCGTCTTATATTCGAACCGTTCGCTCGAACCGATTTGCAAAAATCGGTCTAGATAAATGACCGCTGTAACGGAACTCGGCTTATAACCACACCTTTTTTTACGCCGAATTTATTTACTTGAAATAAGGAAAGAATTTTGAAAAGCTTAATTTTATGCGGCACGCTTTGCGCCGTCGTTTTAGGGCTCGGAGGCTGCGCGAGTGCGGGCGCTGATAAATCTATAATCTTGCAAGGCGACGCTCACGATCGCGCTTGTGCAGAGGTTTATGAGCGCTATAAAGAGCTCGAAGCGGAGCTCTTGGCGGTCGAGGATCGATACGCAAACCCAAGCGTTGCGAACGATTATATACAGACTTACGATGAATACGAGCGCGCCGTCGCCTACTACAACAAAAATTGCGCGACCGATAAATAAACGGCGTAGATTGAGCGTGATTTGGTATAAGCATGGCTGCGGGCAGCGGCGCAAAGCGCTCAAAATTTTATAAAATCTCTAAAAACTATATGAAAATTTTACGCGAAGCAAAAAGCGTCTAAAATTTATTACGTACGCTTGGGGATATAGTGATGCGAAGTCGCGGCGTGGAGCATGGGCACGATGCCTATTCATGCCCGTATTTAGTTTGGCGCGTCAAGGTTGCAGTAAATCGTATGACGACACCACATACTCCGCATTAGCTAAAGGGCGCGCGATTTATTAATCGGATCGGCGCTAAGCCTTGAAATCGCGAAGTCGTGCTCAAAAATTCCGTCGCGCAGATTTGAATTAGTGGCTTAAAGTGTCAAAGCAATACCCCAAAATTTAGCCGCGAGTCGGACGACGAACGATTTATTAATCGGATTGGTGCAAAGTCGCACTAAAAATTCCGTCACGTGGAGTTGGCTGTTATGTCCGTTTATGTGTCTGCCAAAGCCTCGCAGCCTCAATATAAATAATTTCATCGAGTGGATTTGAATTGGCGCCTAGGCGCTTGGATCGATCGTAAAATCAGGTCTCAAAAATCATATTACTCGGGTTTGACCTGCTGCGCGATTTTCGCGGCGTATAAGGGCGGTAAAACGAGATCATTAGCGCAGTATTAAGGTACGGCGTAATTTTTCCGCTTACGCATGCGGCTTTTAGGCGCTTGGTAATTTCAGTTTACTCGCAGAATTTTCATATGTGCAGTTTTTTGAGACCATAGCAGCGGGATTTTGGGTTTTTAGCGCGAAGGTATTTGGCGAATTTGCAGTGCTATGGCTCTGATTTTTGTCGAGAAATTTTAGAATTTTACGATTTCGTAAGAGAATTTT
>NZ_CALIBB010000254.1 GCF_938045595.1 uncultured Campylobacter sp.
TCGCCCATAAAATTTCAGCTCCAAATTTCGTTTATGGAATTTTACAGGCGTGGTTCTAGGGAAAATTTCAT
Source organism: uncultured Campylobacter sp. (assembly GCF_938045595.1). GTDB lineage: Bacteria > Campylobacterota > Campylobacteria > Campylobacterales > Campylobacteraceae > Campylobacter_B. The sequence goes on from NZ_CALIBB010000254.1 coordinate 72, forward strand.
GGGTGGAATTTGTTTTATAATTTCGCGGCAAAATTTCGCCACAGAATTCTATCTTAAAATTCCGCCGCAGACCAAAAAGCGCAAAATTTCATAAGCGAAATACCGCGCGGAATTTTAATCCGCGGATTCGCAGGCGGAATTCCGCTTAAGCTTTAGATTGAAAGGATAGCGATGAAGACGTTAAAGTTCATTTTACGTAAGGTTTTTAAATTTATATTTCTGTTTTGGGTAGTCATAAGCTCGCTTTTTGGCACATATATGATCGCTGATAAATTTTTCGGCCGCACCGTCGTAGCCTGGACGCTCATCCGTGATTTTAGCAGCGCTTCGCTAGATCTGAAGGATTTTAGCATCAGCGCCCGCTTAAGAGCTACCACTATCGGCGGACGATCATGGCGCGACGAGCGCGAGCCGAAGCCCGACTTCTCGGACGACAACTCCACTGGCGCTCCGTATGAACTAAGTATAAAATTTGAGCACGTGAGCGCGCCCGGGATCATGCTGAAACATATCAAACTCGAGCAGGTGCAAAGCGGGCGCGTCGTTTTTGAAAAAGATGAGCTAGAAGTGCCGATAGAGATGGGCTATAGCGGTTACAAAAGCGGCGGATTGGAGATACCTGATCTCGATTCTACGCATGTCAAACACAGACTGAGCGCCGAAATATGCGTGCCTGGGGGCACTTGCACAAACTTCGTGCATTATTTCTTGCCGTACAGACATATAGAGGGCACAGCGGCTCTGCGGGGTATTTTTTAGCCGCGAGACTTAATACAAATGTGCTTTAAGACGGTACGTAGACGAAAACTATAGCATAAATATATATCAACATGCGCTCGTAGTTTTTTAATGAGATTTTTAAGAAATAACGTTGCGATACCATATAAGCCAAAATAAAGGGTCCGTGAAGGCTGCCGCAATAGTCATAAACCCAAGTGTCTTTGGACATCTCAATACTCTCGTTATACCTCCGCAATCCCGGCCATAAGTCCCTATTCTTCTATTGAAATTTAATTAAAAATGCACTCGTGCCCCAAAAGCCATATAAATAAAGGCGGTTTTCAGATTAGAAAGAGATTGATAGTGTGACTTTGAAGAGAATCACAGTAAAAGTCAATAGGAATAGAGAATATAGCCTTTTGAATGTATGTTTTTTATATCAAGATTTAAATTTCTTTTTAGCACGCCTACTAAATTTTGCATAGCTATTTTTGAACTCGTTTTATCGTGATAAACGACCTCTTCTATCATTGAAAAGGTGGTTATATTATTTACGTTTTGGGCTAGGAGCAAGATCAGCTTATGCTGTAAATTTGTTAGAAAAATTTGTTCGTTATTTTTATAAATTTGCTCTTTTTCGAGGTTTATTTTAACTTCTTTATTTAGCTTTAAAAAACTTATCTCTCGGCTGGGAGATAGCATAGCGATGCTATCAAGCAAAACGCTTGTTTTGATAGGCTTAAATAATATGGCAGAACTTCCGCCGTGAAAATTTTTTAAAATTTTAGAATAGACTTTTTTGTTTTTTGCTAAAAATATAAATTTTTGATTTGGCGAGATGAGTGAAATATTAAAGAAATTAATTTCTTCTTTATTCTCAAACAAAGAATCTAGGTCGATAATCACGACATCTAAATTTGTATTGCAATTAAGATATAAATTCAAAAAGCAATCAAAATTTGTAAAATATAAATTTAAGAATTTATCCTTGTTTAGCCTTATTTTTTCAACTAAATTCTCGTCGTTACAGACAACTAACACGCAGAGCTTTTGAAGCCTTTTTATTCTTGATGTAATTTAAAATCCTTATAAGTTTAATTTGATTTATTATCCAATAAATAAGCTAAATTTAATTTTAAAAATGAAATTAAATTGAATTTATTTAATATAATGGCGACGAAATTTTGAAATTTAAGGAGACAAAATGTCAATTTCAAGACGAGATTTTTTAAAGACATCTGCTGCGGCTACGGCAGTAGTTTACTCAAATCCCCTTATGGCCAAGGAGAGTAAGATCAAAAGCATACCGCACGCTTCAAATTTAGGTGCGTTTTACGCCGAGGTCGACGAAAACGGAAAGATAGTGAAAATTAGACCGCAGATATCTGATAAAGACCCCAAATATCCCGGAAACGAGGCATGGATAGATAGGGTTTATTCCGATACCAGAATAAAATATCCTTGCGTTAGAAAAAGTTACCTAGAAGGTAAAAACACTCCCGAGCTTCGCGGCAAAGAGGAATTTGTGCGAGTGAGCTGGGACGAGGCGATGAAGCTAATAGTTAAAAAGCTTCAAAGCGTAAAGACGGATGAAATTTATAATGCAAGCTATGGCGGCTGGGGGCATCCCGGTCTTCTTCACAACTGCAACTCCGTGGCGGGTAGATTTTTTAATACCGTTTTTGGCGGAGCGGTAGGAACTGACGGCGAGTATAGTAACGGCGCTGCAGGCAGAGTAAATGCAACTATCGTTGGGGATTTGGAAGTTTATTCTCCTCAAACCGCACATGAAGTAATGCTTGAAAATACCAAAGTTTACGTAATGTGGGGCGCTGATTTATTTAAATGCAATCAAATCGACTATAAAATAGCAAATCGCGGAAATAATCCTTATTTTGAAAAATATGCAAAATCTGGAATAAAATTTATCACAATTGATCCGCAATACACAGAAATTGCTAAGAAATTTAACGCCGAGTGGATTAAAATTCGCCCAAATACCGACGTGGCGCTTATGCTTGGAATGTGCCATTACCTATATACAAGCAACCAATATGATAAAGAATTTATCGAAAAATACACTTTTGGATTTGATAAATTCCTGCCTTATCTACTTGGTAAGAGCGAAGATATGGTAGAAAAAACTCCTGCTTGGGCAGCAAAGATAACGGGCGTTGAAGAGGGCGTTATAAAAGCGCTTGTCGATACTTTTGTAAAAAATCGTACATTTTTAGCAGGCAACTGGGCTATGCAAAGAGCCCATCACGGAGAGCAGGCCGACTGGATGCTTATGGTGCTTGCTTCGATGATAGGACAAGTTGGTCTCCCTGGCGGCGGATTTGGATTTTCTATGCATTATAGCGGCGGCGGACAAGCGTTTTCGGGCGTTAGTTTGCCGGTAGGCTTGCCGCAAGGTAAAAACAAAGTAGATGCGAAAATCCCAGCCTCAAGAGTTAGTGAAGCCTTGCTAAATCCGGGCAAAAAGATCAAATTTAAAGGCTCTGAGATAACCTATCCAGATATCAAAGTCATGTATATAACGGGCGCAACCGTTTTGGGACACCATCCAGATACGAATGAATTTATAAAGGCTATCCGCAAGCTTGATACAGTGGTAGTTCATGAGCCTTGGTGGACGCCGATGGCAAAGATGGCCGATATAGTGCTTCCTTCTACGACTCCGCTTGAAAGAGACGATATAAGCTATGGCGGCTCTTATTCGCAAGATTATGTTTATGCGATGAGAAAGGTTGTAGAGCCTCTTTTTGAAGCCAGAAACGATTATGACGTTTTTGCTCAGATGGCAAAAATGGTGGGCGAAAAAGAGCATCGCAAATTTACAAGCGGCAAGAGCAAAGAGGAGATCATAAGAAGCTTTTATGAAAGAAGCGATTGCGTTAATTACGTAGATTTCGATGAATTTTGGGAAAAAGGATACGTGTACTTTGAACCGGGCGAAGAGGCAAAGAAATTTGTTCGTCACTCCGCATTTAGAGCTGATCCAGTAGCAAATAAACTGGCTACGGAAACGGGTAAAATTCAAATTTTCTCGCAAAAATTTGCCGATTTTAAACTTGATGATTTTAAAGGACATCCTATGTGGTTTGAGCCTGCAGAATGGCTTGGCAATGGCGAACTTACAAAGCAATATCCGCTTCACTTACTAAGTCCGCACCCAAAATATCGCATCCACTCTCAGCTCGATAACTCTTTTGTGAGAAAAGCATATAAAGTAGGAAATAGAGAGCCCGTGCTTATAAACGATGAAGATGCTAAAAAATTCGGCATAAAAAACGGCGATACGGTTGAGGTCTATAACGACAGGAGTAGAATTTTAGCAGGAGCTGTCGTAAGCAAAGACATTATGAGGGGCGTCGTGTCTATAAACGAAGGCGCTTGGTATGATCCTGAAAATTTAACAGATGAAAACCCAAGATGTAACGCAGGACACGTAAATTTATTAACCAGCTCAAGACCTACTTCGACTATGGCCCAAGCCACTTCTATAAATACTTGCTTGGTGGCTGTCAAAAAAGTTGATGCCAAGGCTTATGCCGGCATTAAAACACCGATAATAAAAGGAGCATAAATGAGAAAAATTCTATTTTTAGCGGCGGTATTGGCAAATTTTGTTTTTGCAAAAGATATGTTTATCTTTGATATCAAGGCCGATTTGCTTGATCCTAAAACCAAAGAGGTCGTAGGCGAAATTTATGAAGGTACGCCAGTAAAATTTATAAAGCAAGAAGGTGATTTAACGCTTATCGAAGTTAGCGGAGAAGTTACTGATAACAAAAATATCTTAGCCTACAAAAAAGATCCGTTGATAACCTTTTTAATGCTTAAAAATCAAGAGGCAAAGCCGAAGGCGCAGTACCTAATAGACAGTAAAAAGTTAAATGAAAATAGCTACGCCTCATGGGAAGAGGCCGAGCTTGTTTATTATGACACTTGTAGCTCATGTCACGCGGCCCATAAACCAAAAGAGCATTTGATGAACGAATGGGATGCATATCTAATCGCTATGCAAACATTTGCCAAAATAAACGATGAAGAAAAATCCAGAATTCTACGCTTTATGCAAGCCTTTGCAAAAGACGGAATCGCAAAAGAAGAAGATTAAAATTTTAGGCCAAATTTGGATAAAAATCTAAATTTGGCCTATTGTGAGATATCACTTGGGATAGCGCGCGCTCGATCAGGGCTTTCGGAACGGTCAATATGATAGATCAAGCGACGGGTGCGGGCATCGGCAGGTTTTACGCGCCACGCAGAAATTTTAGATTTAACTGGGAGGTAACGTTTTAGTCCTTGGTGTGTTTCGATCCAAAATTTAAAACGAATTTCGAATCCAGGGCTCAAGTTAATCAAATCGAGCCCTGGATTGCAATTTACGCTTTAAATTTATATCCAATGAGCCTTTGCAACGCAAGAGCAAGATCTCTTCGTATTTTTGGCATTTCGATAAAATTTTTAGCGATATAATTTTCGCCGAACGGTAACATTTTGCGCGCGCATTAAATTTGTATATCGCCGCTTTCGTTTATGCGGTTTTGGCTCAGAACCTACCGCCGTGCGGTATAAATTTTACATTTCTATCGATAAAGCCTTTTTTTATTAAGGTCAAAGACAAACTTTCATATCACCTAAATTTGCTCGCTGTATGATCCTAATAAAGACGAGTTAGAAGCACCGAAGATATTTGACAACCGCACGCAAAACTACGGCAGCGGGACGAGACCTACGATAGGCACACAGGACGATGCTTAAGACAAATGGTTTTTATTTATGCGTTAATACGCGGAAAAATAAAAACAAATTAGCCTCTATTTTTCTAGATTTCATATAAAATTTTGATTTTTTTACAAGCTCTTTGCAAGATGCAGAACCCCAAGGCAATATATAATAAAATGGATAACTTACTAATGCCGTAAAACCATATGGGAAACGTTACGATTAAAAAAACTATTAATATAAAATCCCAAATTATAGCTAGAGCCTGTTTCACTCTCATATAATTTGAATACTTAGCTAAAATCAAAACATGCGTTACGCTAGGTGACTCAGGTGAAAGATAACAATACGTTACCTCGACTATATCGCCGTTATCAGCAAAACATTGATCGGGATAGTCAAAAAATCTTATTCCTTTTACCTCAAATGTTATATACAGTCCGTCTCGCCCCCAGTCTGTTTCTAAGTTTTCCATCTTGCCGATAATTGTGAAAAATTTCAATTTGCTTGAAGCTTTCTTTTTTAAATGCCACATTATTTTCCTCCAAATTTCGGTAAAATTTCGTAAAATCCGCGCTACTTTCTGTGGCGTTCGCGCTAAAATTTTAATTTTTGCACACTCGCGTTAAGATAGGCGAGAAGTCCCATCAAAATCAATATTAACGACACGCAATCATAGAAATTCGCTAAAACCGAGCAGCGTATGCGAAAACGCACGCCCTTAATCTCAAAAAGCGCGAATGTGTCGATACCTTTGCGCAATGTATGGACGCGCAAATTTCGATTCTACCCGTGATTTTGCTTTTAGCTTCAGGTTTTGGCAGAAGGTTCATATCTATAGTCCATGCACGAAATTCGCTCGCCGAAAAGTGCAGCGGATTAAAATGCATAGATATTGTAAAGTTGAGCTTACTTACGATAATGTTTAAAGTTCCGTCCTGCGCGAGTTAAATTTATATAATTTTAAAATCGAGCCGAACCCGAGCATACGTTCGATCCCGGGGATTTTTTATGAAATTTCAAAATTTTAAATCGCTGCTTTCAACTAAAATTTTTAAATTTCCGAATTCTCACACGCCATAGAAATTCAAATTTCGCAAATTTAAAAATTTGAATCGGGTGTACAAATTCGGCGTAAATTAAAACTCTGTAAATTTTAAATTTCGCTCGAATGCAGCGCAAATTTAAACATTAAATCTAAAATGCATTACGTCGCCGTCTTGCACGACGTAGTCCTTGCCCTCAAGGCGCATTTTGCCCGCTTCTTTCGCCCTACTCTCGCCGCCGCACGCGATGTAGTCCTCGTAGCCGATCACCTCGGCTCTAATAAATCCGCGCTCAAAGTCGTTGTGGATCACGCTCGCGGCCTTCGGAGCCTTCCAGCCCTTCGTGATCGTCCACGCGCGCACCTCCATCTCGCCGGCGGTGAAGTAGCTGATGAGGCTGAGCTTCGCGAAAGAGCGCTTGATGATGAGCTCCAGCCCGCTTTGCTGCGCGCCCAGGCTTTGCAGCATCTCGTGCGTCTCCTCGTCGCTTAGCCCTATGAGCTCCTCTTCGATCTTGGCGCAGAGCTTGATCACCTCCGCGCCGCGGGCGTTTGCGTATTCTCTTACGCGCGCGACATATTCGTTATCCTGCGCGATGCCGTCTTCGTCCACATTTGCGCCGTAGATTACATCTTTGGCGCTAAGCAGGCGCAGCTCGCGATTTAAAGCGATGTAGCTTTCGTCCTCTTTGAGCGCGAAATTTGAAGCGGGCTTGCCGTCGTTTAGATGCGCCAAAAGCTCGTTTGCTACCGCAAGAGCTTCCTTTGCGCCCTTTTGACTTGCTTTGGCTTCCTTGCCGAGACGCTCGATTTTGCGTCCAAGCTGCTCGATGTCCGCTAAAATAAGCTCGGTTTCGATGATCTCGATGTCGCGGATAGGATCGACGCAGCCTTCGACGTGGGTTATGTCGCCGCTTTCGAAGCAGCGCACGATATGAAGGATGATCTCGCACTCGCGGATATTTGAAAGAAATTTATTCCCCAGCCCCTCGCCCTTGCTAGCTCCGCGCACGAGGCCCGCGATATCTACAAACTCAATGGTCGAATGCACGATGCGACCGGGCTTAACGATGTCCGCCAGCTTTGCTAACCGCGCATCGGGCACGGGCACGACCGCTTTATTGGGCTCGATCGTGCAGAACGGATAGTTCTGCGCCTGTGCGTTTTGCGCGCCGCTAAGTGCGTTAAAGGTGGTGGATTTACCGACGTTCGGAAGCCCTACGATCCCTACTGAAAGCCCCATCTACGCGTCCTTCAGCTCTTTGGCTAGAGCCTGCAAGAAATATAAGTTTGCTCTCACGCCCGCGCCAGTCGCGCCCGCTGCGTAATAGCCCCACGCCTTTTCCAGATACGCAGGCCCCGCGATATCAAGGTGCAGCCACCTGTCTTTATACTCGTCTTTTATAAATTTATCCAAAAACAACCCCGCAGTTATCGCGCCGCCGTATCTACTGGAAGCGCAGTTAGAGACGTCTGCAATACTGCTTTTGATTAGCTCGCGCAGATAATCGTTAAATTCCAAAATGCTAAATAGCTCGCCGCTGCAGCCGCTAAGATCTTTAAATTTACGCTTTAGCTCCTCGCTGTTTCCCATGATACCGCTAGTGTATTCGCCCAGGCCCACGACGCAAGCGCCGGTTAGCGTCGCCATATCGATTAGCAGACCTGGCTCAAGATCCTGCGCGTAGCTTAGGCAGTCGGCAAGCACGAGCCGCCCCTCTGCGTCGGTGTTTCGCACCTCGATACTCACGCCGCTGCGGCTAAGTAGCACGTCGTCGGGTTTATACGAATCGCCGCCGATCATATTTTCAGTAGCGCCGATAACCGCATGTATCTCAAACGGCAACTCAAGTTCGGCTGCGCCCTTGATGATGCCCATCGCAGCAAGCGCGCCGCTTTTATCGCTTTTCATCGTAAGCATATAATCGGCAGGCTTGAGGCTTAGCCCGCCGCTGTCATAAGTAAGCCCTTTGCCGACGAAAACGACGCGCTTTAGGCAGCGCTGCGGCTTATAGATCAGGTGGATGAGGCGCGGCGGATGAGCGCTGGAGCGATTGACCGCCAAAAACGCATTCATATTCTGCTCGCGCAAAAAGTCCTCGTCATAAATTTTAACGCTCACGTCGTCGTAGTTCGAGGCTAAAATTTCAGCCTCGCTCGCCATCTTTTCGGGCGTGTAAATTTCAGGGATCTCATTGACGCCGTCGCGCGCAAAATTTGCGGCGTTTGCCATCACGATGCCCTGCTGTACGCCGTAGTTCATCTTTTGCACGTCGGGGCTACTGCCGCCGTACTCCTGCGTCGAGATTAAAATTTCATTCAAGCTGGAGTTTTTTTTATCGCTTTTGTATTTATTAAACTCATAGCCGCCCAAAAGCACGCCTTCGACCATCGCCATCGTGCTTCTGCGGTCGCAGCCGCATTTGTAAAAGGCGATTTTGAAATTTTTAATTGCGTAGCCCTTAAGCGTGTTGTATGCGCTCGCAAGTGCTGTGCGGACGCGGTCATATTCTAGCGCTTTGACGCCAATGTACAGCCGCCCGCTCTCAGCTAACAGCAGATTGCCCTCGCCTTTATAATTAAAAAGTGCAAACTTATCCGCGTCTTTAATAAATTCGTGATTTAAATTTTTATCCACGACTAAAATAACTTCAAAATCCGCCTCTATCTCGTTAATTTTACGATCTAGCAGTTTTACTTTCATCTCGTTCCTTTCGTGAGTTCATAAAGTGATTTTCCATACGTTTAAATAACCTAAAAAATAGATATAAAATTCCGCCTATGATAGGTATCGCAAAATACCAGTGTTGCTCGATTAGCCGCAGCCCGCTCCAGATCTCCTCGCCAAAATACCACGCCAAAACCATCGTTACGCCCGACCAGCACCAAGCACTAAAAAGATTGATAATCGCAAATTTCTTTGCGCTGTAGCGAGTGATGCCGATACTCATCGGGATGATGACGCGGAAGCCATACATATAGCGCTGCATTAAAATTATCGGCCAGCCGTAGCGTTGCAAAAGCAGGTGCGCGATCGCAAATTTTCGGCGCTGCGCCGCGAGCTTTTTACTGATATATTTTTTGTTGTAGCGACCGATATAAAAATAAAACTGATCGCCGCAAAATGCCCCAAGGCCCGCGACAAAGATACCTAGCGGCAAATTTATGTGCCCCTCGTGCGCCATTATGCCGCCCAAAATCAGAGCAATTTCGCCTTCTAAAATACACCAAACGAAAAGCACGATATAGGCGTATTGGTGGTATTGTTGTAATAAATTTTTAAGTAGCTCTTCCAAAATTACGCCTCTAAAACGCAATAAACGTTTGTGCGTCGCGAAAACTCGCCTAGATCGTTTAACTCGCGCAAATTTAATAAAAAGCACGCCTCGACGCATTTGGCCTGCGTCTGCGCGATGAGATCTAATGCCGCCCGTGCGGTGCCTCCGGTGGCGATAAGATCGTCGATTAGCAGCACTTTGGCATCCTGCACGCCGGAGAATGCATCCACGTGCATCTCGACCTGATCAAAGCCGTATTCAAGGCTGTATTTTTGCGAAATCGTGATATAAGGAAGCTTCTTTGGCTTTCTAATCGGCACAAAAGCGACCCTCAACCTCGCAGCAAGTGCCGCTGCAAAAATAAATCCGCGACTTTCTATGCCTACTATGTAATCAAGTCCGTAATCGGCGTAGCGCTCGGCTAGATGATCAAGCAGGAAATTAAACGCCTCGCGATCGCCTACGAGCGTCGTGATATCGTAAAACAAAATACCGGGCTTTGGGAAGTCGCGCACGGTGCGGATCGAGTGAAATAAATAGCTTTTTTGCTCGCTGCTTAGGCTTTTCATAGCTTACCTCTTTTCAATCTTGCGTTTTGGATTTTTAAGCTGCAGTTTTCGCTCTCCTCGTTTTGCAGAGCCTCAATGCCGAAGCGAAGGGCAGTTTTGAGCTTTTCGTTATCGCTTTTAAGCTTTGAAATTCTTTCTTCGCTCTTGCGAAGTAAGGCGTAAATTTTAGAATTTTTTCGGATCGATAGAATAAGTAGCACCGCAAAAAGTAGTGCTAAAACACCTAATGCTACGCTCATTGCTCGCCTCCTTCATTTGGATTTGCAAAGCGCATAGTAGCGGAGGTTATGCTAAAATAGGCATAATTTATGCCTCTAAAATACGCGTTAGAAAGATTTGCTCCCTTTAAATTTACGCTCGTAATAGCAGAATCCTCATCTGTTAAACCCGTACTGGCGCAATTTATATTTTCTGGCTTAACGTTCATGCAGAAGGAATTTGTAACCTTGGAATTCATAATTGTGAGGTTCAAACCGACAAAATCTTTGCGGCTAGCTTTTTGAGCAAAATTTTTCTTGCAAACGCTCTCGCGCGTAAAATTTAACGTAGAATTTGTGCTAGTGGAATTTTTACCCAATGGATTTTTCCCATCAAAGATTATCTTTGCGTGCGCAGAATTTAAATTTATATGATGTGCACCGCAAAAGCTTATCAAGGAATTCTCGCCGGTAAATAAGGAATTTTTATCGTTAAAGCTCCGTGCACAATTTAATGCGGAATCCGTGTCGATAGGATTTTTGCAAGAAGGGGTTTTGCCACCGAAGCTTAATTTGGAATTCCGCCCATTTAAATTAGCACCACAGCTTTGTTCCGTAAAATTTTGAGCGGAATTCTGCATGAAATTCTCCCCATCAAATCCATGCGCGCAATTCGCACTGCCGCAAACGCCTAGCTTTGCGACGCGCTTAATGTGCCTGCCGCCCGCAAAATCGGTGCTAAAAAACGCCCTAATCATATCTTCAATCACCAGCGCACCCATCAATCGCTCACCGAAGGCTAGGACGTTGGCGTCGTTGTGCTCTCTGGCTAATCTAGCGCTAGTCGCGTCATGACACAGCGCGCAGCGGATGTGAGCGTGGCGGTTTGCGGCGATGCTGATACCGATGCCCGTACCGCAAATCAAAACGCCGTAAATGCCGTAGTCGGTGGAATTTAAAATTTTATCTTTGCTCGCATTCTGGCTTACGGCTGCGTTTACGCAGGTAGTCATGCTTTCGCTAGCGTTAAAATTTTGACGACTAGCGTTTTTAACAACGTTAAAATTTTCATTTTTCCCACTACATTGTACGGCGTCGTTAAAATTTCCACAGCCGTTTATACTTGCGCCGAAATTTTCACTGCCGCCCGCTTCGGAATTTTCTGCAGCCGTAGCAGAATTTATGCCATCGTTTTCTTTAAAATTTCCACTTCGCGCGCAAGCTTCGCACTCGGCTAAAATTTTATCCGCCAGCGCGCCCGCAAAATCGGGATAGTCCACGCTTGCTTCGGCACTATGCGCGCCAAGATCGACCGCTTCGTAACCTAAAGCGGCGAGCGCTTTTTTAGCTTGTTCTTTGGCACGAAAGCCCGCATGATCGCTCGCTATGAAAATTTTATTTATTTGCATTACCGCTCCTTATTTTTGCTCATAGATTAGGCTCTCATCGTTTTGCAAGGTATCGACGAAGCGCCCGATTCGCTCCCAGCGGATCTTGCGATCGGCGTCAATACTAAAATAGGTAAACCATGGCTTGCCGACGATCAGACGATAAGGTACCGGACCCCAGAAGCGGCTATCGGCGGAATTATTTCGATTATCGCCTATCATAAAATACTCATCCTGCGGCACTTTGATGTAAAAGGCATTGAAGCTTATCCCCGCAGCTTCGAAGCTGTGAGGAATTTCGCTTAGACTAATGGGTTTCATAGAAAGCTCACCCTTCTCAAGTGCGATTTTGACATTTGTTAGCATTGAGTTTCTAGCATTAGGGTCGTAGTGAATACCCTTAAATTTATACGGCTCTTTGACATATTTTTCGCCGCCCAAAATCACAATGTCGCGAGTATCGTAGTTTGCAGCAATGAACTCGTCGCCTTCATGCGGACGAAGGTAGAAATTATTCAGATCAAATATCACCTCGTCGCCGCCTACGGCAAAATTTCGCTTTACAAAGTGCATTTTTTCATTAAGCGGATAGCGAAAAACCACGATGTCGCCGCGCTTCGGACCCTCGCCGCGGATGATATGTCCATCTCCGTCGCTATCAGGAGCTACCTGCCACTCTACAAATGGAATATGCGGGGTCGGGATGCCGTAGCTAAATTTTTTAACGAATAAAAAATCGCCCTCTAAAAGCGTAGTGCGCATCGATCCGCTGGGGATCACGAAGGCTTGCGCAACAAAAAGAATGACGAATAAAACGACGATGACCGTCCCCGTCCAACTTGATAAAAAGTGATAAATTTTGCTTAGTATTTTCATTTAGGCTCTTTGTCTTAAGCGATTTTTCGCCGATTTTATCGTATTGCCAAGAAGCATCGCAATCGTCATCGGCCCCACGCCTCCGGGTACGGGGGTAATTAGCGAGCATTTCGGCGCAACCGCGTCAAAATCGACGTCACCTCTTAGTTTGCCGTCCTCGCCGCGATTAATCCCCACATCGATCACTACCGCGCCTTGTTTTACCATATCGGCGCCCACAAAATGCGCCTTGCCGACCGCGGCAACCAAAATGTCGGCGTCTGCGCAAAGCTGCTTTAAATCTTTCGTCTTACTATGAGCGATAGTGACGGTAGCGTCGGCATTTAGAAGCAGGCTCGCCATCGGCTTTCCGACGATATTGCTACGACCCAGCACGACGGCGTTTTTGCCCGCGATCTGCACGCCGTATTCCTCAAGCAGGCGCATCACGCCAAGCGGAGTACAAGGCACAAAACCGTCCGCAAGCCCGCTAGTAAGCTTGCCTACGTTTATCGCGCTAAATCCGTCCACGTCCTTTTGCGGGCTTATTTTTTCTAAAATTTTATTCGTATCAATGTATTTTGGAAGCGGCAACTGCACCAAGATGCCGTCGATGCTCTCATCCTCGTTTAAATTTTCTATCAGTTCTAAAAGCGCCGCCTCGCTCACGTCGGAGCTCAAGCGGTGCGCTACGGATCGGATCCCACAGGCGGCGCAGGCTTTTTCCTTGCTCGCGACATAGGTCTTGCTAGCCGCGTCCTCGCCTACCAAAATCACCGCCAGCGCGGGCTCTATGCCCTTTGCGGCAAGATCCGAAGCGGCCGCTTTGATCTCCTCTTTTACCTTCGCGCTTATGCTTTTGCCGTCGATTAAAGTCATTTAAAGCCTTTTTAAAAAATAAGGCAAATGTTACCCTAAAATTTATAAAATTTAGATTTATTCAGCGGGATTTTATGGGAATTTGAAAGAATTTTAAAAAGAATTTCGTCCTGAATTTAAGCCTGCTCAAATAAGCCTAAATTTTATCGTCATTATAGACGGATGGACACCTTGACACCGCTATATTCAGGCTGCAACGCTGCTAAGGCTTGCATTGCGGAATGAAGCCTTGTTTGAGCAAGAACTACTACGACCTTGTTATTTGCTCGCCTTTAAACGCTCCGCGTCGCGCCCGCCGCGCAATATACGCTATGCATAATAGTAGCCTGTATAATGGTGGCTCGGTGCCTTATTTTGCTCTGGCTTTGGGACATATTGCGGTCCACTCCTAGAGCAGCTGCATAGAAACAGCGCCGCACACAGAAATAAAACGATCTTTTGCACCATAGATCCTTTCAAAATTTTTATGATTTAATCCTTGGCTGATTGTAAAATTTTACAAAATTTAGAAAAGCGCTCATAAAAATTTTATCCCCTTTGAAATTTAAAATTTTGAATAAATTTAAACGACCAAATTTATCAAATTTAGGCTTTGCGCAGCTTATAATATCGCGCAAAGAGCGC
>NZ_CALIBB010000255.1 GCF_938045595.1 uncultured Campylobacter sp.
TAAGCGGCAACGATAGGCTCTGCCAGTTTAGGATATTAAAGCTATACTCTCCCGTAGCCTCGTGATAGAAATAGCTCATCGCTAAGAGTCCTACGAGCAGAAACATCGAACCTAGAAAGGTGTAGATGAAAAATTTCACCGCGGCGTAAATTCTCTTGCCGCTGCCCCACGCGCCGATGATATAGAGCATCGGAATTAGCGAAAGTTCCCAAAAGATGTAAAACAAAATCGCATCCAGCGCCACGAAAACGCCCACCATCGTCATCTCTAAAAACAAAATGCAGATGATTAAATTTTTGGCGCGCTCTTTAATGCTTAGACTAAGCAGCGCCAAAAATGTAACCAGCGTGCTTAGGATCACTAAAAACAGCGAAATTCCGTCCACGCCGATGAAGTAGTTGATGCCGTATTCGCTTATGAAAGGGTGCAGCACGCTAAACGCGATGCCGTCCACCGGCTCGTAGAGTATCCACAAAACGAGCGAAAGCACGAACTCTATAAAGCTCATCGTAACGGCATAGGTCTTGATGCTCGCTTCGTCGATCAAAAAGCCTAAAACCGCAGCTACCGCCGGAAAAAATATAACCAAACTTAAAAAGTATTCCATGCCCACCTCACAGCGCAAACGCCAAAATCAGCAAAATGAAAGATCCCAAAACCATCCACCTTAAATTTGCGCTCAAATCTCCGCTATTGCTTACGCGATCCGCACCCTCGCCGCTTTTTACCGCCACGCGAGCGATCAGATCGACGCTAGCGTCTATGATCGCGCCGTCGCATTTAGCGCAGATCTCGCTAAGCTTAGCGTATCCGCGCACGATCACGCGCTCGTAAATTTGCGGGATAAAATACTGAGCGATCAAAATTTTATAAAATTTGCAGTTCTTTAAATTTTGGCTAAATTTACCCTTGCCGTATGTCCAAATCGTGCCGATCGCTACCGCGCTTATCATCGCTAGCGTTATGGCGATCAAAATTACCTCTACGCCGTGCGGGATCGAAGCTTTAAAGCCCGGAAGTATGCTAAGCACGAATTCCGCGAAATCGTGCTCGAAAAAGCCCGCAATCACTGCAGGAACGGCCAGCACGCCCATCGCGATAAGAGCGAAGCCTTTCGCCTCGTGCGGATGGTGCGAGTATTTTGCCTTGCCGAAAAACACGAGCATTATTAGACGCGCGCTGTAAAACGTCGTCATCGCAGCGCCCGCAAACAGCAGCGCCCAGATAAAATACGCGTCCGCGCTCCACGCCGCTTCTAAAATTTTATCTTTTGAGAAAAAACCCGCGAACGGATAAAATCCGCAAAGCGCGAGCGAGCCTATGCACATTAAAATCGTCGTAGGTCGCATAAACTTATATAATCCGCCCATATTTTGGATATTTAGATCGTCTTTCATCGCGTGCATTACGTTGCCCGCGCCCAAAAATAGAAGCGCTTTGAAAAACGCATGCGTCGCCAGATGAAATAGCGCGATCCAATACGCCCCGAGCCCCGCAGCTACGAACATATAGCCAAGCTGCGAAAGCGTGGAGTAGGCGATGATCTTTTTAAGATCATTATGAACCAGCGCCATCGACGCCGCAAAGACCGCCACGAAAGCGCCTAGACAGACGATAAAGCCGCTTACTTCGGGAGCGAGCGCGAAAATCGCATTTGCGCGGATCACCAGATAAACGCCCGCCGTAACCATCGTCGCTGCGTGAATGAGCGCGGATACGGGCGTCGGACCCGCCATCGCGTCGGCAAGCCAGGTATGAAACGGAAACTGCGCGCTTTTGCCCATCGCGCCGATAAATAAAAGCGCTGCGATCAGGGTTAAAATTTCAGGCTCCAAGCCCGCCGCATTCGCAAACACTACCTCATACCGCAGCGAGCCGAAATTTAAATAGATCAAGAAAATTCCAAGCAGCATCCCAAGATCTGCGATGCGGTTCATTATGAAAGCCTCGTTGGCGCACCAGCTGTAACCCTCCCTATCATACCAAAAGCCGATCAGCAGCCACGAGCAGAGTCCGACCCCCTCCCAGCCGATGAAAAGCCCTAAAAAATTATCGCTCGTTACCAAAACCAGCATCGAAAATACGAAAAGCCCCAGGAAGCTGAAAAATTTAGCGAAGTTTTCATCATCCCACATATAGTAGATCGAATACACATGCACTACGCTGGAAACGATGCCTACGACCACCATCATCACCGCACTTACGCTATCTATGAGAAAGCTAAATTTTGCGTCCAAAAATCCTGTGCTTATGAAATCGGCTAAGCTTACGCTGATTAGGCGGTTGTCAGAGACGAGCTCCATCAAAGCAAGCGACGCGATAGTGCTTAAAATCACCAGCGCCGAGCAGATTACGCCTATAAACATCTTGTCTTTGGCACGAATGAAAACGCCTGCGAAGATCGCCGAGGCAAGCGGTGCGAAAAGGGCGATTAAAAGCCACACAAAAACGGTATCAAGCATCCGGTCCATCCTTGGAAGGATTTTTAAAATTTACGAAGCTGTCAAGTTCGATGCTGCCCGTTTTCTTATACCACAAGATGAGTAATCCAAGCCCCACGGCCATCTCGCTCGCAGCGATTGCGACGATGAAAAGTGCAAAAATTTCGCCGTTTATATTGTCGTAAAATTTCGCCACGGTGACGAGGGCTAAATTTGCGGCGTTTAATAAAATTTCGCTCGAAAAAAAGAGCATTATCAAATTTCTTCGCTTCATCATACCCGCAAGCCCGAGCCCAAACATCATCGCAGCGACGATCAGATAGTGATTTAGACCCATTTTACCCCTCGCTCTCTTCGTAGCTCAGGCTCGCGTCCATCTGCTTATGCGCAAGCACGATAGCGCAGATCATCGCCATGAGCAGCATCACGGCGGCAAGCTCGAAAATCGCCAGATATTTCGTAAAAATAATCATCCCAAGCGCCTCGGTATCGTCGGTATTTAAAATTTTAAGCGTTTCTACGTTGTTCGCAACCACCGCGCCAAGCACGATAATCACGAGCAAAAATGCGATCACGCCGCTAAGCGCGAAAAATAGCCTTGCCCCCTTTTTCGGCTCGCTTACGTTTTTATCCGCACCCAAAAACATCAGCGCGAAGCCGTAAAGCACGATCACGGCGCCAGTGTAGACTATGATCTGCACTACGCCTAAAAACTCCGCATCCAGCAAGAAGAAAAATCCGCTCATAAAGACCATACCGCCGGCGAGCGCGCTAAGGGCGTAAAGAACGTTTTTGCTAAAAACGCTGATACCGAAAAGCGCCAGGCAAACCGCGCTGAAAAAATAAAATGCAAGCGTTTGTATCATTGCTCCTCCCCCTGCGCTGAGGAATCCGGCGCGGAACTTTGCGTAGAATTCTCAGCGTCCGCGGCGGAATTCTTTTTATAATTTGCCTTAGATTTTTTACCTCGCGCGGCGGAACTCCCCGCGTCTTGCGGAACGAAATTTTCTTTGGAATTCTCCAAAGAATCGTCTTCCGTAGCAAGACCGCCCGTGGAATTTTCGACGTGCAGCGCAACCGAATTATCTTTAAAATTTTTACTTTGAGCGGCGGAATCTTCGGCGCTCTGCGGAGCGAAATTTTCTTTAGAATTCTCCGCCAAATTTTTACTATCCGTAGCGGAATCTTCGGCGCTTTGAGAAGCGGGGTTTTCTTTGGAATTTCGCTGCGAATCAGGCGCGGAATTTTGAGCGTCCGTAACGGAATTTTCTTTAGAATTTTCGGCGTCCGCGGTGGAGCTTTCCTTTAAGCTTGCCCGCCCGACATCTTGCCGCTCGGCTAAAATTTCGCCGCTTAAGCCAGCGCCCTTTGAAAATAAAATTTTATCGCTAGCGGCATCCTCTTTTTTAGAGCTTTCCACGGCGCTTTTTAAATTTAAATCCGCGCTCTTTGAGCTTAGCTCATCGCTTGCGGCGTCGCTTTTTATATAGGCATTCGGCGTCACCTTGATCCGCGCGCCTGCGTTTTCATCCAGGCTGCCGTAGCCCGCAAACTCCTGCGCCGCGCCGTTTAAGCATAAATTTTCGCCGCGAATTAAAAGATCCTCTTTAAAGCCGTAATAAGCTCGCTGTTCGCTCGCAAGCTCATATTCGCAGCCGTGCACGATAGCGATCTCGGGGCAGACGTCCGCGCAAAGCCCGCAATAGACGCAGCGCCCTAAATTTATCGAGTAGTTATCTACCTTTTTGCGACCGTCGCTGCCGAGGCTTGTCTCCATCGCGATGCAGTTTGCCACGCAGATCTTCTCGCACAAGCCGCATCCGATGCAGCGTTCGCTGCCGCTTTCAAGCAGACGCATAAGCTTGTGCACGCCGCGATATCTAGGCGGCATGACAAATTTTTCCATAGGATATCGAAGCGTATGCGAGCCGCCGCGCTTAAACATATTTTTTAGAACAACCCACAGCCCCACGAAAAGCTCGCCGTTAAAGGTGCGAGCTAGGAATCTGCGAAGCTTATCGCCGCCGGATTTAATAGGGGCTCGTTTATCGATCTGGACGTATCTTGCCATCGCGCCCTCCTTAAACGATCGCTAGCGCGGTAATTAGCACGCAAGCAAGAGCTAACGGCATGCAGACTTTCCAGCAAAGCCCCATCAGCTGATCGGGGCGCAGATGCGGCCACGCCGCGCGCGCCCATAGGAAGCAGAAAAACACGAGGCTTGATTTTAATACCATCATAACGCCGCCGGGGATAAACCAAAACGCGTTAAATCCGCCCAAAAACAGCAGCGTCGTAGCGACTGAGTAGGTTATGATATTGGCGTATTCGCCGATAAAAAACATACCCCAGCGCATTCCCGAATACGCCGTACCGGCGCCCGCTACGATCTCGGTTTCGTTTTCGGTAAGGCACAGCGGCGTGCGGTTACACTCGACGAAAGCGGCGATCAGAAATAGCGCGAAGCAGACGGGCTCTTTCCAGATAAACCACTTATCTATGCCGCCGCTTTGCGCGCTTACGATGTCGATGAGCGAGAGCGAGCCAGTGATCATCACGATAGGGATCAGGCTAAGCCCGTTTATCACCTCAAAGCAGGTGATCTGCAAAAACGCACGAAATGCGCCTATCGTGCCCCATTTATTGTAGCTCGCAAGCCCTCCGATCAGCAGTCCATAAACGCAGGTACCGCTAGCTCCGAGCAAAAATAAAATTCCCACATTTATATCGCTTAAAATCGGCTGGATGGTTCGCCCGCCGATCGTAAACTCCGGCAGCAGCGGCACTACCGAAAGCGCCACGAAAGCGCCCGTAGCAGAGATTATCGGCGCGATTTTAAAAAGAAGCTTATTCGCCCGCGTAGGTATCGCGTCCTCTTTGGTAAAAAGCTTTATCATATCCGCGCCAACCTGCAAAAGTCCCGCAGGCCCGACCATAGAGGGTCCGATCCTGCGCTGCATAAAGGCAAGCACCTTGCGCTCGGCGTAGGTCGCAAGCCCCGAGAGCAGCGCGATGACGGCTAAAATCACGAGCGCCTTTAAGACGGTGGCTACGAAATAAAATACACTATCGCTCATCTGCCCTCTCCTTTGGAATTTGAAATTTTCTCGATTTTTACGCTTGCGTAGCGCGAGGTTTTGAAAAATATCTCGCTGCGCAGCTTCTCGTCAAAATACGGCAGATACGCCCCGCTAAAGCCTGGATCGATCTTTACGCTAGCGACGATTTCGCATTTTAAATTTACGAGCTCAGTCGCACTGTTTTCGCTATTTTCATCACCGGCGCCGTCTGCTTTATGCGCGTCGCTTGCGCGATCCGTTTTTTTCGCACGAGCAGCACCGCTTTTATCATTAGCGGCACTCGTTTTGCCCACGCCGCTAGTTTTTTCATTATGGCCCACATCGTCCGCTTGGTAAATTTTAACGATGTCGCCTGCGCTCACGCCTAAGTTTTCGGCGATACTAGGGCTTAGATACAGCGCGCCAGCTTCGCCCAGAGCGCTGCTTGCGCCGCTAAATTTATTGAATTGATGCAGCGGATTCGCCTCATAGATTAAAATTTCGCCCTCGCCTGCTCTAAGCGGCGCGTAAGGCGAGATTTCAAACTCCTCCTCGCTAGCGGCAAACTCCTCATTTCGCAGCTCATATCCGCGGTGGTTTGCGCCGCCGTTGTCATAAAAATTTTCTAAATCGTCAAATTTAACCTGCTCAAAATCCGCGCCCAAACTCAGCGTATAGCTGATCACGTGTTCCGCGCAAACTCCCAGCGCACAGGCAATGTCGTTTAGCTCGTATCCGCCGTAATCAAGCGCCGCATTGGTAGGCACCACGCGCTTATCGTAGTTCGTAAACGTCCCCTCCTGCTGCACCAAGCTAGGCGCGTCCAGATCGGCTTCCAGCACGCCGAAGCTAATATCGCCCGCTTCGTTGTAGCCTAGCGTCTCGCCCGCGCTCATTTGCGCGCTAAGCTCACAGATGAGCGCGACGCCCAGGCTGTTCGTGCGCGGCGGCACCACTAGCACTTTTAGCGGCGTGTAGCGCTGCACCAAGCCCGCTAGACGCGCAAGCGTGGCGCTATTTGGCGTTCGGATAAAATCCTCGCCGATGATAAGCGAAAAACTCTCCTTTTTAGCCAAAAGCTCATCCACTTTCTGCTCGTCCAGACCCAGCGCGCGGGCAAAATTTGAAATTTTACTTTCCGCAGGATTTTCGGAATTCTGCGCAGAATTTTTTGCGGAATTTTCGGCACCATCCGCGCTTGCGGAATTTTCGGCACCGTTCGCACTCGCAACGTTCTCAGCGCCATTTGCCTCCGCAGAATTCTCAAGATTTTGCGAATCTGCGGATTTCTCGTCTAAATTTTCCTCCGCCGCGGCGCGCGAAATTTCAAATTCCGCCACGAGTTTCGCATCCAGCCACTCAGGCAGATCGCGCCCGAACTTTTGCAAGATCCAAAGCAGGATCTGTGCCTCCAAGCCCGCAGCGTGCGGCTGATGGATAAAATTTTTGCCAAAACCTTTAATACCCTCGTCGCAAAACGGATGAAAATAGATCCCGCTTGCCTTATTTAGCTTGCAGGCGCTATTTACCGCATAGCCCAGATTTGGCGCGTCGCTACGTAAAAACGTGCCGCAAACAACGATAAAATCGCTGTTTTTAACCGTCTGCGAATCCGCATTATAAAATTTCGTACCGCTAAGCTTAGAAAATTCGCGCAGGAATTTTTGATACGCAAGCGCTTCGTCGTTAATCAGAGCGAGCTTAAATTTTTGCCGCAAAAGCTCTAAAATCCGTGCCTCTTCGTTGGTGATGAAGCTATTAAATTTGATATTTTTGATCTCGCCGTCCTCGATGCCGCGCACGATGCGATTAAAAACCGCTTCGTTTTTGCTCGCCCGCTCGTTTGAGAAATCCCAGCCGAAGCGCGCTCCTGCATGCAGAACGCTAAAATTTATGTCGCTGCTAACGCGATAAATTTTTTCACGCGGGTCGCCTATGCCGCGGCGCTTGATCTCGTAATAAAGCAGTTCGCAATCGCTGCTATGCGGGTTGGAAGCGGGGATTTGACGCAACTCCCAGGCGTTTGAAACGTATTTAAACGCGCTCTCTACCAGAGCCCCCGTCGGGCAGACCGCCGCGCTCTCGCCGTAGTTTACGCAATCATCATTTTCATTTACCCGCGCGATTAGGCTTTTTTGAAGCTTATTCCACACGGCGTAGGCGTCTTTGGGCATCGCGTCCTTTTGCTCCTTACTAAGCGCGTCTCCGCCGCGCGGGACGAGCTTAAAAGCATCTACGCCCAAGCGGTCCTTCGCGGCGGTAATACAGCGCTCGCAGACGATGCAAAGGCTAGGATCGTAGCTCAAATATCCCCAATCCTGCACCTCGCGTGCCGTATCGCGGATAGCGTAGCTTTGGGTATTTGTGCGCATCAGATGGGCTAAATTTTGAAGCTCGCACTCGCCGCTTTGATCGCAAACCCCGCACGCCATCGGATGGTTGATACAATAAACCTGCGTAATCGCCTCGCGCTCGGCGTCGATCTCGGGGCTGCGGCTGTAAATGACCATGCCGTCTTTGGCTTTGGCGTTGCAGCTATAGACGCGCTTGCCATCCGCTTCGACCATACAAAGTCTGCATGCGAGCGTCGGCGTACCACCGCTTAGATAACAAAGCGCAGGAATAAAAACGCCGCAGCGACGCGCGACCTGCAAGATATACTCGCCCTCGTCGCACTCGCAAGCTTTACCGTCGATCGTGATCTTTGCCATTTTAAACCTTAGAAATTTCTGCGAGTTCGAAATTATAACCGCCAAAGCCCTGCCCGCCTGAGCCTAAAAGCGCGATCGTGCCCTTTAGCTCCTCATCCAAAATAAATTCTTTTTCCAAACTTAGGTGCGGCGTTTTGATACGGACGCGATCGCCGCCCTTGATCTTAGCGACCATACTAAAATACCTTCCGCCGATGAGTTTATCGTCCGCATCGTGTTTGAAAACCACGGCGCCGTCGAAATTCTCAGGCTCTTTTAGAGGACTTAAATTTGCCCACCCTTGTGCGCCCAAATCAGCTCGCTCGCCACGTAAGCTTAAAATTTTAACCCCGAACTTCGCCGCTATGAGAGATAGAAAGGCTTTGATATTTTCGGCGTCGGGATGAGTTTTAATGAGCGCATCGTCGATCAAAAGCACGTCGCAGCCGCTTTGCAAAAACTCTGCGATCTGCTCGATCTCCTCCTCGCCCACGCTACTTTCGCCGCTTAGATACTCCGCATCCAGATCCGCAAAATAGGGCTCGTCGCAAAAGCTAGCGCAGATTAGCGCCAACACGAAGCTTTGCGCGCCGATCTCGCATTTTATCAGCTCGCCTGGAAGATGCGGGTCTTGCAGTGGCGATACGCTTAAAATTTCAGCGCTCTTAAAACCTTCTGCGAGCGCGGGATTTTGCAAGCTAAGCAGCGACGCGAAATTTAAAATTTTCATCCTCTCCCCTTTTTGGCGACGACCATCCAATCGACTTGGTTATAGCGGATCGAGCTTAAAAGCGTGGAATTTAGCCCCTCCACCAGATCGGCGCTTTTTTGAACCGCGCTGAAATCGCCCATCTCAAACATAAAGATCATCGTCTCGCCGTGAGCGGAATTTTTTAAAATTTCGCCCATACGGTTTAAAAATTTATCGCCCAGATGCCTCAAATCGTAGCGTTTCATCGATCCACCTCGCCTAAAATGATATTCGTGCTGCCGATGATCGCCGCTGCATCGGCAAGATACTGCCCGGGTAAAATTTCTTCATATACCGCGCAGTGCCAAAAGCTTGGCGTGCGGATTTTAAGGCGGTACGGGCGGCTTTCGCCCATCGAGCGGATATAAAATCCAAGCTCGCCCTTAGGACTCTCGCTCGCGGCGTAAATTTCGCCCACGGGCGGGCGCAAACCCTGCGTAACCAGCACGAAATGCTGCATCAGCGAGTAGTTTTGCGTCATGATCTGCTCTTTGTTCGGATTTACGTAAGCGGGATCGTCCGCTAAAATTTGCAGATCGCTTAGCGGATAGTATTTCGCGCACTGGCGCAAAATTTTAAGGCTCTCGCGCATCTCCGCCATATAACACTTATAGCGCGCGTAGCAATCGCCCTCGCTCGCATACGGCACGTCAAAATCAAGCTCGTCGTAGATGAGATAGGGCTCCTCTTTGCGGATATCCCAAGCATGCCCGCTAGCGCGCAGCGTCACTCCGCTACAGCCGCAGCTAAGGGCATCTTCGTGCGAGATCACGCCCACGCCCTCGGTTCGCATCAGCCAAATTCTATTCGTATCGAGCATATCTTCAAGCTCTTTAATGTCGCTCGGGAATTCGTCGCAAAATTTCAACATCTCTTCTAACCAGCCGTTAGGCAGATCCAAAAAGACGCCGCCGATTTTGACATTATTGTGCGTAAGGCGTGCGCCGCAGTATTTCTCTATGAGATCAAGTATGTATTCGCGCGAACGAAAGCAGTAGAGAAATACCGTCATCGCGCCGATATCAAGCGCGTGCGTACCCAAGAACAGAAGGTGCGAGCTAATGCGATTAAGCTCCAATAGGATCGTGCGGATGATCTGCGCGCGGCGCGGCACTTCGATGCCGCAGAGCTTCTCGACCGCGGCGCAAAAACCGTAGTTGTTCGAGCCCGATGCGATGTAATCGATGCGATCTGTTACGGGGACGAACTCCGCGTAGATCATATTTTCTGCCATCTTTTCGATGCCTCGGTGCATATAGCCCACGCCGGGGCGGGCTCGCACGATGCGCTCGCCGTCAAGCTCCAGCACGAGCTTTAGCTGGCCGTGCGCGCTTGGATGCTGCGGACCGAAATTTAAGATCATATTCGCGCCCTCGCGCTCGTACTCGATGTTTTCGAAAAACGGTCTTAGCTTGCTTGGATTTTGCATTATTTTCTCTTTGTGATGATCTTGTAAATTCCGCGTTTAACGCGTTTTACGAAACGCACGCCGCCCTCTTCTTGGTATTCTTGTAAAATTTTTTCTTGCGGGCGCGGCTCGCCTCTAGCGCCCTCGTGATAGAGCCGCGTAAAGTTAAAGGTATCTTTTTCATCCACGAATGCGGAATTTCGGTTTTCTTCGCCGATCCGCTCGCGCGCGTCAGATCCAAAAATTTTATCCACCTCGTACCACTTGGCAAAATCGTCTCCTTGCAGCGGATAGGACTTCAAAAGCGGGTGTCCGAACCAATCATCGGGCATTATTAGGCGCGCCAAGTTCGGATGATTTTCAATCCAAACGCCCATCATATCGTATAGCTCGCGCTCCGCCCAGTTCGCGCTTTTGTAGATGCCCGCAGCGCTTTGCAAAAAGCTCTCATTCGGCACGAAGCACTTTAGCCGCGCGCGGCGCGCCCTTTTGATATCCAAAAGCTGATAAAAAACCTCGATGCCGCCGCGAGCCTCGGTAAAATCTACGCCGCTTAGCTCGCACAAAATTTCATATCCCGCGCCCTTAAGCGCACGCAGCGCCGCTAAATTTTGCGCGGGCTCCACATAGAGCACGAGAGTGTTAAATTCCACGTATGAGTTTAAAATTTGGATGCCTTCAAGCGCGTCCAGATCGTCTTTGAAATCGCTCTCGTTTGCGCTGGATTTCGGCGTTTCCTCGGGAATGAAAAATCTGTCTTTGTAGTAATTTTTTTTACTCTGATCGCCTTTGGGATTAAATTTTCTCATCAGATCAGCCTTTTTGCCTTTTGCGCGCGGCGCGGGGTTTGGGTGCGGATCTTTTTTTGCAGCACCATCATCGCAAACTGCAGCGTCTCGGGGCGCGGCGCGCATCCGGGCAGATAGATATCCACGGGCACTATGCGGTCGCAACCCTGCACCGTCGCGTAGGTATTAAACATCCCCCCGGTATTGGCGCAGCTGCCCATACTGATGACCCATTTGGGCTCGGGCATCGCGTCGTATAGGCGGCGCGTAAACTCGGCGTGCTTTTTACTAAGCGTGCCCGCGATTATCATCACCTCCGACTGCTTTACGCTTGCGCGAAATATCGTGCCGAAGCGGTCGAAGTCAAATCTGCCCGCACCCGCCGCCATCATCTCGATCGCACAGCAAGCAAGCCCGTACGTCATCGCCCACAAGGAGTTACTCCTGCCCCACGCGATCAGCTTATCGACGGTGGTAAGAACTACTGGAAGCCCGTTTTCGCGCGCGTAGTTTATCTTATGCTCTGCCAATTTAGCGCTCCTTTTTTCCAGGCGTAGATGAAACCGATGCCTAATAATACGATGAAAAACGCCATCTCTACAAGCCCGAACACGCCTAAAATTTTAAAATTTACCGCCCACGGAAACATAAAGATAATCTCGACATCAAAAAGTATGAAAAGCACGGCTATCAAAAAAAAGTGGGAGTTCATTCGGTTGGGCTGCTTGACGGCTTCGGGGCCGCTTTCGTAAATTTCGCCCTTTAGCCGCTCGTCGCGCCTGTCTGCCAAACGCGAGCCTACCAAAGAGGATAGTTTAACGATGAGCGAAAAGACGCAAAAAGCTAGGATTAGCATTACGAATATTCCGAAATACGGGCTTTGCAGCGGAATTCTAGACATTTTTCGCCTCGGTTTTAAAATTTAATGTGGATTGTAACGAAGTATTGATTTAATAAAGCTTAGCGCGCGCCACTAAATTCGCTTTTAAAATTAAAATTTATATACCTCGCCCGTGCGATTTAGTGGGGATTAAGGCGCGTGTGGTAAAATTTCGCGGATTTTAAGGGAGAGCTATGAAATCTAGCAAGATAAGTCTCATTTTCTACGGCATATTCTGCGGCGTAACAATCTATTTTCTTATCTGGGGATTCGGTTTTATAGGAAGCGGCGATAAAATGCTATTTTTAGTTTCGGTATTTTTGGGCATCTTTATGGCCTTTAATATCGGCGGAAACGACGTGGCAAATTCCTTCGGCACCAGCGTCGGAAGCGGCACTCTTAGCATCGCGCAAGCCCTTTGTATCGCGGCGGTATTTGAAGCAAGCGGCGCGGTAATCGCAGGCGGCGAAGTAACCTCGACGATCCGCAGCGGCATAATCGATCTTAGCAAAATGGACGTGCATCCTAGGGATTTTATCTATGTAATGATGAGCGCGCTTTTTGCGGCAGGCGCGTGGCTGCTTTTTGCCAGCAGAAAGGGTTTGCCCGTATCCACTACTCATGCGATCATCGGCGGTATCGTGGGCTCGGGGCTTACGCTAGGCGCCCTGCTTAATACCGCAGAGACTTCCGCATTGTGGCTCGTGCAGTGGGATAAGATCGGCAAAATAGCGATCTCTTGGGTGCTCTCGCCGATTTTGGGTGGAGTGATCTCCTTTGGAATTTTCTGGCTTATCAAACATTATATTTTGGATTACAACCGCTACGCTCAAATAAAGATCGACCGCATAAAGCGCGAAAAAAAATCTCTCCGCAAATTGCATAAAAAGACCTTCGAGACCCTGGATGACATTCAAAAGATCGCCTATGCAGAAGCGCTAAATCACGATATTTACGCGATGCGCGATCCAGATTTCGATCCAAGCGAGCTGGATAGCGAGTATTATAAAAAGGTGATCGAGCTTGACGCGAAAAAAGAGAAGCTAAAATCTCACAAAGCCCTAGAGTACGGGATCCCTGCCGTAGCGGGTATCGGAGCCTTCGTGATCTCGGCGATGCTGATATTTAAGGGGCTGCATAATCTAAATTTCGGGCTTACAAATTTTTACAACTACCTCATCATCGGTATGTCGACGCTGATTACCTGGCTTTTGATGTTTATTTTCGCTAAAACCCTGCGCCGCTCAAATTTAAACAAATCCGCGTTTTTGATGTTTAGCTGGCTGCAGGTGCTCACCGCTAGCGGCTTTGCGTTTTCGCACGGCAGCAACGACATCGCAAACGCCGTGGGTCCGTTCGCCGCAATCATCGATACGATGGCTACGAATAGTATCAATCCCTCCACTCCCGTGCCGCAGCAGATTATGATAATGTTCGCAGTAGCCCTCATAGCGGGGCTTTGGTTCATCGGCAAAGAGGTGATCGCCACCGTAGGCACCAATCTTACGAAAATTCACCCAGCCTCGGGCTTTAGCGCCGAGCTCGCAAGCGCCGTCGTCGTCATGGCGGCATCGGTGCTGGGGCTTCCGATCTCCTCGACCCACGTGCTAATCGGCGCGATTTTAGGCATCGGCTTGGTAAATCACAGCACGAACTGGTCGCTGATGAAGCCGATCGGGCTAGCGTGGATCATCACCCTACCCGTCTCGGCGCTGCTTTCGGCGTTTGCATTTGTACTTTTGCGCCACGTATTTTAGGCTAAATTTAAAAATCCGCTCCCCGGAATTTTAAAATTTCGCAAAATTCTACGCAGGCTAAATTTTAAAATTTTACGGCGCCGAAGCGAGCAAATTTTGCAGCTCCTATTGCGACCGCACACTGCATAAAACTCGCTTCCAGCGGCACGGATTCCGCCCGCACGCCCTATAAAATTTAATAAAATTTTAGCTACAATCGCGCTTTTAAATTTAGGAAAGCTATGAGTAAATTTGAAATTTTCAGATCCACCCTCGCCGTGATGATGGGCTACGTGCCGCTGGGGCTGGCGTTTGGTATCTACGGCATCAGCCAGGATCTGCCCATCTGGGCGCTCGCGCTAACCTCGCTGCTGATCTACGCAGGCAGCGTGGAGTTCGTGCTGATCGCCTTCATCGTAACTCACGCCTCGCTCGTAGATACCTTCGTCGTGGCGTTTTTGCTAAATTTTCGCCATTTTTTCTACACGATGTCGCTGCTTGAGGAACTGCGCTTCGTGCGTCATAAAATTTACGCCGTGTATGCCCTTACCGACGAAACCTTTGCTCTGCTAAAAGCGCGCGCGTTTTTGCGCCCCGAGGAGCTTAGCGGCGAGCAGCCCGTAACGCCGCAAAGACTAAAAGAGCTTGATCTGCTCTATAATCTAACCGCGGTTTTAAATCAATCCTACTGGGTTGCGGGCGTCGTTGCAGGGGCTGTTTTGGGGGCAAGCTTAAAGCTTGATTTTAGCGGAGTCGAGTTTAGCCTGACGGCACTTTTTGCGATGCTAACCTATGAGGTTTTTAAAGCAAATCCGCAATACAAAGTGCTATTTCTGGGCTTTGCCTGCGCGTTTGCGGGGCTTTTTATCTTTCCTACAAAATACTTTTTATTCGGCACTCTGATTTTCGGCACTGCAGTATTGCTGCTCTTTCGTAAATACTTCGAGCGACCTTCGCGCATGGGACGTAGGCTACGAAAATTCCTAAAAAGGAGCAGGTAGTGGAAATTTTACCCTATATCTTTCTGGCCTCGCTCGCTACGATTTTGACGCGATTTTTGCCGCTGCTGCTTTTTAAGAAAAAGACCGCGAGTCCAAGCTTATCGTATCTGCAGAAAAACTCGGGCCTTTTGATAATGGTCGTTTTGACGATCTATGCGCTTAAGACGATGCTGCCTAGCTTTTCGGGCGAGCGGGATTTTAGCGCAGATGTCCTGCAAACGGCGACGCTGCTATTTTGCCTGATTATGGCGTTTTGCGTGCATGCTAAATTTCGCAATTCGCTCGCGACGATAGCGCTTCCTACGCTAATATATATGGCGGCGCTACACTTTTTATTGAATTATTGATAAATTTATAAGTTAGTTTTCGATAAACTTCAAAAATTAGTTTTTAAGTTTAAAAAAGGTTAAAGTTTTATGAATTTTATCAGTCAAATGGTGCATAGCTTCGCCAAAAAATATGCCGCCGAAACTATGCAAAAATCCCTATACAACTCCCTTAGAATCGACATCACGCAGGAAAATATCGCTAAAATTCCAAACCCCGATAAAAAATATATGCTCTACATGCACGTGCCCTTTTGCCACACGTTTTGTCCGTACTGCTCCTTTCATAAATACGCCTACGAGCGCGGTGCGTGCAAGGCGTATTTCAGCGCGCTGCGCACCGAGATGCAGCGCACGAAAGACGCAGGCTACGACTTTGAGACGCTTTATGTAGGCGGCGGCACGACGCTTATCGATGAGGATGAGTTAGCGCGCACGCTGGAGCTTGCCAAGTCGCTTTTTAGCATCAAAGAGGTCTCGTGCGAGAGCGATCCCAACCACATCGAGCCTGAGAGCTTGCTGCGATTTCGCGGGCTAATAGACCGCCTAAGCGTGGGGGTGCAGAGCTTTGATGATGATATTTTACGTAAAGCTTCGCGCTACGACAAATTCGGCTCGGGCGAAATTCTGCAAGAAAAGCTATCCCGAGCGGTCGGAATTTTGCCGATTTTAAGCCTGGATCTGATCTTTAATTTTCCGTTTCAAACTCGCGAAATTTTACTTCGCGACATTGAAGCGGCAAAGGCGGTAAAACCGGAGCAGATCACGCTGTATCCGCTGATGAAATCGCCTTTGATGCGCGATCAAATAGCGCGAAGCCTCGGCGTTAGCAATGTAGATCACGAGGAGGAGTTTTACTCCATCATCTGCAAGGAATTTTCTAGCTGGCACCGCAGCAACGCATGGGCCTTCGCTCGCGAAAAATCAAATATGAGCGACGAGTATGTAGGCACAAACCACGAATACGTGGGCATCGGAAGCGGCGCGTTTAGTTTCCTAGGCGGCAGGCTGCTCGTAAATGCGTTCAACCTCGAAGACTACGCAAGCAGAGTGCGCAAAAACGAAAGCACCGTCATCGCCACCTGCGATTTTAGCAGATCCGAGCGCGCAAAATACCTCTTTTTGACCGAGCTTTTTAACGGCGAGATCGACATCGCTAAATTTAACGCCGCAAACGATCTAAATTTGCGTCGCGAACTTGGCAGAGAGCTTAGCCTGCTAAGGCTTGCAGGAGCCGTGCGGATCGATAGCGAGATCATCCGTACGACGGAATTTGGCGCGTATTTGTGCCTTGTTTTGATGAAGGAATTTTACACCGGCATGGACAAGGTGCGCGCGGCATTTCGCGACGACGCCAAGATTAAGCGCGCAAAACAGCTCATCATCATGGACGAAAGCGAATCCGCCGCAACCGGCGCGGCAAAAGGCGAGATAGCGTCGTAAATTTTGTGCCAGACCACTACGACTAGCGCTTGGGCGCACCCAAAGCCTTAGCGCAAATACCGTCTGGCATTAAAACACAAACGAATTTTTGATTTCAAAATTTAGGAAACGCCGCAATGAAACGCAGAATGGTCAAACTATTCATTTTGTTTCTGTTTTTTGTCCTTGCATTTGAGCTCGTCGGCAATCTTTTTAATTTCGGTCGCTTCCCGTTTCATAAGAGCTGTGAGGCATTTATGATGATAAACCGCCATATAACCGGCGATTCAAACGATAGGTGCGTAATGCAGCTTATGGAACAGGGCAATAAAAGAGATCTTTCGCTATTTTACTATAAAACTAAATTTAATCTTGAGGAGCCATTGTCTGAACTGGACGAAAAAGCTATAAAATTTTTAAATATTCCAAACTCAAAGATAATCACCGTAAATAAAGACGGCATGGAAAAGAAATTTTTAATAAGCGATTAAATTTAAATAGCAAAGAAGCCCTGCTTCAATTGCAATATCAAAGCCTAACAAATCGAGAATTTTAAAATTTATAAAATTAAAGGAGGAGCAATGAATAATCTAAAACTCATACAAAACTGGTACGCTTCCAAATGCGACGGAGAATGGGAGCATGAATATGGCCTTACGCTAGAAACGGTCGATAATCCCGGTTGGTTGATTAAAATCGATGGCGAGAGCGGGAAAAAGCCGATCAAAATAAATATCGATAGAGATGACGAGGATTGGTTTTTCATCAATGCCACGGAAAACGAACTCAAAGGAAGTTGCGGAGCCGAAAATTTAGAGGAATTATTGGAATACGTGGTAAAATGGCTAACGGATTAAAATTTAGCAAGACAAATAAAGGAGCCTAGATGATCGAAGTCGAGATAAAAAACGAATCTTGCAAAAAGACCGAAGTTACGCTTGCAAATATCGAAATTGTTAAGGACGCTGTAAAGGAATTCGCCTATAAAAGCTTTAAGGGCAGCTATCTGTTTTTTGATATTTACGGCGAGATAGATATGGATTTTCGCGCGCTTGGAGCAATCGGCGAAGGAGATGAAAACAATATCCGAAAAATAGATCTTAAAAAATATGAAAAAAGCTCCGTAGGCACCACCGACATATCGCAAGATATGGAGGGCGCGAAATTCTGCACCTATTTTAAGCTGGATCAAAGTGAAATTTTAAAGCAAATATTATATTATATAGCCTATGAAAGATTTGAAGGCGGCTATTACGCAAAGGGTAAATTTATAGGCAAAAACAGCGACGATCTTATTTTTATCAGTATCTGCGGCGATGTAAAAAATTGCGCCGAAATAAAGAGCGTCGATTTAGATGAAATACTAAAAAGTATGCCTAAACTCTCGAAATCAAATAATTTTTACATTAGCGAGTTTATATGAGATCAATTAAACGGATCGATGAGGTAAATTTTATATCGCCAACCGATTAAATTTAAAAAGGAGATACTATGAAATTTAAAATTTTGAAACCGAATGAACTATACGGCTGGGTTTTTAACAAAGATGAAGAACTTTATAAGGCTTTAGGATTTGATTGTTGGATGGATTCGTTTGTTCGCATATTAGCTAAAATTCCGGGTACCAGGAAAAAAGATATTTTGGATTACCTTGAATATGAAATCTTTGATTGGTACGAATGGTTTGAACTATATGGGATTATCCAAAGCGACTATAAGCTAGCGGACGAAGATAATCCTGAAATTTCAGCCTATCCGACATACGCGGGAGAGTATTTCGGAGTAATGGGCCAACTATTTTTAGGGGGTATGATAGACTTCGGCATAGAGCGCGGAAATTTAAGAAAGAAATGGGCTGACTTCGATACGAATTTATCCAAGATCGATCTAGGTATGTCGCTTTATGAGAAGTGGATCTATTTTAGAGATAATTTCTTTTTTGAGTATAAATTTTTAGAGGAGGACAAAATAACTCCCCAAGCAGAGATAACTTGGAAAGACCCTAACACATGGAGCAGATTTAGCCACTGGATGTGTATGACTAAGGCGGGCAAAGAGTATCGTGATAAAATTTTAAAGCCGAGGCTTTATGAAAAGTATAAGGATGTGGTTATCGAGGCGTAATTTAGCGATTACAAATAACGAAAATTTATTATGAACATGTTTAATCTAGCAAGCAAAAAAGGACTTTAAATGACCATCTTACCAATATCAACCTTCGACAATGACTTACAAAGAGGCGATATTATAAAATTTAACGACGATGAGCTTATGGTCTGCGATGAGCGCTGTTTCTGGACAGAAAATCCTTGCCTTTTAAATTTAAAAGATACCAGATATTTTGAGCTTCCTAGCGAGATGATATCAAGCAAAGCGGGATTTGTCCTGGACAAGGAGCAATTGATTCGTAATTTAGCAAATTTCGGCATCAATGCGAGCCCCCAGGAGGTATTTATATGCTCCGATAATTATCTTAGTAGCGATGAACTAAAAGATTGCGACGAAACAATCCCTGGTTTCAGACTGACAAAACCTAGGGATAAATTCGGACGCAATAGACGCATAAAGACAAATTTGATAGAAAAGCTTAGTATTCCTCTCTTGAAATTCCTCGGAAAGATCAAGGTCGGAGATATTATCGAATGTAGAAAATCCAGCTATCCATACGAGAAAAATGTAAGCTTTATCGTAGTAAAAGCAAAAGACGATGATGGAGTAAATTTTATAAAATTGATCGTAATTAGCGGCTACAAGGCGGGCTTATGGGTTTTGCCGTTTTTATTTAAAACAGATAAAAATATGGTAGAAGCAGACTGGCTAATTAAAAATTGGAAATATATTTTTTATAGATGCTGTGATATAAGGCACACCTACGTAAATTTGCAAAACCGAAAAGAGGTTTTAAATTTTACCGATAAGCAGTTAGAAAATTTCATAAAAATAAAGCGAAAGAGATTAAAATTTAAAAATAAGAAGTGATATAATGCCTCGCTAATCGACATTATCAATATATACGGGCAAGAATACACACAAGGAGAAAATATGGTTAAAGTATTAAAATTTATAATTTGTGCCGTAGTAATTTTGTTATTATTTATAATTTATGAAAGCAATTTATGTGCAAAGTGCGATTATACGTTTTTTGTAGAGGAAAGGCTTATGGGTAGATTATTGATAGCAATCGATACAAATGATATAAATTTAGTAAGATATATTGCTGCTGAAGGTAGAGTTTGCAAGCAAGCCAATGTCCATAATAGAGCGCTTAAAGAATTAAGAAAAATGGAATCGGAAAATAATAGGACTAATGAGTAAACCGGTTTTGCAGAACACAAAGAGAGATATGAAAGAAGCGAAATTTACAAGACGGCTTTTCTTGCTTACTTTTACGCGCTCATCCGTTACCGCTCTGCTATCCCGATACTCCGCCGCTTTTTAAAATTTTAGATATAGGCGCTAATTTATGCGCACACCTAAATACCGTAAAAATTTTAAAATTTCAAATCCCTGAAGCTCTGCGAAATTTTAAATTTCGCAGACTAAACTTCGCAGTAAGATTATCTATAAAGCAAACCTGCCGCAAGCGCGCAACAAACGAATCTTTAAATTTCGCCGCGCGCCCGCTTTCGCGCGAGCAGTCGTTTCGCGCAAGAGGGCACTTTGCGCGCAGCTTTGGCTATATAAGCTTACGGCGCAAAGCAATTATAAGCAGCTATGCGGCGAAATTTACGCCAAAGCCTCGCCGCGAGCTTTATTGAAGCACCTTGCCTAAAATCCCAGCACCTTTGCCGACGGCGCTGCCGCGAAGCGCGCTTTCTTTTTCCCTCATCACCGCAAATAGCCCATCCAGCGTCTTTTGCGTGATGTAATCGTTCAAATCCTCGCCCTGCTTAGGCAGATACTCGCTCGCGCCCAGCCCGCGCGCGATATTTTGCACCGCTTCGTTACCCGTGATCTTGTTTTGCGCGAAGGAATTTAGCCCGTTATACGCTGTCGCGAAGCTATTTTTGCTCATCATATCGCTTACGATCGGCCTAAAAACCGCCCGCAGCTTCGCACTCGACTTGCTCTGCAGATACTCGCTAAGCGCCGTGTCTCCGCCGCCGATGAGCTTTTTAACGTCGGCATCGCTCATCGATTTCAGATCTTGCAAAAATATCTTGCTCGCACCGCTCACCGCCTTGGTAGCGGCATCGTTCATACTCACGACGAGCTCGCGCTCCCATTTATCGCCGCCCACCTTTCTCGCAAGCTTCGCAGCCGTCTTAAGCGAAGGAGGAAGCTCGATTTTAGCGGTCTTGCTGTGGATGTAGCCCTTGGCGAGCTCGCTTGCGGCGCGGTTTGCGGCGGAAGCGAGCAGATCCTTGTAGCTTCCGCTCTGAGTCGCACCGAGCACGTCCGCGCCCTGCTTTAGGATATCCGTTACGTCCGCATGCGCAAGCGACAGCGACGCAGCGGCGAGCAAAATCATAAATTTTTTCATATTGCAACCTTTGGATAAAATTTACGCCATTATGCCAAACTGCGGTAAACGCTAGGCTCGCGATGTGTAAATTTACGCGCTACACGGGTAGTTTAAGATAAAATTTTAGGCTAAATTTAAAAGCGGATTCGAGGCTAAATTTAAACGCAGAATTTTAAAGCTAAATTTAACGGGCGAAATTTACCCGCCAAATTTAAAGATGAAATTTGGGGGGCGGCGGGCTTTGTCATGCTTGCGGCTAAATTTCAAAAGCAGCACTACGACGACGAGCTAATTTTAAAACCGCACTGCTTGGCACTTTTAAATTTATGCAGCGCGCACGATACCAACGCAAGCCGCACAAAGCATATCGATGAGCGGTTATATCCTCGGCGCAAACGATTAAAATTTTATCAAAGCAGCCAAAAAGCTCGTCGTAAATTTAAAGAGTTTAAATTTGAAAGCGAGCTGCGGCTTTCGGCACGATAAGCAGGCCTAAACCAGCCCTTGATCCAGCATCGCGTCGGCTACGCGGCGAAAGCCCGCGATGTTCGAGCCTAGCACGAGGTTGCCCTCCGCGCCGAATTCCTTCGAGGTCTCGTAGCTGGTGCGAATATGTGGCGCATGATCTCGCGCAGCTTACTATCGACCTCCTCGAAGCTCCACGACGCCATCTGCGCGTTTTGCGCCATCTCAAGCCCGCTCGTAGCTACGCCGCCAGCATTCGCCGCTTTGGCAGGGCCGAAAAGAAAGTCTTTTTGCGCGAGCATAAAATCGATCGCCTCAAGCGTGCTTGGCATATTCGCGCCCTCGCAAACCATGCGACATCCGTTGGCATAGAGAGTCTTTACGTCTTGCAGATTAAGCTCATTTTGCGTAGCGCTCGGAAACGCGGCGTCGCACGGCACGCTCCACACGCCGTTACGGCCTGCGGGATAGGCGCTTACGGGGATAAATTTTGCGCCGGGGCGCTCCTTGATATATTCGCAAAGCCCCACGCGCAGCT
Organism: uncultured Campylobacter sp.; assembly: GCF_938045595.1. Taxonomy (GTDB): domain Bacteria; phylum Campylobacterota; class Campylobacteria; order Campylobacterales; family Campylobacteraceae; genus Campylobacter_B. The sequence goes on from NZ_CALIBB010000255.1 coordinate 21,971, forward strand.
GCTCTTTTAGCTTTTTAAGAAGCATTACATCGATTCCCTCGGCGTCATAGATAAAGCCCGTAGAATCGCTTACGGTGACGGGTTTTGCCTGCATCTGATATAGCTTTTCAGCTGTGTAGATCGCGACGTTGCCGGCGCCCGAGATCGTGCAAATTTTGCCGTGCAGCGAATCGCCTCTAGTAGCGAGCATCTCGTTTGCAAAATATACCGAGCCGTAACCCGTAGCCTCGGTGCGCGCGAGGCTGCCGCCCCAGCTTAGCCCCTTGCCCGTAAGCGCGCCGTCGAATCTGCGGGTGAGCTTTTTATACGCGCCGTACATATAACCGATCTCGCGGCCGCCCACGCCGATGTCACCCGCGGGCACGTCGGTATTAGAGCTGATTAGGCGGTGAAGCTCAAGCATAAAAGCTTGACAAAATCTCATAATCTCGCCGTCGCTCTTGCCCTTGGGATCGAAATTTGCGCCGCCTTTTGCGCCGCCGATATTAAGACCCGTGAGGGAATTTTTAAAAATTTGCTCAAATCCCAAGAATTTCAAAACGCCTAAATTTACGCTCGGATGAAAGCGCAGACCGCCTTTGTAAGGACCCAGAGCGGAGTTGAACTCTATGCGATATCCCGTATGCACGCAGGGCTCGCCGCCGTCGCTCATATAGACGACGCGAAACATCATCGTGCGCTCGGGCGCCAAAATGCGCTCTAAAATTTTATTTTTCACATACCTCTCATCGCGCTTTAGAAGCGGTATGAGCGAGTATAAAATTTCGGTCGATGCCTGGATAAAGACCTCCTGACCGGGATTGGCACGCTTTAAATTTAGCAGCAAGCCGTCGATGTAAGACTTCATAGTTCCTCCTTTTGAACCGGATTAAATTTTAATTTTTTGGCTTTGGCGATAAATTTTTTCAGCGCCAACTCCTCGCGGACGCCGATCTTATAGCCGATAAATTTCAGATAATTTAAAATTTCGCGCTCTTTTATGCCGCGCGAAAGGGCGTAGCTTTGCAGGATATATCTTGGAATTTTAATGCGCGAACGTAAAAATTTCGTCGCTAGGCGCGAGTAAGCCTTATCGTTTTTCACACAGCACAGCCGCCCAAAAACAAAGGGCAAGTCCGTGCGCTGCTGCCAAATTTCGCCCAAATCGTAGAATTTATCTCTGCCCTGCGAAAGCAGCGCCTTTAGAGCGTTATCGCCGATTAGCACCTCGCCGCTAAGATCCAGCACGCGAGCTAGCATATTTGAGCTCATCGACGCGGGATCGAGCCTGGGCGCCGAGTTTTTGCGCACGAGTACGCTTAAAACCTCGCGCTTTGCGACGATTCCTAGAGGCAGCTTGCGGTATTTTGCGCGGCGGCTTTCAATGCTGGAGATTACCGCGGCATCTATGCGCCTATAATAAAGATCGGCGCAGAGTTTGCTCGGCACCCCTTTTTTAAATTCTATCGATTTTTTAACATAAGACGGCAGCGGAAGGGATTTTAAAAATACGTGAAAAGGGAGCAAATTTAGATAATCGATTTTGCCTAATAACATAACTTTCTCCGAATTTAGCGCAGGAAAAGAGGGCTAAATTCCGGCGCTAAATCGGAATTTAACCAAAAATTTTAAAGTTTATTTGACCTCGGTGATCGGGATGGATTTGTATTTGCTAAACTCCACTATGCCCTCACCTTTTTTGAAGTGGATGCTCACTCCGTCTTTGTTCTCCATATAGATGCCGTCTGCGGCACGCTCGCGCTTGAGGTTGTAGCTTTTGCCGCTATCATCCTCTAGCACGGCGGTATTAAAATCGTCGTTTGAGCTAAGCGATAGCTTTTTGCCCTGCTCATCGACAAAATATAAGGTCTTTGCGTTCTCTTTAGTTATGGTTTTTTCGCTCTGTGCTTGCTTATTCATAGCGCTGTCCGGGGATTGGCGGAGCTGGTTTGAGCCGCATCCTAGCAAAACTAACGCCAAAGCGGCGCACGATAGAACTTTAAACATATTTTTCCTTTAAATTGAGGTTGCACTCGTTGATGAGTGATTTTCGGATATCCCAAAGCTTTTGAGAGAGATCCACTTTGTAGCTCTGCGGATGGACGTTGCGAAGGTGCTCGAGCCAAAATTTGCTCTTTTGCTCCTTGCTAAAACGCGCGATCTCGCTTACCGTGCGGCGCATGCCTACGAATTTGCCCTCCTTAAAAACGGGACGTAAGAGCTTATGCGCGCTGAAATTCGTTAAAATTTTACGCTTGTAGGTGTAAAGAGGGTGAAAAATTTCAAGCGGCGCGCTCTCGTCTATGCTCTCGCCCTCAAGCGTAATCAGATCGGCAAGCGCCATGCCGTTATCTTTGTCGTAGAGTCTAAAGACCTGCTTGTAGCCGGGGTTATTGATCTTGCGCGGATCGTTTGAAATTTTGATCTTAGCCACGATCTCGCCATCTTTTTCGATACCGCTTAGCTTATACACGCCGCCTAGGCTCGAACTGTCTCCGCCGGTAATAAGCCTCGTGCCGATCCCCCAGCTATCGATTTTAGCGTCGAAAAGCTTGAGCTGATCAATCGCGTATTCGTCCAGATCGTTAGATGCGGTGATCTTTGCGTTCTCAAAGCCTGCAGCGTCGAGCATCTTACGCGCCTGCTTGGTCAGATACTCCAGATCGCCCGAATCTATGCGGATTCCAAGCGGCTCATGACCGCTAGCGCGCAGCTCTTTAAAAATCGTAATCGCATTCGGCACGCCGCTTGCGAGAGTATCGTAGGTATCGACGAGCAAAAGCGTGCTGTTCGGATAAATTTTAGCGTAGGCGCGAAACGCCTCCAGCTCGCTATCAAAGCTCTGAATCCAAGAGTGCGAGTGGGTGCCGATCGCGGGCACGCCGAATTTCTTTGCGGCGAGCACGTTCGACGTAGCGCTGCAGCCGCCTATAATCGCAGCTTTTGCGCCGTAGATACCGGCGCTTTGCCCCTGAGCGCGGCGCAAGCCAAACTCCATCACCGAATCACCCTTAGCGCTAAAATTGATGCGCGAGCTTTTTGTAGCGATTAGAGTTTGAAAATTTATAGTATTTAAGATCGCAGTCTCGATGAGCTGCGCCTCCATGATATTTGCCTTGACGCGAATTAGCGGCTCGTGCGGAAATACGATCTGCCCCTCGTCCATGGCGTAAATTTCGCCACTAAATTTAAAGCCTCTTAGAAATTCCAAAAATTCCAGCTTAAATAAATTTAGACTTTTTAGATACGCGATGTCGTCGTCACTAAATTTTAAGTTTTCGATATAATCCACAACCTCGTTTAAGCCACAAAATATCGCGTAACCGCCGCCGCTTGGGTTTTTGCGATAAAAAACGTCAAAAACCGCCGTCTGATCGGGCTTTGTAAAAAAATAGCCCTGCATCATGCTAAGCTGATAAAAATCGGTAAGTAAAGCCAAATCTTTCATTTACGCCTCTTAAATTTAATCTCGCCTCGTGCAGGAGCAAAAAATCATAGCTTTTTAGCTTCCAGGCTCTTTTTATAAGCTGCAACGTCGAAGTCTTTGACGCGAGCGACGCCGTCATCTACCGCAGCTTTTGCGACCGCCGTCGAGATCACGGCAAACACGCGCGGATCGAAAGGATTTGGGATCACGTAGTCTTTGCCGAATTTTAAGCTATCCTTGCCCAGCATCTTGCGGATTTCCGCAGGAACCTCTTCGCGAGCAAGATCCGCCATCGCGCGAGCGGCCGCAATCTTCATATTTTCGGTAATCTTTTTGGCTCTTACGTCAAGCGCGCCACGGAAGATATACGGAAAGCCCAAAACGTTATTGATCTGATTTGCAAAGTCGCTTCTGCCGGTGCCTACGATCGCGTCGTTTCTTACTTCCTCGACCTCGCTTGGATAGATTTCCGGTACCGGATTTGCAAGCGCAAAAATGATCGGATGCGGCGCCATAGTCCTTACCATCTCTTTGGTTAAAACGCCCGGCTTGCTAAGGCCCAAAAACATATCCGCGCCCTTCATCGCGTCCTCTAGCGTGCGATCTGCGGTGTCTAGGGCAAATTCTTTCTTTTGCTCGGTAAGATCGGTGCGACCCTTGTGGATCACCCCTTTGGAATCGAGCATTATGATATGTTTGGCGCCTAAATTACGATACATCTTTGCACACGCTATGCCAGCAGCGCCCGAGCCGCTGACTACGATCTTCATATCCTCGATATTTTTGCCGCTGATAAGGGCTGCGTTGATTAGCCCTGCGCCCGTAATCATCGCGGTGCCGTGCTGATCGTCGTGCATGACGGGGATATCGACGGCTTTTTGCAGCTCGCGCTCTATCTCGAAGCACTCGGGAGCTTTGATATCCTCTAAATTTATACCGCCGAACGTAGGCGCTATCGCTTTGCAAATTTCAATTATCTTTTTAGGATCTTTTTCGTCGATCTCGATGTCAAATGCATCGACGCCGCCGAATTTTTTAAACAAAACCGCCTTGCCCTCCATTACGGGCTTTCCGGCGATTGCGCCGATATCACCAAGCCCTAAAACCGCCGTGCCGTTAGTGATAACAGCTACGAGATTGGCCTTATTCGTGTATTTAAACGCAGCCTCGTGATCACCTTCGATCACCTTGCAAGGCTCCGCGACGCCCGGCGTATATGCAAGCGCCAAATCCTCCGCCGTAGCGCACGGGGTTTTTACATTCGTTCCGATTTTACCGCCTATGTGGTACTTCAAAGCCGCTTCAACGTTTACTTTAGCCATTTTATAATCCTTTTTTGATTAAATTTGAAATTCTCGTTTTAACTTCGTCGCTTCCTAAAATTTCACAAATTTCAAAAATCGACGGACTTACGCTTCCCCCCGTGATCGCAACGCGCAGAGGCTGGGCAAGATCCTTTAGCTTGGCGCCGTTTGCGTCCAAAAATCCCATCGTCCTTTCCTCGCACTCCTTTGCATTTAAATTTGCGCTTAGAGTATCCGAAAATTTTGCGAGTAAGCTTAGCGAACTTTCGGTTACAAATTTCTTATACGCCTTCTCGTCGTAGCAGCTCGGGCGATTTAGAAGGATTTTAATGCCCTCGGCCATCTCCACTAGCGTCTTTGCGCGCTGTTTGTACTGCTGCGCGATGAGATGTTTTTTCGCGTGCGAGCGGATATCGACGCCGAATTCCACAAGCTGCGCGGCAAGCTCATCGTCGTCAGAGTTTTTAATATAATGCGCATTTAGCCACTCGAGCTTAGTTTGATTGAAGGTGCTAGAGCTCTTGCTGATATGGTTAGGATCAAAGTATCGCTTCATCTCCTCCATGCTAAAAATTTCATCATCCCCGTGGCTCCAGCCCAGGCGTACTAAAAAATTTAGCAGAGCTTGCGGCAGATAGCCCATGCGCTTATACTCCATCACGTCGGTAGCGCCGTGGCGTTTGCTTAGCTTGCTGCCGTCGGTGCCGTTGATCATCGCGACATGGTAAAATTTAGGGATTTTAAAGCCTAGCGCGTTATACAGCACGATCTGCTTCGGGGTGTTGCTTAGATGATCGTCGCCGCGGATCACGTCCGTGACGCCCATCAGCGCGTCGTCGATCACGACCGTGAAGTTATACGTAGGCGTGCCATCGGAACGCGCGATGATGAAATCGTCCAAAATATCGGCAGCGTTAAATTTTATCTCGCCCTTGATGCCGTCACTAAATTCTATCGTGCCGCTAAGCGGGGATTTGATGCGGATTACGGGCTCGATCCCAGCAGGCGGCGTGCCGGTAAAGTCGCGATAGCGGTTATCGTAGCGCGGGCGCTCTTTGCGAGCTTCCTGCTGCGCGCGCAGCTCATCCAGCTCGTCCTTACTCATATAGCATTTGTATGCCTTGCCCTCATCTAGCAGCTTTTGGACGTATTGTTTGTAAAGATCAAAGCGCGAGCTTTGATACACGATCTGCCCGTCATAGTCTAGATTGCACCACTTAAAAGCTTCCTCGATCGCCTTAGCAGCCTCCTGCGAATTGCGCTTCAGATCAGTGTCCTCGATACGCAGCAGGAATTTGCCGCCGTTTGCCCTAGCGTAAAGATAACTAAAAAGCGCCGTTCTAAGTCCGCCGATATGTAAATATCCCGTAGGACTCGGCGCAAAACGAGTTACTATCATAAAAATTCCTTTGCAAAAATTACCATTTAATGTTATAATCGCGATCTTGTAATTATAAAGCAAAAAGACTAAATAAAGGTTAAAAATGATAAAGAAACTGCTTTTTTCCGCAATGATCTGTGCTGTTTGTGCAAATGCCGAAGTAGTAAACGGCGTCATCGCCGTGGTAGATAATGAGCCCATCACCGGCTACGAACTAGCCAAAGTTCAGAAGCTAACGGGCGCTTCGCCGCAAGCTGCGATGGAAATTTTAATCGGGCAAAAGCTGCAACAATCCGAGATTAAACGCCGCGGCATCGCGGTAAATGACGCGGAGATCGACGCGAGGCTCAAAGCGATCGCTGATCAAAATAAGCTTAACTTAGACCAACTCAAAACCGCTGTGCAAAAGCAAGGCATGAACTACGATGACTTTAAAGCAAATGTCCGCCGTACACTGCTTGAAGAAAAGCTCTATGGCTCAATATTCGCAGACGTACAGCACCGCACGACCCCCGAAAATGTCAAAAAATTCTACAGCCAAAATAGTTCATTATTTACAACCTTCGATAGCATCACGCTAACCCGCTACATCGCAAAATCGCAAGCTCCGCTCGATAGGATCCGCACAAATCCGAAGCTCCGCCCAAGCGACGTGTATGTGATGAAGGGAACCCTCAAGGCCAATCAAATGGATGAGGGGCTCAAATACATCGTCACGAACGTCGAGCAGGGCAAATTTTCGCCGATAATCCCTACGCGCAATGGCTACGAGATGTTTTACGTAAACGACAAAAAGGGGCTTCGCACGCTTGATTTTGACAGCGTGCAAGAAAAGGCGATCGAAGGCTACGTGACCTCTGAGCGCAAAAAGGCGATCACCGAGTTCAACGACAGGCTCCGCTCAAACGCCAATATCCGCATTATCGAGCGTCCGCAAGCAAAATCGCAAGGCGCAAAAACCGCTCCAAAAGTTAAAGTGCAAAAAAGGCAGTAAATTTTAAAATCCGATGCCGTGCATTAATTTTATAGAATTTAACGCCGATAGCGCAAGGGCAAGCGCGCAGCTTATCCGCTCGCGCGTAAAATTTTGATAAAATTTAAAGGCTTCGTGGTGATAACAATCAAAAATTTTACCGAACTTAACAGTGATCCTAGAAGTAGCAGCATAAGCGCTGCAGACTTCGGCGCGAGCAAATTTTGCTCCCACATCGATGCCGCCTCAAAACTCGTCGCCGTTTGGAGCGATGAAACCGGCGGCGAGGAGCTAAATTTTAAAATTTACGACTTTGATCGCAAGCTTAAATTTAGCCTTCAAGAGCCGATCATCTACGCGAAATTCGAACCCCGCGCGGCTCAAATTTGGCTGGCGCGCCGCGACGGCGACGAGCAAATTTCGATTTTGATTTACGATTACGACGGAGGGTTAAAGTCGAATTTAGCTCTGCCCGATGAGCTTAGAAACTCGGACGTATGGATGGACGAGTTGCCGCAAATCGGCGGCATGGCGGTAGATCTCGGCGCGGGACAAGACGGCAGCAGATCGTTTTTGCTACGCGCGGACGGAAGCGAGCTAAATTTGACCGCCGAGCTCGAAGAGGGCTTTAGTTTTTTGTTTGCGACCGAAGGCAAAGGCGGCGAAAACGACGAGCTTGAACAAAAATACGCGCAGGATCACGAATGCAAGGACGAACAAAACAGCGAGCTAAAGCCCCAACAAAAACGCATGCAAGAACCCAAACAAGAGCGCGAAAATAATCAAAAATGCGAGCGAGCGAGCGAAGCAGTGCTTTTAAATTTTTACGAGGGGCAGATTGCTATCGTAAGCTATCCTGAACTAAAGCCTCTGCGTAAATTTAGCTTCCCCGATGAGCTCACGCTGGACGGCGAGACGCGGGAGTTTATGCTGGGCGGTATCGCGCCGATAAATGAAAAAATTTGGCTCGTGCGCGACGACGGCTACTTTCGCCACTATCTTTTTGACGCGATAGAATTTGAGTTCATAGCCGAGATCGCTCTGGCGGGCTTTGAGCCAAAAATCGACGGCGCGGGCGAGATAACGTCGCAAATTTGCGATATCGACTACCGCGAGGGCAAATTGATCTTCACTCACTACGAGCTAGCGGGCGAGGGCGAGCAAACGCACGAGATAAATAGCTATTTTGAGGCGGACGTCGCAGCGCTAGGGCAAATTTTTACTACAAAACGGACTCGCTCTCTTAAAATTTAATATTATCCGTTTTTATTGCATAGTTTAAAATATATATCTTTTATCTTTTCTGCTTGAAATATGTGTGGAATATCGTCCGTTACCAACAGTAGCGGCCAGCGTCCTACGACGCCGCCGACAATTAAATCCGTTTTGTAAAAAGTATTGTTCTTTAACCGATCCTCGTCAAGTATCTTTATCGGTAAAACACACGAAACTTCCCTATATTGCTCACACTCGGTACATAATTGACGGCGTACCAAGTTAGGGTTATTGCCGTAATCGTATCTTACCTCGATATTGCATTGTAGAAGATAAAAATTCTTTGAACGCGGAAGTTTGATAAATGATAATCCGCTTAAACTATATTTATTGTATATATCGACAAACCTTTGCGACACGACAGTCTCTCCGTCCCAACAAGAAGAATAATCGCATCTCTTTTTTAGCACAAATGTTTCCGCAGCCGCCATTGCCGCTTCATAGCGATTGACGATCAATTTACATTTAGAGCAAAATTTCAATAACTCTTTATTGTCGCCGTAAAAATAGGCATTGTTATCAACACCGCTTACTCTATAGTATCTCACTGCGCCTTTCCTCAAAAGCATTATTAATACAAAAATTTTAATCTTCGGCGATTTTTATTTACAAAAGCTTTTTTGCCGTATCTTTATCTGCAACTCCCTGTTAAATGCTTGAATTGCGGCATTTCTCGAAAGATTAACTTTTCGCAGCTATCGATAGCAGCGTCTTTGCCATTATCAAGCCATAAAAACTTTAGGTTTTTACATGTATGAATATCTGTTATATTTTTATATTCGTCCAGCAAATCAAAAGCTCTTTCAAAGAATAAAAAGCGCTATTGTATTACCACGATTCGCCATGCCTAAATTTCTTAATGATCCTACGCGTTAAATTTACTCGCGTTCCATTTAACCGTATCGCCTAAAAGTAAGTTAAAATTTTAAAATCTCATCGCGGTATGGTGCCGGCGGAAGGCTGCTCGTGCTATCTGCCGCTTAGATACTCCTGTAACGTTTTAACTTCAAGCGCGGATTGATCCTTTATCGAGCAGATTGAGCGCGTAGCCGCGATCGCCGCCTTCATCGTCGTAAAATACGGCAGTCTAAAGCGCAGCACGCTCTGGCGGATCTTCGCGGCATCGGTGGAGCTTGATTTGCTATCGCTAGTGTTGATGACGAGCGAAATTTCGCCATTTTTGAGCTTATCCTCGATATTTGGGCGGCCCTCGCTGATTTTATAGACAAACTCGCACTCCACGCCGTTTTCGCCCAGTAGCTTGTGAGTGCCGCTCGTAGCCGCGATACCGAAGCCCGCGCTAGTAAATGCGCGCGCAAGCTCTACGGCTCGCAGCTTGTCGTGATCGGCTAGCGACAAAAATACCTTGCCGCCGCTTGGAAGCGCGTTGTTCGCGCCGATTTGCGATTTAGCAAAGCTTTTGGCGAAGCTCTCGCCGATACCCATCACCTCGCCGGTGCTTTTCATCTCAGGCCCCAGGATCAGATCCGCGCCCGCAAGCTTGTTGAAAGGAAAGACGCTCTCTTTGACGCAGATATGATTTTTAATACGCGGCTTTAAAATTCCCTTCTCTTCGACTAGCACGCCGAACTCGTCGTAAAATTTCAAAGCCTCGCGCAGACCCCCTTGCCACATTACGCGAGTAGCGACCTTAGCCATCGGAATTCCCGTCGCCTTGCTTACAAACGGCACGGTGCGGCTCGCGCGCGGATTTACCTCGATGATGTAAAGCTCGTTTTCAAAAATCGCGAATTGAATGTTCATAAGCCCTACGACGCCAAGATTTAGCGCGATCTCTTTGGTTTGGCGACTTACCAGATCGATCATCTCCGCACTTAGGCTAAGCGGCGGCAAAATGCTCGCGCTATCGCCGCTGTGGATACCCGCTTCTTCGATATGCTCCATTATTGCGCCGATATATACGTCGCGCCCATCGCAGATCGCATCGACGTCAAGCTCTGTCGCGTCAAGTAAAAATTTATCTATCAGCACCGGCGAGTGATCGCTCACGCGCACCGCCTCGCTCATATACTGCCTAAGCTCGGCTTCGCTATGCACGCGCCGCATCGCGCGACCCCCGAGCACATAGCTAGGGCGCACGAGCACCGGATAGCCGATAGCAGCAGCCTTTTCAATTGCTTCGGCTTCGCTTATGGCGGTATCGTTTTTCGGCTGCTTAACGCCGATACTTGCGATAAACTCGCTAAATTTTTTGCGATCCTCCGCTACGTCTATCGTGCGCGCGCTCGTGCCGATGATCTTGGCTCCCACGGTGCTTAGGCGCTTGGCGAGCTTTAGTGGCGTTTGGCCGCCGAAATGCACGATCACGCCGTCGGGGCTTTCAGCCTCGATGACCGCTCTAACGTGCTCGAAATCGATCGGCTCGAAGTATAAAATATCGCTCGTGTCGTAGTCGGTGCTGACGGTTTCGGGGTTGCAGTTATACATTATCGTGGTGATGCCCATATCGCGTAGCGCGTAGCTAGCGTGCACGCAGCAGTAGTCAAACTCGATACCCTGCCCGATGCGGTTCGGACCGCCGCCGATGATGAGGACCTTTTTATTATCTTTTGAAATTTTACGGCTTGCGATAGCAGGCGTTATGTTGGTGCTGGAGTACAGATACGGAGTAAGCGCCGCAAACTCGCCCGCACAGGTATCTACTTCGTTGTATTCAAGGCCGATGCCCTGTCTGGCGCAGGCAAAATGGATATCGTTTTGCGTAAGGCCCAGATTGTCCTTTTTGTTGATCAAATTTGCGATCATCTTATCGCTAAAGCCCCAGCTCTTGGCCTGTCTTAGAAGCGCCGCGTCGTTGATGATCTCCATATCGATGCGCTCTTCAAATTTTACGATCTGCTCGATCTGGCTCAAAAACCAGCGGTCGATCTTGCTAAGCTCGTAAATTTGATCCACGCTCATGCCCGCTCTAAAGCCCTGGGCGATGTATAAAATTCTATCTTGCTGCGCGTTGCGAAGCCCGAAAATCAGATCCTTTTCGCTTAAATTTAATTCCACGAAGCCGAAGTAGCCCTTCTCCAGCGAACACAGCGCCTTTTGAATGCTCTCTTTAAAGCTGCGCCCGATCGCCATCACCTCGCCGATACTCTTCATCGCAGTGCCGAGATACGGGTTTGCGCCGGGGAATTTTTCAAACGCAAAGCGCGGAATTTTAGTCACGATATAATCGATCACCGGCTCAAAGCTCGCAGGCGTGCCAGTGATATCGTTTTTAATCTCATCCAGGCTAAAGCCCACAGCTAACATCGTAGCGACCTTGGCGATCGGATAGCCCGTGGCTTTAGACGCGAGAGCCGAGCTGCGGCTTACGCGCGGGTTCATCTCGATGACGATCATGCGACCAGTTTGCGGATTTACCGCAAACTGCACGTTTGAGCCGCCCGTATCCACGCCGATCTCGCGTAAAATTTTAAAGCTTGCGTCGCGCATCGCCTGGTATTCTTTATCGGTAAGTGTAAGAGCGGGCGCAACCGTGATGCTATCGCCCGTATGCACCCCCATCGGGTCGAAATTTTCGATCGAACAGACGATGATGCAGTTGTCCTTATGATCGCGGATCACCTCCATTTCGAACTCTTTCCATCCAAGCAGGCTCTCTTCGATCAAAATTTCATTTATTGGGCTCACGTCTAGCCCGTTTTGCGCGACCTCTTTAAACTCGTCGATATTGTACGCTACGCCGCTACCTGCGCCGCCCAGGGTGTAGCTAGCGCGGATAATGAGCGGAAAGCCGATCTCATTTGCAGCAGCCATCGCCTCTTCGATATTGTAGGCGTATTTGGATTTGGGCAGATCCATTCCGATCTTAATCATCGCCTCTTTAAATTTCACCCTATCCTCGCCCTTTTTGATCGCTTCAGGCTTGGCGCCTAGAAATTTTACCCCCCCTAGCTCGCCGCTTTCGTAAGCCTCCATCGCGACGTTTAGCGCGACCTGTCCGCCCATCGTAGGCAGGATCGCATCGACGCCCTCGCGCTTTATGATACGCAAAATGCTCTCTTTGGTGATCGGCTCGATATAGGTGGCGTCGGCAAAATCGGGATCGGTCATAATGGTAGCGGGGTTTGAGTTTATTAGCACTACGCGGTATCCGAGGCTCTTTAGCGTCTTAGCCGCCTGCGTGCCGCTGTAATCGAACTCGCACGCCTGGCCGATTACGATCGGACCACTGCCGATCAGTAAAATCGTCTTAATATCATCTCTTTTGGGCATCAATTTTCCTTTGTAACGACATACAAAAACGCCGGCATCTCGGAGCTCACGTAGGGCTCTACGACGGCGCTTTTGTATAGCTTTCCGTTTTGAATCTCTTTAACCTTTCCTACCGGCACGCCGGCAAAAAAAATCCCGTCCTTGCCGCTGGTAAGCACCTCATCGCCTACCTTGGGATCGAGCCACTGCGGGATGTATCTAACCACGAGCTCGTTATTTTCGCCGCCTGCGACGCCAGGAATTTGAGCATCTCCTATGAAAACGGAGAAATTGCTCTTTTCGTCGCGCTGTAAGATCGCAAGCGGGCGCCCGTCTTTATTTACTAAAATCCCTGCGGTCTTGCCCTCACTGATGAGACCGTAAATTTTGTTTGGGTTAAAATTTTCAAAATTTACGAAGAATTTATTGTAGTCGTTTAAATTTGCATAGCTCAGCGCCTTTACGAGCTGGACTTTGGGCTCATAAATGGAGCTATTTTTATCGATCAAAATTTTATTCAGCTCGCCCGCGAACGTACTAAGCAGCATCGCCGATTTTTTTAGCTCGGCGTTTTCTTCTCGTAGAGCTTTGATCGTCTCTGCCTGGTTAAAATGCTCGTTCACAGCGCTTTTTACCCGATCACTCACGCCGTAATAAACCTCTAAAATTCCTCCTGCAAATCCGATAAATTTGCCGTGGATATACGAGCCGAACGTAAGCGAAACGGCTACCAGCAAAACCGCGACGAGGAGGAGTTTGAGATTAGTCATTTGCCGCTTGTTTTAGCGATTTGATCTCTTCTAGGGCTTTTCCCGTGCCGTTTGCGACGCAAAGCAGCGGCTCGTCCGCGACGAAAACCGGAAGCTTTACGGTGTCGCTTAGATACTTATCTAATCCGCGAATGAGCGCGCCGCCGCCCGTTAGCACGACGCCGTTTTCGACGATGTCGGCGGCAACTTCGGGCTGAATGCTCTCTAGCACAAATTTCAGCGCATCGGCGATCTCTCTGATCGAGTCTTTGATCGCCTCTCTAACGTCCTCGCTCGTAAGATCGACCGAGCTTAAAAGCCCGCTAATTTGGTCTTTTCCTTTGACCGTGTAGGTAAGATCTTTTTGCTGCTGCACCGCCGTACCGATCTTGATCTTAATCTCCTCGGCCGCTCGCTCCGAAATAAGCAGGCTATATTTTTCCTTGACGTAATTAACGATGCTAGCGTCGATCTTATCGCCCGCGACGCGAACGGATTTGGCGCTGATGATACCGCCTAAAGAGATGACGCCGATCTCGGTGGTACCGCCGCCGATATCCACGACCAACGAGCCACGCGCTTCATTTACGGGAAGGCCTGCACCGATTGCCGCAGCCATCGGCTCTTCGATTAGATAAACCTCGCGCGCGCCCGCTATCATCGCGCTTTCGCGCACGGCTTTACGCTCGACCTGAGTTAGCCCGTAAGGAACCGAGATGATGATGCGCGGGCTTACGAAAAAGCGGCGCTTGTGGGTCTTTTCGATGAAATACCTAATCATCTTCTCCGTCATATCAAAATCCGCAATAACGCCGTCCTTCATCGGGCGCACCGCTTCGATATCGCCCGGAGTGCGTCCGAGCATCTCTTTAGCCTCGGCACCCACGGCGATGATCCTTTGCTTGCCGTAGCGTTCGTTTTGCACCGCTACGACGCTCGGTTCGTTGATGATGATGCCTTTATCTTTTAGCAGCACAAGCGTGTTTGCCGTGCCTAGATCGATGCCCATATCCCTAGAAAATAATCCTAGAATCGAATCAAGTAACATTTATCCCCTTTATGCAGTTAAATTTTGTTTTACAAGTATCGGCTTGGAGACGCCGTCTACGACCTCTTTGGAGATGATGACGTCATAGCCCTTAAGCTCAGGCAGATCAAACATAATATCGATCATGATCTCCTCAATTATGCTGCGAAGCCCGCGCGCACCGGTTTTGCGCTTGATCGCAAGGCTCGCGACCTCCCTTAGCGCGTCGTCGTCAAATTTTAAATTTGCGCCGTCTATCGCAAAGAGCTTTTGATATTGCTTTAAGATCGCGTTTTTCGGCTCGGTTAAAATTCTAACCATCGCCTTTTCGTCGATCTCATTTAGCGTAGCCACTACGTGCAATCGCCCGATGAGCTCGGGGATTATGCCGTAATGCACCAGATCGTCGGCCTCGACAATGTTTAGTAAATTTAGGCTCTCTTTTTTACTGCGCTTGGTTTGATTAAACCCGAGTACATTATGCCCGATGCGGCGGTTGATGATCTCGTTTAGCCCGTCGAACGCGCCGCCGCAGACGAACAAAATATTGGTCGTATCGATCTGGATGAAGTCTTGATTTGGATGCTTGCGACCGCCCTTTGGAGGGATATTAACGACGCTTCCTTCGATGATCTTAAGAAGCGCTTGCTGCACCCCCTCGCCGCTTACGTCGCGCGTGATGCTGCGGTTTTCGCTCATTCGCGCGATCTTATCGATCTCATCTACGAATACGATACCGCGCTGCGCCTTTTCTACGTCGCCATCCGCGGCCTGTAAAAGGCGGGTGAGGATATTTTCTACGTCCTCGCCGACGTAGCCCGCTTCCGTTAGGCTCGTAGCATCGCTAATGGCGATCGGCACATCCAAAAATTTCGCCAAAGTCTGCGCCATAAGCGTTTTGCCGCTGCCGGTAGGTCCGATGAGCAAGATATTTGATTTTGAAATTTCGGTATCGTCGCCCTTCGCATCGGTCTGCCTGAAAATTCTTTTATAGTGGTTGTAAACGCCGACGCTAAAAATTTTCTTAGCGCGCTCCTGACCGATGACGTAGCGGTTTAGAACCTCCATCAACGCCTTTGGCTTGATAGCCTCGAAATCGATCTCTTTATTTTGATTTTGTATCGCCTCATTTTGACCTTCGCTGCCGTGGATAGCGGCGTATGCCATATCGATACAATAGCTGCAGATAGCCGCCGTACCGTCGTCGTTAGGATAGATACGACGCCCGTCCGCGCCCGTCTCACCGCAAAAACTGCACTTATTTGCCATTAAATTTTACCTTTATCTAGCGGAATTCCGCGTTTTGTGTTGATTATAAACTCGCACATCTTGCGCACGTTTTGATCGCTCGTCTCGTTTAATAAAATTTGCGCCTGCTCCTTTAAGCCCTTGCCTTGGTTGAATAAAAATTTATACGCCCGATTTATCGTCTCGACCGTCTCTTTATCGAAGCGGCGGCGGATGCCCGTTAAATTTAGCCCGCGAATATAGGCGCGGTTGCCCTCGGCTAGACAAAACGGCACCACGTCCTGACTAAGCGCGCTAGCCCCTGCGATCATGCAGCTCTCGCCGATTTGGACGAACTGATGCACGGGGGTAAGCCCGCCGATAACGGCATAATCGCCCATTAAGACGTGGCCTGCGAGCGTAGCGTTGTTGGCTAGGATTATGTTGCTGCCCAGCACGCAATCGTGCGCGATGTGGCAATACGCCATCATAAATAGATTATCGCCGATGCGCGTAAATCCGTCGCCCTTATGCGAGCCCGAGCTAATCGTGCAAAACTCGTGAATCGTAGCATTTTTGCCGATGATTAGCCCCGTGCGCTCGCCCTCTTCAAAGCTCATATCCTGCGGAATTTCGCCCACGATCGCGTATGAAAAAATTTTAGAGTTCTCGCCGATTTGCGTATCGCCGATGATGCGCGCGCCCTGCTTGATCGTGCAGCCGTCGCCGATTTTAGACTGCGCGCTTATGAAAGCATACGGCTCGATCACAACCTCGGCTCCGATCTGCGCGCCGTCCTCGATGATCGCCGTGTGGTGAACTTTAGCCATCATTTATCCATTATCATCGCTTGAAGTTCAGCCTGTGCAGCCAGTGTGGCGCCGTCGTTGATGTAAGCTTCGCCCTTTAGCACCCAGATGCGTCCGCGATGTTTGATTACGCTGATGCGATATTCAAGCTTGTCGCCGGGGCGAACCGGGCTTCTAAATTTAGCGTTGTCGATACTCATAAAATACACGACCTTGTCGCTTAGATCGACGCCGTCTTTCTCCATACTCTTAAACGCCAGCACGCCGCCTGCCTGCGCTAAGCCCTCGATGATCATGACGCCCGGATAGATCGGATGCCCCGGAAAGTGGCCCTGAAAGATCTGCTCGTTGTAGGTTACGTTTTTATAGGCCTTGATGCTTTCGCCTATACTGAGCTCTTCGACGCGATCTATCAGCAAAAACGGGAAGCGATGAGGTAGGATGGAGAGAATTTCGTTTATGTCTATCATTATCTGCCTTTATTTAAAAATCTTGCAATTTTATCAAATTCTTACTAAAATTTCCCTAACGTCTAAAAATATGCGCGAGAGCCCGTAAATTTGAACTTTGGCGGCTCTTATCTCGTCCGTGACGATGATCGGCGAGAGCGAGCCCGCAGCGCACAGCGCGGCACGAGCTTTATTTTGACGCGCAAGACTCGGCGGATTTTTTAACATTTCGGATACGCTTTTGAAATTTGATCTTGAAATTTCGTTAAATTTCGCCAGGCTTAAAATTTTAATCTCGCCTTTGTCGCTGCAAAAAATTTCGCACTTCCGCTCTATGCTAAACTTCACGTTTTCGCGCGTAAAATGCGAGCCAAATAGCACAAACGAGGGCACTACACGCCCGTCAAATTTAATCCATGCACAGAGCAGGCGGTAGTTTAAAAACCGATCGCGCAGCACGCTAAATTTAACTCCTTTTCTTTCAAGCGCACAAAGCTTTTTGTAAAATTTCAACTTCTCCTCTACCGAAGCGGGCAGGATTTGCCGATCGATCGGCGACATTAGTTCGTAAATTTCGGCACCTTGGGCTAAATTTCGCTTCAAATCCGCCGTCAAACTTCCGCCGAAATCCCGCTCAGCCTTTCGCTGATCATCCCGCTGCGACGCAAGCGCGTAGATGCAGCCGCAGTAGTTTTGATGATAGAGCGCGTCTTTTTTCGCAAGCGCAAACTGCTCGTTCGTGCCGCCGTTTTTGCGAAAATCGGGCGCGATAAACTCTAGCCCGTAGCGCTCACAAATGCGCCGTAGCGAGACACAAAGCTGAGCGTGCGATTTTTTGGGGCTCATAAGAAGAGTCGTAGTGATTTTGCGCTCGCCCAAACTTAGCGCGAACTCGGCCGTTTTTTGCATGCGAAAATCAAAGCAAAACTCGCAGCGCGCGCCTTTTTCGGGCTCGTTTTCAAGCCCGCGCGCACCCTGTAGCCAGCCCTGAAAATCATACTCGCCCGGGATAAATTTAATCCCTAAATTTTCGCAAACCCGCTTTGAGTCGTGCATTCTAAGAACGTATTCGCCGTAGGGATGGATATTTGGATCGTAAAAATAGCCTATTAGCGGCTCTTGCGTGAGCTCTTTCAAGCGGCGTAAAAAATAATCGCAATCGACCGAGCAGCAGATGTGAACCAGCAAATTTTAACCCTTTGCACGAAATTTTTGGATATAATTTTACGCTATCAAAATTAATGAGCGGAAAAATGAAAAATTTTTTTATAAAACACTGGCGTAAGTTTGCTTGCGGCGTAGGTGGATTTGCGCTGTTTTACGTGCTTGCGGGCTTTTTCGGCGTGCCGCTTTTTATCGAAAAGGCGCTGCCTAAAATTTTAGAAGGCAGAGCAAAATTTAGCGTGCAGGACGCTAAATTTAACCCCTTTACCTACGAGCTAAACGCCACAAAGCCGGAGCTTAGCACTTTTAAGCCGCTGTTTAGCGCCGATGAGATAAATCTAAAAATCGGTTTTTCAAAGCTTTTTAAAAAGACTCTCGCGGTAGAAATTTTGCATCTTAAATCGCCTAAATTTCACGTCGAACGCGAGCAAAACGGCACCTTCAATTTCGAGCCGCTAATCTCGGAGCAAAAGAGCGAAAGCAAGGATGAAAACTCGAGCTTCAACGTCACGCTGAATAATTTTAAGATCGAGCGCGGCTCTCTGGGCTACGTCGATAACTCCCTAAAAAGGCCGTTTTCGCTCATCTCAACCGAGCTAAATTATGAGATCAACGGCTTAAGCTTAAAGGACGAAACGATCGGCGAGCACGATCTAAGCGCCGTTTCGCGCACATACGACTCGTTAAGCTTCGATGGAGCGATCGATCTAGCGCCTCTGCGGTTGCATGGCAAAATAGATCTTAAACGGCTAAAAATCGATCCATTTTGGCTATCATACCTCGATCCTAGCGGCGTGCGGCTTAAAAACGGCTTTCTTTCCGCCACGCTGAATTACCGATTGAGCCTTGATGAAAATATAAAATTTACGCTTGAAAACTCAAAGCTCGAGCTGCAAAGCCTAGAAATTTTGCAAGATCAAAGCTTAATTTCGCTTGGTTCGCTAAAAATCCCGAGCTTTAGCCTAAATACGGACGTTTCGGATGAAATTTCAGGCGCAGTAGCGATCCCGCAGGTGCTGCTTTCGGATGCAAAATACGATATGAACGAAACTAAAATTTCCACGGGCTTTGAGGGCGCGCGGGTCGCGGATTTTGCGCTGGATTTTAATAAAACGGGGGCAAACTTGCGGCTAAACTCCGCCGTAAAAAGCGTAGATCTAAACCGCTCAAGCTTTGCAAACCCGCTAATTTCGGCCGTTTCAAACGACACTAAAATCACGGAAAATTTCTTAAAATTTAACGCCGAAGGTAACAATACGGCCCTTCATACGGGCTTTGGCGCCTTTAATATCGCTGATACGCAGATTACGCTAGCGCGCAGCGATAAAATTTCACTCGCCGCAACCGAGCTGGGCGCATTTAGCTACGACAAAGAGGGTGCGCAAAACGGCGCAAGTCTAAAATTTGCTAAAATTTCAAACTCCAAAATCGCAAATAAAAACGGAATTTTTAGCGGATTTGAAAGCTTCGGCGTGCAGGGAGTGAAATTTAACGTCGCGGATCTAAATCTCGGCGTGGATAAAATTTTGCTAAACGCGCCGTTTTTCAACTCGGAGGTGGACGCTGGCGGCGCCAAAAGCATAAACGATCTGGCGATTTTAAGCGCGATCTCTAAAAATCCCGCAAGCCCCAAAAAAACGGCGAGTTCTAACGCCGTAAGCCAAGCGGATGCAAATTCTACGGCAAGCGGCACAAATTTAAATTCTAAAAAGCCCTCCAAAAGCCCCGCTTTAAAATTTAAGATCGGCGAGGCCTCCATAACG
>NZ_CALIBB010000256.1 GCF_938045595.1 uncultured Campylobacter sp.
ATAAAAATTTGATCCGTCTCGGTTTCTTTAAGGTTTGAGGGACTAACGTCATTTTTGCCAATACTTACGTCATCACTAACGTCAATACTTACGTCAAAATTTTCATTTGCTAAATCTGAAATACTAATTTCAAAAGCATTAGCTATTTTTTGTAAATTCTCTCTAGTGGGATTTTTACTTGCTTTTTTGCTTTCGTATAGTTGAATAGTAGATCTCCCAACTCCAGATATTTTGGCTAGTTCGTCTTGCGACCATTCCCTTTCTTTTCTTAAAAAACTAATCTTTTGAGCTAAATCCACAGGAACCCCTTGACAAACCTAATAAATTAGGTTATAATTCAAAATATACTTAGAAAAGATAATACCTATAAAAAGGTTAAGATTTTCTAAAAGTTCTTTGAAATTTTATTGTTAAGCGGATAAATCTATTTTAAAGGATACTGCATGCAAGAAGCACCGGATGTAAGTGAGATACTAGAGATCGTAAAGGTCATAGTTAAGCTCATAGATGAATACACCAAAGATGGCGGAATAAGCGACCAAGCGAGAATAATTAAGCTTTTGAAGGCTTATTATTGTCTTGATGTTTAGGAGAGTCTAACAACTCTCCGACTTTTTTATAAAGATTAACGACGGGTTCTATTGCGTTGTCAACATAACCTGCGATTTCCATTTTCTTAACGTTTAATATAATCTTGGTAAGTTCAAGTTGAATTTCTTCTTTAGTCATTTGTAAGTCCTTTGAATTAAATTTTGCTTGGTCGCGAAATAATAATATCAAAGGGCTTACAAATATCCGCTTAACAATAAGATTTTATAGTAAAAAGGAGCAAATATGCCAGGATATAGAGTAAAACCGGTCTCAAAGGCCGTGAAGCAAAAGCTAAAGTATGATCTAAAAGACTACTGTGCGATGCGAGGACTAAGCTTAAGCAGCTTTTACAAGGGCTATATAAGCCAAAAAGCTAAAAAGATACTAGAAAAAGACGGCATAAAGGTAGCCTAATGTGGGTAAATTCCAAACGTGCGGCTGAAATTTTAAGTATAAATTTAAGAAAACTACAAAGAAGAGTAGTTAAAGCCCAAGCTAGTGGGAAAAAATTTTGCACTATTAAACCTAATATATTAGGTTTCACCTACACAGATGGCATCGGTCGCGGTGGTAAAACCCTTCAAATTTGGATTGACGATAGCCTGATAAACAACGAAAGCAGCGAAATTTCGCGACAAAGCGAGAGCGTTTGCGACAATAAGCACGGCGGAGCAAATTTAAACGGCGCGGCTGCGGCAGATCCGTCCGCAGGTAGCAATGCGTTAAGCTCAAGCACCGAGCCGAGCTCGGGCGGCGCGACGCGAGATTTAAGCGGCGCAGAGCCGAACTCAAGCGATCCGAGCAGCGCGACAAGCCTCCCTGCTATCGCCGTTTGCTCGGATAAAAAACGCAAAGCCGCTTTTGAGAAATACGACGTAATCAAGGCATGGGAAGATGCAAAAGGCAAGATAAGTGAGGCCGCTTTTCTGGAGTATATCAACGCTAAAAAGATATGCTGCGTAAAGGTAACCGCAAATAAGCTCTACGACTGGCAACGTAAATTTAAAAAAGGAGGCCTTGATGCGCTAGTGGACGAGCGGGATAATAATAAAACCCTAAAGCTTGACGCGCTAGGTCTTGCGCCGCTTTGCGTGGAACTGATACTCGCATGCAGCGGTATGGGCAAGGTAGATATAACAAACATCTACAAGGCGCTAAATTACCACGCGGTAAAAAATTCTCTCATAAACTTCGAGGATTTTCAGGGCAAAAGAGACGAGATCGTAAGCTATGAGGTAGTAAACAGATACGTCAATAACTACCTAAACAAAAACAAGCTTGTAAAAAACATCATCCTTTACGGCGAAGATGGAGCGGTTGGCCGCGGCTTGCCGGCTCTTGGCATCAGCAACTACGCCGTAAGCACGATAAACGAAGTCGTAGAGATAGACGGCAGCCCGCTTGATCTAATCTGCAACGCTAGCGAGCTTTGTGAGCTGATTGGCTGGCAAAACGTCAGCACTATCTTTAAAGACAAAGACGAATTTCAAAACTATGTAAAAGAGTGGCAAAAGCGCTACACCATCATCGCTCTAATCGATACGTATAGCGGCGTAGCGACGTTTCATATCAGCGATAGCGAGAATTCCCTCTCTATCGCTAGAGCCGTCGCCAAATATATCGTGCGCTACGGCAAGCCAAAGGTAATCAAGGGCGATAACGGCAAAGCTTTCAAGAGCGAGTATATGCGCGAAGTCTTAGGCGCGCTTGAGATCGAGTATAAAGCCGTGCGTGCTTATAGCGGCTGGCTCAAGCCATACGTAGAGCGAAATTTTAGAGCCTTGCAGCATAGCTTTAGCGTAAATTTGGCGGGCTTCATCGGGCACAATATCTCGCAGCGCCAAGCTATAGAGTTTTTTCGCTCTAAAAAAGAGCGCCGTCTAAAAAGAGGCTACAAGACGAATTTAACAAGGCTCAAAAATCTAAGCGAGGTGCAAGAGCTAATGGATATGTATGCGGAAAAATTTCTAAACACCCGCTACCTTGAGCGCCTTGATACTACCTGCGCAGCTGCGTATAGCGCAAAGATAAACGACGCCGCATATATGGACGCTCTAAGCATCAGCGCGCGTCTTGGCGGACGAGAGCTTAAGCACGTGCATAAAAAGGGCATCAGCCTAGATGGTGTGAGGTTTTACAGCGTGGAGATGTACGGGCTTGAGCGCGTATGGGTCAGCAAAAACGTCAATAATATAAATGAGTGCTTTTTATGGAGCGAGGATAATAAATTTATCGGTGTCGCCTCTACGCTCGATTTGGATGAGGGAGTAAGCGCCGAGGAGGCCAAAAGCGCGCAAAAGCTATTTAATAAGCGCCTAAAAGAGACCAAAAAGCAGATGGACGCTGCATCGATCGCACACAGGGCGGATTTTGAGCAGATAGTGCGCATGGTAGAAGCTAAGCCCGCCGCGATGCCGAAGCCGCAAGCGGCAAATAACGAAAGCAGGCTAATAGATGCTGCGCTAAAGGGGGCTAAAAGCTTGAACTCTAACGCAGCTTTGAGCGATGAAATTTTGAGCGCGCAAGCTGCGCAGCGCAAAACAGAGCGCAAGATAAAGAGCTTCGAGGAAGTAGTCTGCGGATAAGGCGCTTTTAAAGGGCATAAAATGTCTTTTAAAAGCCCCTTTATGGGCAAAGGAGAAAATATGCAAGAGATTATATCTAAGCTAAACGAATTCTTAGAGGGCGGAAGCGTGAGTATGAGTGCGCTTGCACGGGCTTTGGGCATTAGCCCGGGAGCGATCAGTCAATTTCGAGCGGGCAAATACAAGGGCGATAATGCGGCGATTGCAGCCAAGATAGGCGCCTATATCGATGCGAGCGCAAAAAAAGCAAAAGAGTTTGCCGCCTCGCCCGCGCGAGATGAAATTTTTAACTCACGGGACTACAAGATGGCGAATTTCGTCATCTCCGAAGCCGTAGGCGAGCGCGAGATAGCTTTGCTTTACGGCACCGCAGGTAGCGGCAAGAGCACGATACTACGCGACTTTGCCGCAAAAAATCCTAACGCGGTGCTAATTGAAGCTACCTGCCACACCAACGCTAACGCTCTACTTGGCGAGCTATGCGAGGCGCTAAGGCTGGAAGCCGCGGGCAGCGCGAATGCCAAATTAAAAGCGATATCAAGCTTCCTAAAAACTGCCGATAAGGTGCTGCTAATCGACGAAGCCGAGCATCTGCCTCTAAGAGCGCTTGAGGATCTACGCAGAATTTACGATTTTTCGAGTACGCCGCTAATTCTAGCAGGCACGGAGATTTTGCTAAAGAATTTAGTGGGGCGCAACAAGGAGCTTAGGCAGCTATATAGCCGCATTTGCGGCAAATGGGCTATGCAGGGGCTCAGCAAAGAGGAGAGCGATGCTTTTTACGGCACAGGGATCTTCGCTCACGCCAAAGGCAACTTCCGCGCGTCCGAAAAGTTACACAAAAAGTCGGTCCGCCTAGCGGCTCTTAACGGCTGCGCCGTGGGCGAGGAGATCATAGCCCAAGCCTGCGGCATGGTAATTTTATAAGGAGGAATAAGAGATGAAAGCTTATGAGAGTATGAAACTAGGCGATCTAAAGGCCTGCAAAGACGAAATAATAATTGCGCGCTCATTCATTCTATTCAAGACCCCGCGGGGCTGGATCGCAAAGATGAGAAAGCGCGAGAGCATAGTGGTACCGATCCCGCACTTCCGCCGCGGATTTGGAACGATCTGGAGCTAAGGCTTTGATTTTAAATGGCGCCCTGCGCGGGCGTCTTATAAAGTCAAAATTTAAGGAGCGGATATGAAATTTCCAAAAGAGCTGCAAGCCAAACGCACCAAGTGCATCGTCTATACTCGCGTGATGGGCTACTTACGCCCGGTAGAGAGCTTCAATATCGGCAAAGTGGGCGAGCACAAAGAACGTGTGCTGTTTGAAGAGAAAAAAGATGTCGCTAGCACTAAGCAAGTGTGAAGGCGCAAGAGCTCGCCGAAATTTTAAAATTTTGCTTGCAAAATTTCTGAAACTTCAGGTGGGTGCAGGGAGCGTAGCTCCCGCTCGCAGGGCGGGCTTAGCTCGCCCGAGAAGTTAAAACAAAAGGAAAGGTGAAATGCAAAGAATTCAGGGCTACCGCACGGACAAGGTATGCGCCGAGCGGGTGAGGATGCTAAAGGGCGATGCGGACGTAGCTTACCGCGAGCTTGCGGCGATGCTAGGCATCAGCGTCGAGCGCGTCGCGATGATAGAGCGCACGGCGCTTGCGAAGCTTAGGCACCCGAAAAACCGCAAGAAGTGGATGGAGATATTTGAAACCATCGCCGAGCTTGAGCGCTGCGAAGCTCAAAGGCTCGGTAGCGGCTGGAGCCTGAAAGGAACGAAGAATTGAAGCTAAAGGATTTGATAAACCTAAGCGCGCAGGATTATAGCGCCGCAGCTCTGCGCGAATTACACGCAAAGATGAGCGCCGCCGTGCCTGATATGGTAAGCGTAGGTCTTCGCTCGGTGCGTCGCGACGAAATAAGAGGCGGGTTGCTCGTAAAGGGCTGGGCATTTTATGTGAGCTTTTGCTACGGGGATAAAAAGCCTTGTGCCGAAATCGCGAGCTTCGGTAGGCTTCACATCTGCGCCGATGAGACGACGGCAGAAAGCCCGTATATCGGGAAAATTTTAAAGTATTTACAAGGAGCGTAACGTTTATCAAGCTCTTTTAGCAAGAGCTTACATAAGCGCTAAAGCTTAAATTTTAAAGAAAGGAGAAAAGATGGACAAACGAACGGCAAGGCTTTGTTTTGTAAGCTCGCCGTATGCAAGCATCCCGTGCAAACATGAGCGAGATCGCGACTACTATGCTCGCAAGCTTGCCGAGCAGGCCTGCGCCATCGTGCGCGCCAACGGCTACGAGCCTATATCGCCCGTACTTGCATGGATGGGGGTGTATAGCGAGCTGGAGCGCGAGCGAATAATGAAAAACTGCGAGGAGCTCCTCTCGGTATGCAGCTACTACTACTTTTTTGCCTGCGAAGGCAGCGAAAATAGCAAAGGTATGGCATACGAGCGAGAGCTTGCAAGGCAGCTCGGCGTGAGGGAGCTGAAATTTAGTCTTTTCGATGAGTGAGAGGCATGCGGTGCGGATCGTAAGAAAAGGGAAATCAAGTCTTCCGATCTGCTTACGATACGGCTACGTCATAAAATATGGACTAGCTAAAAAACTTAAAATTTTAGAAAGGAAAAGATATGGAAGCAACAAAAAAGCTCATATGCCGCATGATAAATGAAGCAGAACTCAGCCACGGCTACGCTAGCGCTAGAGTAGAGCCGCCATACGATGATGATCCTGTGCTTGCAGTAGCACAGGCGGCAGCAGATGCCACCATAGAGACGGCCGGTAAAATCCTAAATAGTCTCAAAGCAGAGGAAGAAGAGACGATTAGTGAACTTGAAAAATTCGTGAAAGGCGAGATAGCGGAAATCGAGGCGGACGAGCGATATCATTACGAGCCTGCGGATGTCTTTTCGAATGCTCCGCTAGCACTCATTCAAATGCGAATGGACGGTTCAATACATGCCTATAAAAGCATGCTTGAAAAAATCAAAAATTTAAAAGAAGGAGAAAAAGATGCAGATAAATAATTTTGCAGATGTCGATAACGCGCTAAAGCGAGTGTGTGAGCTTGAGGTGGCTTTGACCGATATAAACGGAGAGATAACGCTAAAGTGCAACGAGATCAAGGACGCACAAAAAGCCCGGGTCGAGAAGCTCGATAGCGAAAAGAAATATATCGAAGCCCAAATCACGGCTTTCTGCGAGAGCAATAAGGCGGAGTTCGCCGAAAAGCGCAGTAAGGATTTCACCTTCGGTAAGATAGGCTATAAGCTCAGTAAAAGCGTAAGCTTGCCGCGCATCAAAGAAAAGGTCGAAAAGCTTATCAAAGCGCTAAAGAGCTATAAGCTTGATGATTGCATATCCTACGAGGAGACTATAAACAAAGAAGCGATCTGCGAGCTTGATGACGCAAGCCTCGTTAAACTCGGCTTAAAGCGCACGGTGAAAGACAACTTCCGCATCGAGACCAAGATAGAGAATTTGCAAAGCGCAAATGTCTAAAAATCCGCGCTTTTAAACTTTAACAAAAAGCCCTATCTAAGGGCTTTTGATTAAGGTTTTATGAAGCGAAATTTTGGTAAAATACTAAAATTTAAAAAGGAGTAAAAACTATGCAAAAAGCATGTTTTTCTATAAATACTTTAAGCGATTTATGCTCTTTACAAAAAAAACTCATAAGTGGCGAAAGCGTTATCGTAGATAAAATAGGGCAAATATCATATACTATCAAACTAAAAGGTGGTAGATTCGACAATTTTGACATAGGCCTTATAGATGCCGATATAGCCGAAATAGTTTTATCGTATCAAAATAATTTTTATAAAATAGTTTCCACTTTGGAAAAAAATTATAATGTTGAAAATATAGACAAGACTAAACTTTTAAAGTTTAAATTGGAACGTGGTAGCCTACAAATAGAGCTAAAAGACTTAATTGCAACTTTATTGGAGAGTATAAAAAATATGAGTGATCCATACAAAGTGATTGTAATCGTATTTATAACGCTAGCGATTTTAGGCGGATACTCCTACAGTGAGTATTTAACGCATATCGAAAATTTGGCTGAAATAAGCGCTGAAAGCGAAAATAGGCGTATCATAGCAGACCTAAAGTCTGATAAAAAATTACAAAATGCCGTTAATGAGCCGAAAAAGACCGTAGCTACCGTGCTTCGTGACGACGAAAGTGCCGTATTCAACGACGAAGAAGAGCCTATAACTCACGAAAAAGTAAAAAAATTCGAGTTTAAAGAGTTAACCGACACGACGACAACGGATGATCAAATCGGAGAATTTACTATTTTAGGATACGAAAAGACAAATAGCGGAGATAGAAAATTTAAAATAGACGTAAACGGCATAAAATGGGTTAGCGCGAACCTTATAAACGCAGATCAACGCATAAAGCTGGCCACTGCTATAGAAAGAGGCAATAATGTGAAGCTGAAGATACGCACTGTTAAAGAATACGGCAAAATAAAGGAAGTTGCTATTCTGGATGTTATGGGCGGAGAATAGTAAGATGAGCGATAATCTAATCAAAACTACCTGCAAGCGGCTGGGGCTTACCTATAAGCAGCTGGGAGAGCTGATAGGGTATTCCGAGAGCGCCGTCAAAAATGCGGCCGTCGGAAACGTAAGCGAACCTATGAGTTTTGCCATTTCTCAATACTTCAAAATTCAAGACTTGGAAGCAAAGCTCAAGACTTGTGAAGATTTTAAGAAAAATTTAAAAGACTTTTTAAACTCTTAAAAGTCTTTTAAAGTATTATTCTACGCATTAAAACTACTTTACAAAACCTAAATACTTGACATTAAGTCCTTTTTAGTATATAATTACGCCATAAAAGTCATTTAGTGGCTTATGGTCTAAGGTTTGTCGAAAGACTTCAATCGTTTAAAATTTTGCCAAAGGAGTAAAAGATGAAAAATTTAGTAGTCATTAACGACCAAAGCGTAGAGTTTGAAGTGATGGATAATGGGATATTCACCACTTCATTAAGTGTTGCAGCAGTTTTTGAGAAACGCCATGCCGATATTATAGCGAAAATATCCGAATTTCCAACTGATGATTTTAACGAACGGAATTTTTCGCTCGTTAAATATCAAGACCAAAAAGGCGAATTTCGTCCAATGTATAAAATGACCCGCGACGGATTTTCGCTTCTCGTTATGGGTTTTACGGGCGAGCGAGCTTATAAGTGGAAAATAGAGTTTATTGCCGCTTTTAATAAGATGGAGGCGATGATTAAGCGCGGCAACTCTCACTTAGACGCTATTATCGACAATATGGGCGTCCTAAACGAAAAGATAGATAAGCTTCAAGCCAAAAACTCCGCCCTTGCAGGCGAGCTGATCGAAGCTAGCCGCAAATACACCGCCGCACTTGAGCGCGAAAACGCCCTATTGCGTCGCGATGCCGAAGGAGCCGGGCAGCTGCTTAAGAAATCCACCAAGCTAAGCGAAGCGGAGAGAGATGAAGTAGCAAGGCTGTATGAAAGCGGGCTATCGCAGGCGCAGATATGCCGCAGGCTCGGTCGCAGTGATACGGCGGTACGAAACGCGATAAGATCTCGCAGTTTAGGCAGCGCGAGCGAACTTTTCGGAGGTGCGCTATGAGGGAGGTAAGTATTGCCTATATTGATGCGGCGGATAGGGCAAGGGATATGCTTTTATGCCTAGGCATCCTAATGCAGGGGCTAGGCTTAGTGTGCGAGAATTACGAGAGCCCGAGCGGGCTAAAAGAAGCGCTCTATCTTTTAAGCAGATCCTGCGACGACGCAAGCGATGATATGGCTCGAGCGAAAGCTGAGGGGCTATCGCCCGCTAAGGCATAAAATAACTTCATCGGGGCGAGAGATCGCCCCTGTTAAAAATTCCACCCGTTTTTGCTACAATCGCAGCGTCTTTAAACCGCAGGAGCGAAATCATGACCAAATCTCAAGAGATTTACCGAAAGCAGCTTCTAACCCGCATTCACACCGCCCCCTTATACAAGCAAATAAAGGCGGCGGATGCGTGGGAGGATTGGCTCGGCTTTCGTTTCGGCGTTTACAGCTGTAAGGAGCTAAGCATAAGCGAGCTTGAGCGCGCGCTTGATATTTTATGCGGCCGCGCAGAGGACGGGACGGACTTCAAGCCCGACGTACTGGGGAGAAATTTGATCTACAATGCAAGCGGTAAGCTCTGCAAGACGAAGCGAAGCGACAAAGACGCGAAGCCCGTCGTCAAAAAAATAAGCCCGTCGCAGTTTGCTCGCATAAGCGCGCTTGCCGCCCACCTTGGTATGGACGAGCGGGGACTTTTGGGCTTTACGATGCGACAATGTAGAATTTTGCTTGGCAGGAAGGAGCAGCTCGCCAAACTCAGCGCGGCAAATGCAAGCAAGCTAATCACCGGACTAAGCAAGATCGCGCAATTCCGCGCCAGCAAAGGGCAAGTATGATCTGCCCGAAGTGTGCCTACGAAAAAACCTGCGTCATAGCCACGATCAAAAGCACTACGGTGCAGCGTTGGCGCAAATGCCCCAAATGCGGCACCAGCTTCTGCACGATAGAAATTTTAAAAACCGATGAAGAGCTAAACAGATATGCAAAAGAGGCTCTGAAAGAAAAATTAGACCACCCCGAATAATCCCATAAAATCACAAAAACTCTACTTTACCGCCTTTTCTATTTCACGGATTAGATAGCTTTCTATATCTTTTTGCAACGAGGGCAGAAGCGCTCCGCTTTTATCTATCGGCAGAAACGGGCGGGCGGGGATATAGATGCCGCGCCCCCAGCCGTTATGCGAGCCGAATTGATGCGTTAGCCCGTAAGGAAATCCATCGCGCGAGCTATTATTGCTTATCGTTACGCTGGTTTCGCTCGGATCAACGCTCCAAAGCTCCGCCAAATGTCCGGTTACCCGCAATATTTTCTTGCTGCCGCCGGCGCCGAATTTCGCCAAAAATACGCGGTTACGCGCCCTTGCACCTTTAGGCGAGCCGCTTTTTCTCATATACGCTATGGCGGTATTTGCGCTAAGAGGCGCCCACGCCTGCCCAAATGGGCTGCGCTCTCGCTCGAAGCTTAGCTCTATCTGCAGCTT
This sequence comes from uncultured Campylobacter sp., assembly GCF_938045595.1. Taxonomy (GTDB): domain Bacteria; phylum Campylobacterota; class Campylobacteria; order Campylobacterales; family Campylobacteraceae; genus Campylobacter_B. Next base: position 10,255 of record NZ_CALIBB010000256.1, read on the forward strand.
TACCTTTTCGCCGATACTTGATAGCTTGCTTTTCATCTGCGCTCCGCTTAGGCTATTCTGCAGCGCTGTAAGCTTTGCCTCTATCTCCTCCATGCCTGTGATTTTTATTGACATTTTTCCGCCTTGGTGGTATAATCGCCTTAATAAAGCCGCTTATGCAAGTAACGTTGGTAACTTGGCTAATTTATTAGCGGATGGCGGGTTCGACTCCCGCAAGCGGCTTTATTTTATTTCCTCTAAATCGTATGTCCTCAAATCTTTCCTATCTATCTTACCTAGAGTAACGATTAAATTAGATATTCCAAATTTCTTTATCGTGTAATCTAGTGTTATGACCGCTTTGTTAATCTTGCTCTTATCTTGCTCATCATCCCAAAAAATCAAAATATCTTTTTTGCTCTTTTTATCAAAAAAATATCTTTTAGTCTTATCTAAAATTTTAACCAACTCTTTAATTTCATCTATGCGAAGTGCCTGATCGTATTTGCTCTTGCGTTCGGGCGAAAAGTGCAAAATTTTCTCTTTATTTAAGACTATACCTATATCTGCTAGCTCGGTTTGCATCGTTTCGTTATAAAATTTCACTATATTCGGTTTTAGGGTTCCTACTTGAAAGGTATTTATAGGGCTCTTTATATTTTTCTTTATCAATAGTTCGCTTACGGCTTCAAGTAACGAGGCCTGCCAAACGTAAAGATCACGCTTATGCGAAAAGTCATTTAAATCATCTTTTACCGCCTTTTTAAGGCTCTTTGAATTCGCGCGGCTTTTGCTAAATTTCGCGAGCTTTTCCGTTAAAATTTCATCTAAATTATCCGTCTTACCGACGTTATATGCCCAGTCGGGGTGGATTTTAGTAGGCGGGATATCCTCCGCTATGCTCCAGCCCTCTCGCCGCAGATCGTCGTCATCTACCGCCTGCACCTTGCAGCGACAGTTCCAGCCGTTCGGCGGATAGCCCTTATCCCAAAACGGATGGTTTTTCGGCAGTATCAGCCCGTGCAGCGCGCGATGGCTTGCCCTGGTGCGATCATCCAGCACCGCGACATAACGAAAATACGGCAGATCCGAGCTCATTTGGCTCTGATAGCGCGCAGCGGCATAGGCTACTCGCATATTGGTGTTATAGATATTTCGCAGCCTGCGATCGCCCACGTAAATTTGCTTTTGCTCGCCCGTTTTGGGGTCAGTTACCGCTACGCCCCCTAGCCAGCCTTTGCGCGCCAGGGTATCTTTAATGCCGCGCTTCCATTCATCAAATCCTTGCCCCTTTTGTGCGGCAAGGGCTAGGCTATCTTGAATGTCTTTCAGTAGATCGAGCCGCGTGATTTTTGCGACCGTAAAGACGCGATGATGAGCCTCGTGCATAATCTCGTCATAGTCGAAATGAAGCTGCGGTCGTTTATCTTTGATATATTTTACGACCTGCTGCGGCGGGGCAAAAAAGCTAATATTCATGATCGTCCGCGCCTAAAATTTCAGCGTTTGCTATGACCCGAAATAGCTCCTCCTCCAGAGCATCAAGCTTAAAACCTAGCGGATTTTTTGCAAGTATCTCATAAGCCTGCTCGTAGGTTTGAGCTTTATCCACCACGCTGTTTACGTAGGCGCGAATTTGTCCACCCGAGCTGCTAAAATCGTGCTGCGCGGTTTGCCGCTCTATCTCTGTAAGATATTTAGCCTGTTTTGCCGCATTCGTGGAATTCTTTTCTGCGTCCGTCTGTGCGGCCGGTTTATCATCCGCATTTTTCGGCGTAGCTTTTGCGCTTGGCGGCAGGTCAAATTCCTTTGCCATATCTTCAGGGCTCATCTCGTATCCTAGTTCATGCAAAATTTGAAGCATCTGCGCGCGCTGGAGCAGATCCACATCCTTTTCGATTTGGATGTTTATATTTGCTTTTTTGCCGAGGCGCGCATATATCCGCTCTACCAGACGGGTTACGAATTTTACGTCCGCAGCGACTATCTCGGCGCGGTTTTGCTCGTGGGTTTTGCTCATTGCGTAGCTGCCGCTTTGCGCGGTATTTGCATTCGAGCTCAATATCGAGCCGTTGATTACCTTGGCGATCTCGGCATCACAATAGCGCACAAACTCCATAAAATCGGCTTGGCTTCCTCTACCCTCCAGTACCTTGACGATATCGCTAGGTCCTAGCACCGCATAACTGCCGCTTTTGATACTCTCAAGCGCTTCAGCCATTTGTGTGATGACGTTTTCGTCTCCACTTGAGCTATTGCCGATAAGAGGCGGCACGCCCAAAAACTCCACAAATTTGAGGTAGTGGCTCAGCACGAAATGCTTGGCAAACACGAGCCATAAAATTTTCAGCAGCGCCGGATCTTCCTGCCTCACTACGATGAAAAACGGCTCTTTGGCTTCAATATCGCGTGAGCCTATCCGTAGATATGGCTTGTTTTCCACAATATTGATATATATTCTATCTACTACGTCAAATTTTATGTTCGCGTCCTCGTCCGCATATACCTCCAGCACCGCAAGCCCGAAAAGCCTTGCTTGCAGACCCGCCTCGATAATCTGCTCGATATTTTCATTTTGATCCTCGCCTAGATCGTGGGTAAAAAATTTATTTTCTACCGAGCTTAGACGTTTTTCTATTTCAGCCCCTACGGCGCTATCCTTATCCATTATTAAAGAAAACGCAGGGAACAGATAGTTTTGCTGCTTAGTAAGCAGTGCAGCGCGGATCTTAGAGGGGCTTAGCTCTACATATCCTGCTACGTCGGTCTTGGAATAAGCCCCCTTGGGTCTTAGAAGCTTAATGAGCGATCTTAAATCTTGTTTTTTCATCCATCATCCTTAAATTTCATTTGCGTGCGCTTTAAACGCTTTTAACCTCTTAGGTGATAAATCGCACGTCCAAAAATATTTAAACGCTTTTAAACGGCTTTTAAAAGCGTTTAAACGGCATTGTTCTTATTAGCTTTGCAACATATTTTTTAAAATGTCGCGTTTGCGCTTTCGCTCTTTGATGATCCGGCTAGCCTTTGCATAATCAAACGCCGGCACCTTTGCGATGCGCCATGCCATCTCTAGCGCATCCAGCCCATCATCGTGCGCGCTTTTAGGGTAGGTATCAAGCTCGTCTATAAAAACGAGCGAGTTTTTATCACTTAAAATTACGCCATTATTTATGGGCGGAGTTAGGCTATCGATACGAAGCTGCTTGGGCACGCTGTTTTTAAGCTCTATGATAGGCAGATAAAGCCCCAGTTCGCGGGCTTTTTTATCGAGCATATCCTTAAAAAACTCCTGAAACTGAATAGTTTCGATCGCGATTTTCAGCGGACGGTTAAGTCGTAAAATTTCAAGCGCCGCTGCTATGATGCGATCCATCATAAGCTCGGGCTTTACTTTTGCCATCTTAACGCTTGCATAAAATTTGCCCTCATACGCCCCAAGCGTAGCTACGGCGAAATAATCGCCCTTGCTTTTTCCTAGGGCGGGGTCAATCCCCATATAATAGGCGTCGCAAAGAGGCATCTGCTCGAAAGTTTGATACCCGCTAAAGCTTGCCTCCTCTTTACTCAGCGGCTCGTTTTGATATTCGCTCATAAAGGCACTTTTGGAGCTTAGAAACTCCTGTTTTATGCGCTCTTTATCCAGCCTGCTGTCATCGAGCAGCAGCTCTTTCATATCCCACTTTTGCTCATCTACGTTTGCGGGAAAAGCGCGCACCAGCGGATAGGATAGAGTTTTGAAATCCGCTCTTGCTTCGATGCGAAAGAGCAGGCTATCGTAATGCAGCGTCGTGCCTACGACGACGATATTATAAGCGTTATCGCCGCGGGCAGGCAGTTTCATAATGGCCTTTTCAAACCACTCATAAAGTTTGTCGCGCTGGGCTTTTGTTTTTACGTTTTCGTCGTTTTCCAGATCGTCGCAAATGATAAGATCCGGACGAAATCCTCGCCAGTTTTCGCCGCGGATCTTTTTGCCTGCACCGTAAGCGGAAATTTTAAACGCCTGCTTACCGCTATAAAATACGATCTCCTCCTCCGTCCATTTATCGCCCTTGCTAATGCCAAAGTCTCTAATCAAAAGTTCGTTTTCCTCAAGCTCGTTTTTTATAAATTCGATCGTCTTTTTGGATAGATTTATCGTAGCGCTAATGATTACGCAGTTGCGCTTTCGCGCGGTTACCGCAGTATTAAAGAGTACCCAAAGCCTTGAAATCAGGGTAGTTTTGGCAGCTCCTCTGTAAGCCTTAAAAAGCAGATGCCTATTTTTCGTGCTTAGCTTCGCCTCATTTTTATAAAAATCCGCTCGAAATTTTGAGGTTTCAGGCAGACGTACGTGAGCGCCAAAATAGATCCGTACGCACTCTTTAAAGCTTGCGCGCGCAGCCTTTATCCTGCCGTTTCTTTGCGGATCGATGGCGCGTCTTAGGGATTTGAGCTTGATGCGCAGCGCTTCAATATCTTCATTTGCAATCATTGCTTGAGCACCCGGCGTAAAATTTCATCCGCATTCGCAGCTAAAAACTCTGTCACGGCATCGCATTTTTTCTTCGTGGCAAGATCAGCAATCTCATTTATCGCGCGGCTTGCGGCGTCTAGCATTTGAGCCTTTATATCCGTTTTAAGCGGGGCTTTAAGACTATAATAGGTTTGCGTATAATCTTTTAAAATTTCTAGTCTCTCTTGAGGCGGCAGCTCCTGCATCTGTGAAAACGCCCGCTCGAAGCTTTCTATCAGCGCAAGGATAAAACCTTGCTCGCTTTTGATGGTATTACTCTGCTCTCTGTTTTTTGCAAGTGCTAGCTCATCCCAGTCCTCGCCCGCGGCTTTTGCTCTAGCCTTGGCGGCATAGATACTTTGGCGACTTACGCCGCAAGCAGTAGCGATGTCGGTGATTGAGTAGCCTTTGATAAACATATCGCGTGCAGTTTTAACGTCCAAGGCTTACCTCCTTAAATTTGCGCGTCGTCTCACTTTGCTATGCGCGACGATTTTATTTTTATCTCGCATTTTAGCCCGAATTTTTTTCCGTTTCACTCTTGATAGCCCCTAAATAGAGTGATTTTAACGGCGTTTGTCCGTATAATACCGCCAAATTTCGAGACGGAGGCAGTATGAGACAAGGCATAAATAGCGTTTTAGAGCTAAATTTTAAGCAGAACGAAAAGGTAAAGGTTTCGCCGGTCGGCGAAGTGATAGGTCTTGACGGGCGAGCGTTTCGGATCGACGGCGCCGCACTGATAGCCTCCATAGAAAAAAACGCCCTTGATATCGCCCTTGATGAAAACCACAGCTTTGGCGCGGCTTTAGGGTGGTTTGATAAGGATAGTTTCGAGCTTAGAGATGGCGGGATTTACGCTAGCCTAAGCCTAAATAAAACGGGTGAGGAGCTTATCGGCTCGCGGGCGTATCGATACCTAAGCCCCGTTTTTGATATGGGAGAGAATAGACGGGTGATCGGGCTTGATAGCGTAGGGCTCGTAAATCGCCCAAATTTGCTAAATAATGCAATCAACTCAAAAGGAGAGGAAGAGATGGATAAAGAAATTTCGGAGCTTTCGGCAAAAATAGACGCCCTAGGCAAGCAAATAGAGGAGCTTAGCGCAAATTTTGCCGCTAGCAACAAAGCAGAGGCTGTAAACGCAAAGCAAGACGATGCCGCAGAAAGCGAAGCGAATGCAAAAGAAAACAACGCGATAGAGGAAAAGATCACGGCGCTAGACGGACAGGTGCAAAAGCTTAGCTCCCTTTTGGGCGCGTTTTTCGGCAAAAAGGAGCTTCAAAAAAATAGCGCGTCCTCCCTAAGCGACGAGCAGAAAAAGGTGGCCTCTCTTTTAGGGCTTAGCGAAGAGGAATATGCAAAGGGGATTAAATAATGGCAAATTTTGAAGAGACATCGATCGGCTTTAAGGCGGTCTTTCAAAAGACCTTCAACGATACCAAAAGCGAGGCGGATGTTCTTGCTATGCGCATAGACAGCAACGATCTAAGCGAGAAATATGTTTGGCTGGGTAACTTTCCGATGATGAAAGAGTGGGTCGGCGATAGAGATATCAAAAAGTTCAAGGATTATGGCTATGCGCTAGAAAATCAGCCTTTTGAAGCGAGCGTTACGGTGCCAAATACTCATCTTGAATATGACAAAGTCGGGCTCTATAAACCTGCGATCGAACAGATGGCGTTCAATGCAAAAAAATTCGGCGGCGCGCTAGTGGCGAAAATTCTAGCCAACGCAGCCGACTCCACAAAGGGCAAATGCTACGACGGCAAGGCGTTTTTTGCCGCCGACCATGCATCTGGTAGTGATACCTATGCAAATAGCGGCACCGGCGCGCTGGATACGGCGCATCTTTTAGCTGCGGAAGCCTATATGATCAGCATCAAAGGCGACACCGGGCAAGCCCTGGGCGTAAGTCCGACGCATCTAATCTGCGGTCCTAAAAACCTTGCCGCAGCAATTACTGCAGTAAATAAGGAGCATTTAACCGCAGGCGAAACAAACCCTACTTTTAAGCGCTATAGCTTGCTCGTTTTGCCGGAGATCGCGGGCACTGAGTGGTATTTGATGGATCTAGGCAAACCGGTTCGCCCTTTTGTGCTTCAAGTTGCGAAAGATGGCGTCTTTGAGAGCAGCGACGACCATAAATTTATGAAAGACGCTGCGCTATTCGGCTGCAAAAGCTTTATGAACGCAGGATACGCGTTATGGCAACTTGCCTATATGTCCACGGGAAAATAAGGAGATAAGATGCATTATTGTGCGGAGGATTTTTTAGAAGATGGACGAGGAATTTCTAAGCAGAGCGAGACAGAGTCTATTCAACAAGGCGGAAGTGAGCGAGGCTCTAGCGAAGCAAGCGATGGAGGAAGCCAGAGCGCTGAGCAAGAAAAAGGCGATTCCGAAACCCTCGCTAATGGATCTGGCGATGTTTCGACTCAAGCTACTACTGAAAATAGAGCCGACGCAGCTGGATCAGATACTGGCAAACGAGGCCCTAAGAGAAGCGGCAGCGATAAAAAATGATGACGGCAGCGGCGGGATAATCAAGAGCGGACAGCGCAAAAGCGAGCTTAATCAAATTTGATATTTCGTCGATTTTTAAGCCTGCAAGCGGGAGGGTAGAGCCCCGCTCTCAGGGCTCGCGAGAAATATTAGGTCCCAGCGGAAGTATCGCAAGGCTAGGCTAGGAGCGATAAGGGCGCGAATGAGGCGGGCTGGATTGTCCCGCCGCAGTGAAGCGCACGCAATCGCGACGACGCATAGCGAAGCGAGACGACGCGCAAATTTAAAATAAAGGAGAAAAATATGGCTAGCAGTAGCGATTACGTAACCCTCGGCGGCGGTAAACTCTATATTGACGTCTATAAAGAGGGCAAGCCTACGGGTAGATTTGAATATTTCGGACTAAGTTCCGACGTAAGCATAAAGACCGAGCTTGAGAAGCTAGAGCATACCAACACTGAGGGGGCAACGCAGGCGATAGATAAGACTATCGTAAAAAGCCAAAGTGCGAGTATGAGCTTTAAAAGCGATGAAATTTCGATAAAGAATTTAGCTAGAGCCTATTTTGGCGAAACGTCGCAAAGCGAAAAAACGGCTAACGTTAAAATTACCGACGCCAAAGCGGGCGAAATCGTCGATCTAGGAGCCGTAGGCGGCAATCTTAGCGCCACCGTAGGCGGAGGCGGCACCGCTCCAAAAAAGGATGAGGACTATAAGTATCACGCAAATAGCGGTATAGTCGAATTTCTAAAAGATATTTCCGGAGAGGTTACTTTGGCGCTGAGCGCCGGTATCCAAAAGGAGAAGATGAGCGCCTTTAAAAACAGCAAACTGGAGTGCGCGCTGATGTTTATCGGCGAGGCGGCGACGGGAAGCGCGATGAAAGCGACTTTTTATAAGTGCTCCTTAAGAGCGGACGGGGATTTTGCGCTCAAGGGCGATGATTGGCTCTCTATCAGCTTCAGCGTCGATATTCTCAAAGACGAAACCCGTGCGGCAGGGAACCAATTCTTTGAAATTTGCGCTCTTTAAGGATAGAATTATGCCTTTTTTGAACGCGAGAATTTTGGGTTACGCCTTGATCGCAGTCTGCATGCTAAGCGCAGCGTGGATTACGAAGCTGAAATTTGAAATTTCGTCTCTTAATAATGCCTATGCTTCAAAACAGGCGGAAGCTCAAAGCTGCGCGGCAAGCCTAAGCTTACAAAATGCAGCGATAAAGTCGCTGCAGATTAAAGCAAGCAGGCTGAATGAGGATAAAATCAAGAGCGTCTCAAAAATTTATATAAAGGACAAAGGCTGTGAGAGTGAGCTTAGAGCGTATAAAATGCTTTTTAATAGCGCTTTTTAGCGTCTTTATGCTTGCAGGCTGCGCTAAAGAGCCGCAGATAAAGCAGGTATTCATCCCTGTAAAATGTAACCTAAAAATGCCTCTGCGCCCCGCCGAAAGCTCGGATTTCGAGGCGCACAAGGCACTAATGGCATATTTTCTAAAGTGCGAACAGATCGCAAAAGATTGCACGCAGGGAGCGAATGAATGAGACCTGTTCTGCTCTATCTACTGCGCGCGGTGCTTTTGGTGATTTTCAATTTAGAGCTTTTTGCGCTACTTGAGCTTTTTATTCGCAATACGAATGCGCTATTTTTGGCATGGTCGTGCTGCATAGGCATTAGCGGGGCGCTTACGGCGTCTCCCGGGCGCTTGAGCCCACACGGCAAAGCATGAGAAATGGAGTATCTAGCTTATGTCTGTGCCGTCGGCGTCGCAGGCAGCATAGTAGCATGGTTTAGGCGGCCTTCCGTAACCGAAAAATCGCCGACGGTAGCGCTGCGCTCGTTTTTTACGAGGCTTTGCGACGGCTGTTTTAGCGCCTATATCATTTATGAGATCGCGTTTTTTTATACCAAGGATATGCGTCTTGCTCTCGCAATCTGCGGGATAGGAGCGTTTAAAGGAAGCGGGATTTTAGATTTAGCGACAAGCTTTTTTAAAGAGAAATTTACCCTAAGAGACGATGAGGAGCCAAAATGAAAGAGACGCTGGAGTATTTAAAATCCAAGCTAAATCTTACGGCGGTAGCGAATACGGCGCTTATAGATCAAAACGGCGATTATCTGATTTTTAGCGGCTTTGAGCGTATCAGCGCGAACGAAACTAGCCTGAAGTTTCAAATCGTTTTAGCGCGCAACACTTTAGATTGCGAAATTTACGGAATTTTAGATGAGATCATGGCACTTAGCGACAAGCTTTTAAAAGATGAAGCCGCAAGCCGCGCCGTCATTTTAAAAAGCGCCGAGACGCGTTTTATAAGCGAAAGCCTATACGCCTACATTTTTGATCTAAATTTCCCTATAAAACGAGTTAAATAGGAGTGAGAATGGATCTGTTTAAAAAAAAGACGTTGAAAAACGGCATTACGATTAGAGAATTATCCATCGGATTAATTTATAAAATTCAATCGGGCATCATCAAAAACGACGATATAGCCGAAATTTTAAAGCAGTGCTGCGATCTTAGCGCAGATAAGATTGAAAACCTAGGCTATAGCGCCGCAAATGAGCTTTATGAGGAAATTTTGCGCCTAACCTACGGCGATCTTACCGCAAGCGACGAGGGCGGTAAAAAAAAATAACCTTTTGGATCTGCTACCTGCTAAAGCACGGCTTGGCTAGAGCGTGGGAGCTTCCTTTTAGCTTTGCAAAAGAGGCGATAGAGGGCTTTTCGCAGATAGAGGCTCAAGGGCTAAAAGAAATTTCTGCAGCGGTTAGGATCGCGCGCTTCGCGGACGATCGGGCGTTTAAAAAATTTATAAGCGAGGGAAAAAGTGAAAAAAGCGGTATCGAAAGGCTTAAAGAATTTGCTAAAGCTTGATTTTTACGCGCACCGCGTAAAGCTTATCCCGCTTTTTTGCGACAGCTCGCGCACAAAGGGCTCGTCTTTAGGCGAAATCCTAACTTCGGCTCGCTTTTCGCGGCTAAATTTATCTATATTTTTAAATATAAAAGCTAACTCCGGGCGTCTTAAGCGCTTTTGTGCTTCGATTTTTGCGGTAATCTTTTGCGCCTTTTTGCGTGTGAAATACTCTTTTATATGCGCCGCTATCACAAGACACATTAAAAAGCCAAACAAGCCTTCGCCGTTTTTATCTGTAAAACCGAATAGATCCATTTGCTCGTCTCCTGAAAGCATATTATATCAAAATTTAAGGCAAAGCGCATGGCTGATTTGAAGATAAAAATAGGTGTCGAAGCGGACGCTAGCGGTGCCGAAAAGGTCAAAAAGGGGCTATCAGACGTAGAGGCTGCCGCGCAAAAGGCAAGCAAAAGCACGGGCGCGTTAAAAAGCGCGTTAGACGGGATCAAATCCGACGCGTTTGCGAATTTGACAATCTCGCTGCGAGGGCTCAGTTCGGTTATATCTAGCGCTACTCAGGGCGTTAGAGAGTTTATCGCCGCCGGGCTTGAAAATAACGTCACCGTAGAAAATTTAAACGCTAGATTAAGAAGCCTGATAAACGTCGCAGAAAAAAGCGGCAAGCTAGATCCTTTCGAGAAATGGAAGCTTAGCGGACAAAAGGCGAGCGCGGCTCTTGAGGAGCTTAAAAAGCTCGATAGCGAGCTTGATTTCAGCTCCAGCGATCTAGCCGCGATGTTTACGAGCTTTTATTCTACTGCTAGCTCAAATATGAGTCTAGAAAAGGCTCTCGCGCTATTTCGAAATATCTCATACGCCGCGCAAAGCTCAGGGGCTGATGTAAACTCCCTAAAAGCGACGCTAGATAGCGTGGGCGCAGGCATTATCCAAACAAATACCGACTTCGGGCGGTTTTTGAAATCCTTGGGACTTCAAACCGAAAGTCTAAAGGCTGCGATAGAAAACGGCTCGTTTTTCGACGTGATGAACGAAAAGCTTAAAATTTTCGGCGAACAAGCCTCCTTTAGCGCTCCGAAATTTGAAGCTTTGGTAAGCTCGTACAAGGCGGCTATGGCGGAGCTGCAAGGAGAGGCTACGAAGCCGCTATTTGAGGGGCTTAAAAATTCCTTTGCCGAAATAAACGAGTATCTTTCAAACGATACGACGCTTAGGCAGGCTTTAGCGAACTTCGGCGAGGGCATAAATGAGATCGCAAGCGGTATTTTCAACAAAGATACCTTCGAGGCTGCCGCTAATGCTGCGGCGCTGCTTGCAAACTCTATAGGCTCGCTCATTAAAGTAGCCTCCGCTTTAAGCGATATAGCTATGCCCGACTGGCTCGCTGGAGAAAAAGATGCGGGAGTTTTCTCTACCGCGACGCGAGGATTAGGAGAGCTTGCCGAGGCGCTTAACAATATATTTTATATCCCCGCAAATCTTAAATTTGACCTGCCTTCATATATGCTTAAAGCGACGCAAAATACCAATGATTTTCGCTCAAGCTTAGCAAATTTAGGCGTAGAACTAGAAAAGACGGGCAATGTATGGAACCTAGGCAAAAATGAAAATTTAAGCACGGAAGCTGTCGCAAAAGGGATAGCCGCCGCAGATGAAGCGCTTAGAGGGCTTAGAGCAAGCCTTGAGGGGCTAAAAGAGGTAAGGCTTGATAAGGTTGTAGAAGCGGACGCAAAAAATCAGATTGAACTGCAGATTAATCAAATAGAGAGACTTAAGCAGGGTCTTACCTCTATGGTGGATGCGCGCGAGGCTGCAAATAACGCGATTATAAACGATAATAAAAGGGTTTTAAACGAGTTTTTAAAGGATGCCGATGCGCGTATAAAAAGCCATGACCGCACTATCGCAACGCTGCTTGCAAAGGAGCAAAGTTACAACTCGCAGCTAGAAAAGATGGCGCAGCAGCGGGTGGGTATAGAGGAGAAATACGCCCACAGCCGTGAGAGCTTGGAATTTAGCGCTGCAGAAAAAATCCGCCTAGCCAATCAAGCCGGGATGAGCGAGGAAGCGAAATTTAACGACGATCGCCTAGCTCTATCCCGCTCGCTTAGCGCAGCAAAAGAGGCGCTCAACAATAAGGATTTAGAGAGCTTCAAGCGCTACGCCGATCAAGCCTCTAAGCTAAACGATAGCTTGGGCGCACAAAAGAGCTTAGGAAGCGGCAAAAACGCGCAAACTATCAATAGAGCCGCGGATTATAAGAATACGGTAAATGAAATTTTGGCGCTAAATCTAAGCGCCAATGAGATGCAAAAAAATGCCGATCTTGCCGCTCATGACGCCAAGATGGCAAATATTGCTGCTGAAAAGGCGGCGGTAGAGGCTAGCTTGCAGAGTGAAAAGGCACTCTACAACGAGCTGATTGCACTAAAACAGAGGGCTGCAGAGGGCAAGATAGATTTTAGCGCTGAGGGTTTTGAAGAGGTAAAAACCAAAATCGCCGAGCTTAAAGACGCAATGAACGGAGGGGCTAGCATAAAGATAACCGCAGACGATGCGGCAGCGCAGGAGGCGAAAAAAAGCCTGCAAGCTCCAAGCTCAAGCATCCATACGATCGATCCGGACGCCAAGGCGGCGCAAAAGACGATCGAGGCGCTTAAAAGGCCCACATCATCGGTTCATACGATCCACGTCAAAACCATAGGCGGAGGCAAGATAAAAGGCACGAATGCCGCAGCTTTCGCTAGCGGCGGAGCGGTGGAACTTTTTAGGCGATATAGCGGCAAGATCGCCGGACATGATACCGCAGGCAGGGATGATGTGCCTGCGCTACTAAGCAGGGGTGAGTTTATTCAAAACGTCAGAGCCGTGGACTACTACGGCGCTAAATTTTTTGCACGGCTAAACGCTAGAGCGATCCCAAAAGAGAAGTTAGCCCGCTTCGCTAGCGGCGGACTTGTATTAGCTCGCCAAAACAGCGAGTTTATGCAAAGAATAGATATGAGCGTAAGCTCCGCAGACGTTAGGAGGCTAGCCAATAGGCTCTCCGATAAATTTTATGAGATGATCGACAAAAAGCTTTTTAGAAACGGGCTTGACGCCGTTAGGTCATGGAATAAGCAATATCCGGGATTTTTTAGGATTAAGGGAAACGATTATTTTACAAACTTCCGCGCTCTTGCCGAGGATCTATTATCCAGAGCGAAGCAGGGTCTAAACATAGAGGGTTATGCCGCCGAGTTTATAAAGCCGAATGCCGCTGCTGCTAAAAACGTAAATTTAAACTTCAATCTAGGCGGGGCGAGCTACAAAGCTCAAACCGACGAAGATACCGCAGCAGCGCTTCAAAGGTATCTAAAAGGAGCCGGAGTATGAGATTAAAAGCCGTAGAAAACGTAAAACTCGACGAGCCTTTGTTTTTGCAAGACGAGTTTAGAAACTACTCGCTAACAGCGGCAAGCGAGACCGCTATAAGCGGAGCGGAGATAGTATTTTTAAGGGAGCGCAAAAACAGAGCCCTCGTATTTTCCAGTGATGAGATCGCATGGCAAAGCAAAGCCTGCATAGACGCCCTGATCGCTCTAGCCGAAAGCTCTGCCGATAGCGAGCTTGCGTTGCTAACTGATACGGGGCAAATCAGAGCAAGATTTGATTATACGGACGCTGCAGTAAGTGCCGAGCCGCTTTTTAAAAGCGCAGAGCCGCTCTTTTATCTGACACTTAAATTCAAAGAGGTTTAAAAATTTTGCGAAAAGTCAAATTTATAAAAAAGGAGGCCCAATTTAATGGCAACGAATATAAATTTTTATAAAAACGAGGAATGCACGCAGGCGGTATCTACGGGGGATCGCCCGTTTCCGGATCCTGCGATTTCGATTTTGGCCCCCTCGTCAAAAACCGACGAAGTAACGATCTATGCAAAAATTACGGATCTCGCCGCTACCTTTTATCCGCATATAACTCTAATCTATGAAAAGCGTAATATAGAGTATCTAGGTGCAAGCGTCGGAGGAACCGAGATGAAAATATTCGAAGTAAGCGGCGAGGGAAAAGACGCATTAGAGTTTAATTCCTTAAGCGGCGGTATGCCGACCGAGGGGGAATGTTACGCTTTTTCAGGCACGACAAACGCCTTGCGAGTAGATAAGGTAAATGGTAATAAAATAAGCTTTACGGGCGAGGATCTATCCTATATCAAAAAGGGGGAGCTCGCCTTTCTTTTGCTTCCTTTATTTGAAAGCGGACCTTCTGCGAGTAAGGCGGTGCATGCCGTCAAACTTATCAGGCGGGTAAGCTTTGCCGACGTTACGAAGCGGGTGGATTTCCGCTATTATTTAGCGGCGTATTGGAGCGACCGTGCATAAACTCAAATTAGGATATAAGGTAGAAATTTCGCAAACTCGTCCATGGACGAGATATTGCGATAGCTATACGGATAAGTATCTGAGTATGTTAATATTCGGAGCCATAAGGCCGAAGGGAGTAGCCGCTAATTTTTATCTAGCTACTAACGGCAATGCCCGTGGAAGTGCACAATATGACTTTAAGCTAGCCGTGATCAAAGCAAAAATTTATAATCTTAAAATTGAGGAAAATTTCATCTTAAAGCCCGCTCTGCACTCAAAAATTCTTGCTTTTTGCTGGAGGAATAGAGCCTACCGCCCCGCCGCTACGATTTATAAAAAGGTAGAGCGATGGTAGTAGAATACGGCTTTAAGGTCTTTGCCTTAAAAGGCGGCGTAAAAAGTGAGCTTCGCGGCATTAGCGAGCTTAGCATTTGTAGCGAGGAAGGCGAGCTGCAAGCGACAGCGTCTTTGAAAATCGCCGCTTCCTCTCTCTCTGCTCCGATAGATGAAATTATAATAAGCTGCTCGCATTTTGAGGATAGCCTTTTCGAGGTGAGCGAAGTTTTAAGCATAGATGCAAATTTTAAAAAGCTCGTCGCCAAAACCCCGCTTAAGTTACCCAAAGGGATATCAAGCTTAAAAGATTTAGCCCTTTTGGGGCAAAGGGTAAGCTTTCTTTGCGATGCACCGCAAGATACTCCGCTAGCAGGGCTTTCATATTCGGACGTTCAATCGCTAGCCTCGGCGCTAGAGGGCATAGGGCTTAGTTTTTGGGCGAACGATCGCGGAATTTTTATAAGCGATAGGTTCTATATCGCCCGAGACGGCGCGCCCGTAATGGAGTTTAACGAGGATAACGTAATTGATTTTAACCTTAGCCTTAGCGCTCCGCAAAATATCGATACGATAGTTTTTAACGACAAAAACGAGGATGTATATTCGCAGGCGGAGCTTACTGCGGTGATCGATCCCGATCCCCACCCGGTAACCCCGAGGGAGGTTGTAAGATATAAAGATGATGAAAACGGCGATGTGTATGTGATCTCTCCGCTTCGTGCGGTAGGTAAAATTTTCGCAACCCCTGCTTGGGAGGCGAAAGATATTAGCCTAAACGTGCCCGATGCCTCATTCTTTGCCGATTATCGCGCGGTGGAGGAGTTTGAGCTAAGTGAGGATATCTATGTAAAACTTACGGGCTTTATAAAAAAGCTAATCGCCGTGAGCCTTGACGGCACGCCGATATACTTTAGCGCCCAAACGACGCAGGAGCAGAAGGGCAATATATACAAAGATAACGTCCTTTGCTTTGACGGGCCTCTAAGCGGAACGCTAAAGGTAGCTTATGAAAGCAATATCTATCTTTTCGTATGCCCCCCGCGCGATCTACCCTCCGCTCTAAGCATAAAAGCGGAGTATAAAAATTTGCAAATAGATCATCTGCATAGATACGAGATCACCAAATACTACCCTAAAGGTTACACCCACACCTTTAGCTTGATGCGCGATTTTAACGTAGATAGCGCGCTTATTGCGCATGTCAGCTTTAAGCTCGGCGCGCAAAGCTTTAGCGCCAATCCGTTTGGGGAGGTAGAGATTAAATTTAATGATTATGGAGCTTATAAGCTAGAGCTATATTTAGACGGAAAGCTGGAAAAGACGATGAATATAGGCTATTTCGCAAACGAATTTAGCTGCGATTTTAATGAAATTAAAGAGAAGGATTGAAGATGGCTGACGTAGTATTATACAAAGATGCCGCCTGCGAAAAGGCGCTAAAAATGGATTCAGGAGATACGAATTCAGACTTTAGCCTAAGCTCTAGTATTTTTAGTCGCAAACGCAGCAACGGTACTTCAAGCCCTAGGGGTCGCTTTACGGTATGGGCTAAGGCAACAAACCCCGTCGCTAGGGTTTATTGTGCCATAGTAGCAGATAGATTTTCGACCATACTGAGCTTCGACGAAGACGCATGGCAGGGCAAGCTTTATATACCCGAGGGCGGGAAGCTGGGCGGGCAAGATATCGAAGCGATATTGAAGCTAATAAAGTATTCAAGCGCCCCGGATACTACCGATCCCACAAAAACGCTTCATAGCTTCAAAACCCCGCTATTTTTTGTGAATGATAGAGGCAAGGCATATCGCCTTGAGGCGGTAGATAGTGCGGGCAATCCTAGCTGGTCCAGCGAGAAACCCGATGAAAAAAGTAGCATATACCATCTAAAAGATATAGGAGATTGCTCCAGACCTACGCCCATAAATATGGAGCTTACGGATGATAGCGGCGGGATTTACGCACAAATGGGAATTTTACTAATGTGGGGCTAAGATGGAGTTTATAGCAGACGAAAGCAATGGCGGATATAGGGGACAGACCAAAGAGTGGATCAAGCTTGAACTTATTAATGGCACGGCTAGCAGGAAATACTATAAGGCGCTTGAAGGCTCGTATCTGGTGCCCCTAAGCGGTAAAAAGCCCGGACACAATAGAAAACCTGTGGGGCAGAGCTATGATACTTATGCCCTTGGCGATTATCGCATCTATCTCGACGATCAAAAATTTGTACCGTTTTATAATGATAATTCAATCATAGATTTTGTGTCGATTCAGGCGTATCCTGACCGAAAGCAACAATATCACGATACCTATGATGTAAGAGACGATGAGCTTTTGATATTCTGCGACGACGGCAAAAAGATTCGCGTAAAGGAGATGTTTCGCTTCGCTTTAAGCAGAGAGTTATATTTTGCAGTTCCTAATAGCGATGGAAGCAAAACAAAAACTACGCCCTTTTTGGATTTTGCAAACAAAAGAGGAAAAAGCGATTACTTCAAAACCGTAAAAAACATGCTGAACGAATATAGATTATTTTTCTGCCAAAACCCACAAGGCAAAAGCGAAAAATATATCAAAAACGCCTTCGGCTTTGAAAGAGCTAAGCGCGCGTTAAAAAAGAAATTTTTAGCCGCAGTTTCTCTGCACTCGGTTTGGAAGGGGGAGGATGTATTCAAAGGTCCTGCACTGCCCGGGTATACGACCGCGCTTAGCCTATTTATCAAAGAGGGAAATAGACTAAAAATGGAGGTATATTATATTGGATTAGACACGGAATATTACCCAGATAGTCGTCGGGTCCGTGAATATACCTATAAGGAGGAGATCTCCCTTAAAGACGAATTGACCGAGATAGTATTATGGGCGGATGATAGAGCCATAAATTATTACGAAAGATGGTGGGGTATAGGGATTTTTTCGCAAAGCAGAACCCCTAAAAGGAAGGCTATAAAGCCGCCCGAGTATTGGCACTTTGCTAGGTTGCAAGCCCCCGGTCAGTATAAAAAGATCCGCGAAAAGCTCTATGCGGACATCTTTTTAAACGAATTTAACGCCCTGGCATATGTCTATAATATGACCGGCGAACATCCGCAAGAAGGCGATTTAGAAGCATTGAAAAAGTGGTATTGGTATTCTTGGGAGGAGGAGAAATGACGCAGATCAAAGGGAGTGAGAAAAAAAGTGCCAGGGGAGCAGTGAAGTTTATATTTGACCGAAGTGATGAGCTGCACGGCCAAATAAAGCTCGATCTGGATCAGGACGAGCGCGTCATAGAGGCTTATACCCGCAGGTATTTTTTGGACCACGGCGCGCGCGTAAGCGAGGTTAGCTTGCGCGCTCCGCTTCAAAGCGTGCGCACAGGCGATATCATAAAGATAGATATGCCCCGTTATAGCGTGCCTGCAGCACCCGGGGAGGACAGATTTATCGTCACGGCGGTAGAGACTCGCGTCACGGCTAGCGGCGCATTCGTAAACATAACGGCAAAAAGGTGGGATTTTTAATGGGACTAAAGCAGACGATAAAAAATATGATACGCGCGCAGATAAAAAGCGACACGCCGAAGCAAGGTAGCGGATATAAGGTGCTAGTGCGCAAAACTGGCGAGGCGGTAAAAAAAGTCAAATTTATAAACAAATTTAGCTTTTGAGTTTTTCGCTCGTAGGGCGGGCTTAGCTCTGCTTCGCTACGCTCGCAAGAAACGCCGCTTCGGCTTCGCCTTGCGTCGCTACGCTCGTTTTGCTCGCCCGAGAAGTAAATTTAAGGAGGATTTATGGTCTTAGAAATTACAAGGTTTAAAGAAGTAGATGATATGACGCTGGGGCGCTTCGTATTGCGCGACGGCGAAAAGGAAGTGCTAAAGGGATATACCTGCGAGCCTGCGGGCCCTGATACTACACAAAGCGGTATGGATAGACGCATACCGCAAGGGCGCTATCAAATAGCCTGGCACGACAGCCCGAAATTTAGAGTTCGTCTGCCGCTTTTATGGAATGAGCTGGTGCCAAAAACTCGCTGCATCTTGATCCATTCGGGCAACAACGGGCGTAATACCGAGGGCTGCGTGCTACTGGGTTCATCTTTGGGCGCGCACGGAGTGAAAGACTCCTGTGCGGCTTTAAGCGCACTACTTGCCGCCGTAAAAGGGCAAGAATTCGCAGTGCAGGTTGTGAATCGAATAGGAGAATAGCAGTAGGTTTTTTTGCGTATTGTTGAAGCAGTTAAAGGCCTTTTAAACGGCCTTTACCCGTCTATACGCATATTCTAAAGCTCTGCGGCTATTTCGTCTTTGATGATCTCTTTGATCTTGTCAAATTTACGGCTTTTGACGTAGCTTTCGATCAAAAACTCAAGGTAGGGAGGAAACGACGTAGTGGATCCCCAGCCGCGCACCGTCGGGTATGGGATTTTAGAAATTTCGGCGAACTCTTTTTTATTTAGACCCGCAGCATCCAGCATTTTTTGAAATTTTTCTTTATCCATTTTACATTACCTATATTATATTTTTCGGAATTGTAGCAAAAAAATACAAGGAAATCAAGGTTTTGTATTTTTAAGATACATCATTAAGAAGTTTTTAAGTATTGATACGATACAATTATGCCATAAAAAGAGATTGAAACGATACAATCTCAAGAGATGCGGCGAGACCCAATAAAAAAAACATCTCGCCGCACAAGTTGCTCCCAAAGGAGCCTTTATTATACCATAAAGGATAAAAAATGAAAAGCTACTACAACAAAGGCGAGGCAAACGCGATCCTCTCCGGCATCGCAAGATGGCGAAACGGCATACACGGTGCCATAGACACCACTGGAACTTTCCCGTCAAACACTACGCTAGAGCGAATCGAAGTATTCATCAATACTATCCTCTCCGCAGAGGACAGAGAGGCTATAAGACTAAACGATACCGACAAAAAGGTTTTTTCATGGTTCGTGCACAACCTAAAGAGCGCTGAAAAGCGGGCGGAGTATCAACGCATGCTAGATATAGACGTTGATATCAACGAACTTGAACGCGTTATAAAGGGTAAATAATGGAAAATCTAGCTTTATTGTCGGATGAAAAATTGCTTGAGCTCATCACCCAAGCAAAGGCTATCATAGAGGGCCGCAAAGCAGACAAGCAGTTCATTGTCGAGACGTTTGAGAGCATAGACCCTAGAAAAAACGGTCACGCATATATGGCTCGCCTCAGCTTTGCAGATGGCAAGATCAGCAGAGAATTCATCGATTGCAACGGCAAGAACTGGGACAGCAAACACAAATATTACGATACCTCTTTCACCTTCAGGGCAAAAGAAGGCGACAAATTTGAGGCACGGCTTGATGACGGCAGCTGGAAAAGCGATAGCAAGGTTTGGTATATGGTCGTCAAAAATGAAAGCGGCGAGCTGGTATTGCAACGTTTTAGCTCGCTCAAGGCGCTACAGGAGGCGTGATATGACCCTCGCAACTATAGCCCGAGACTATCTCGAAGCTCTCGGGCAGATAAATTTTGAACAGGGCCGCAAGCAAAAGTTCGCGTTCTCACATACGAAATATCTGCCGAAAGATGCCGCCTGCATCAAGAAAGTGGATATTCAAAAGTGGCTGGCGGGGCTTGAGGAAGGTCTAGCCCCGAGCACTATCAAGCGCGTCGTGCTGTGCTGGCGCAGAGCCTGCGCACAAGCAGTAGAAGCCGGGAAACTTGCGAAAAACCCGTTTGTGGACGTAAAATATCCGAAGATTCCGCGCAGCAAAACAGATCCATTCTCGGCGGAGGAGGTAGATCTGATGCTTTCAAAGGCCAGCGGGCGGCTTGAGAGCTTTCTTGCTTTTGCGTTCTATACGGGAGCTAGATGCTGCGAAATTTTGGCTCTGCGCTGGGATGATATAGATATGGAAGCTATGAGTATATCGATCAGCAAGAGCCTCACGGACGGGCTTATCAAACCTCGCACCAAAACCGGAGAGGATAGGATCGTGCCTATATTTACGCCGCTGCTGCCATACATCGCCCGGCTTAAAGAGGATCGGGATTGCGAGTGGGTCTTTTCGGAAAGGGGAGATCATCTTTTCGGCTCTACGTCGCTTTTCGGCAACGGCAGGTGGCGTAAATTTCTAGCTGAATGCGATATCCCATACCGAAGCGCCAGACATACCCGCCACACATTCGCAACCCACATGGTCGAGCGTGCGGTAAGGGGCGAAATCCCACTGAAATGGGTATCTCAAATACTGGGTCATGCGAGCCTAGACATGACGATCAAGGTATATGCGCGGTTTCTACAAAACGAACATATGAAAATCGATCGCTCGATAAATCTATACTAAATTCTTTTTTAAACTCAAATATATTAAACTTTTAAAGGTATTTAAAAAGCCGTTTTAAAATAAAAATTTACGTTTCAAATCAAAGTGGAAAACCGCCGAATTTACTCCACTTTGATTTTAAGCGTAAATTCACTTTGATTTGAAAAGCGGTTTTACACTTTTCTCGCAATAAAAAATACACAGCGTTCGCACAAAGAGCACAAATCGCCATCACACTCGCGAGCAAAAACGGCTTATTCGCTCCTACTGCACCCACGATAAACGAAATAGCCCCGGCAATAGCAAACTGCGCAGTCCCCAGTACCGCCGAAGCTGCGCCCGAGTTGCCGTCCTTATACAGCGCCATCGCAAGCGTCGTGGCGTTAGGCGCGACAAAGCCGAGCGATGAAAGCAATACGAAAAGCGAAGCCTCAAAGCAGATGAAGGGAAGGCCAAGCATAGCGCATGCGAGCAAAATCAGGCTCGTCACAAGCATCGCTATTAGGCCGAAATTTAATAAAGCTGTGGGTTCGCGATTTTGCACGAGTTTGGCATTTAGTGCCGAAACGAGGGTCATTCCAAGAGCGTTGATGCCAAATATTACGCCAAAGGCATGCTCGCCCAGCCCATAATAGCCCAAAAATATGAAGCTAGAGCCCGTGATATAAGCGAAAAGCGCGCTCATCGCAACTGCAAATCCTAGCGTATAGCGCATAAATTCTTTATTTCGCAAGATTATGCCGTATTCGCCAAGCACGCCTTTTACGCTAAGTGTAGCAGTCCTGTCTATCTGAGCGCTCTCGTCGAGTCCGAAAAATATAAATGCAAAAAGCAAAATTCCAAGCGCAAACAAAATCGCAAAAATCGCTTGCCATGAGAAAAAATCTAGCACAAATCCACCTAGAGTTGGTGCTAGCATCGGAGCTAGCGAGCCTACGACCATCATCAGCGCAAACATCGCCGCAGCCTCGTTCAGCTCGAATTTATCATTAATAACGGCTCGCGCAAGTACCACTCCCGCGCACCCGCCCAAAGCTTGTAAAAATCTAAAGAATATAAACGCGTAAACGCTATCAAAGCTCACGCAAGCAAGCGACGCACATATAAAAAGCAAAATACCCGCGTATAACGGCTTTTTACGACCAAATTTATCGCTTAGCGGCCCATAAACGAGCTGTCCTAGCGCAAAAGCGATGAAAAAACTCGCAACCGATAGCTGAGTGTAAAACTCGCTCGTAGCAAAGCTTGCCTTTACCTTTTCCAGCGCGGGCAGATACATATCGGTAGACAAGGGCGCCAGAGCCGACATATAGGCGAGTATAATCACCAGCTTAAATTTGGCGAATTTACTTTGTTTGACCATCGTTTTCCTCAATTATTTTTAGGCAGAGCTCAAATGTGCGCACGAACGCGTTTAGATCCTTAAATTTTTGCGGCAAGAGCCTGGCGACAAAATATATTGGACGTAGCGCAAGTACCGTAGTCCACGCACTTTGCACTACGTCCTGCCCGCCTCTTGAGGCGTAGGTGCGAATGCCAGAGCACACCGAGCCTTCGCTCAGCCCTTCACGGCACAGATCATAGACAAACAGCAAAAAATCTCGCATTTTAGCTTTTTGCAGATCACCGCGCTCGCCGCGATTTTCAAAATCTATAAATTTCATCTCGCCGTTTTTTACTAAGACGTCGCGCAGTGCGGGTCTGCCGTGTATGAAGCCGCGCGAATGTAGATGTGCTAACGCCGCAGCGTAGCCCTGAATGAGCGCCACGCAAGATGCCTCATCCGAGCTTTTTAGCACCTCGTCCACCGGCGTGCCGCCGTCTTTGAGTACGAAAAAGTTCTCGTCTCGCAGCACCAGCTGCGGCACAGGCGCGCCGGCTGCATACAAACTCTCGCATTTTAGCGCTTCGTAATCGAAAGCGGCTTTCGGATTAGCTTTGAATATTTTCGTAAGTAATCCACCGCGGATGCGCAGCTCCGGCTGCTTGAGCCAGTATTTCTCGCCCTCGAAACTAAAGCTCGTGACGCGCTCGCCAGGATGATTTTTTAGAATTTCATTTACGTATTCTTTAAAATTTTGCATTCAATAAATTTAGCGAATTTTTTTTAGAAAGAGCTAAATTTGCGAGTTTTATTTCATTAAGTTCCATATATCCGCATAAAATTTATTACGTAAATTCGGCGGGGATAAATTTTAAAATTATCAGGTAGAATTTTTATTGCAGTCTTGGAATTTTGTAGCGCAGGAAGCAGCAAAAGCGCATAATTTTAGAATTTTACAAAAACTAAGATTTGCGTCAAAAAATTTTAAAACTAGAAGTGGCGACCCCTACGAGATTCGAACTCGTTTTACCGCCGTGAAAGGGCGATGTCCTAACCGTTAGACGAAGGGGCCACTTAATCTGGTATTAAGATTAAAGGCGGTATTCTACTCAAGACGCACTTAAACCCAACTTAAATTAAGGATTATTTATGAAATGCTCTTTTCTGGCGCCGCTTGCACTTTCGCTTCTGCTCGCAGGCTGCGCTACCACCGCGCTCAAGCCCGCTTCTACGCAAGCTGTAAATTTCACCGTCATTTCGCCACTTACTCGCACCAGCGACGCGGGCTTTATGCGCAAATTTAAAAACCAAACCGAGGTTCAAATTTATGCAAGCGGCATCAGCGTGCTGAGCCTGGTTTTAAAAGGCGATAAAATTTGCATGAACGGCGCGTGCGACGACGAGCTCGTTTTCAATAAAAAATTCTTCGGCGCCGAGCACTACCGCGGGCTTCTCGGCCAAATCCTAGACGGCAAGCCGATCTTTGGCGGCAGCGACGCGGGCGAGCGCCGTTGCCTAGCGCAAAGCCTGCAAGATGGCTCTATCGATTATAAGGTTTGCCGCGGCAAAGACGGCGGCGGAAGATCCATAAGCTTCGCCGACGTAAAGCGCGGCGTAAAGATTAAAATCCGCGAGCTGCCATAAAATTTTGCGCGGCGGGTGTTTGTAGCGCGCAAAACGCTATTCCGCAGGCGGCGCTAACGAGTAAAATTCTACGCATCTTACGTTTGTAAGCGCGGGAATACTGCTCTCTAGCAGCCGCACAAAACACGGCGCGAGCGGTCAAAATTCCATTACTCGGCGGGATAGCTACCCGGGCTTTGCAAACGGCGCGGTTTTATTGGCGCTCTGCGCCGGCTCTTCGCGGCGAAATTTACTAAGCAGCGCGTATGTGCGAAAGAAAAAGCGCGCATTTAAATTTAAAAATTCGCGCGCAGCTCGGGTTTATGAAATTTCGGCGCACGCAGCGTAAAATAAAATTTAGGAGGCAGAATGAAGCGGATCGGAGCGCACGTGAGTGCTAGCGGCGGGGTTTCTAACGCGCCGTTAAACGCCGCAAAGATCGGGGCGGACGCGTTTGCGATGTTCGTCAAAAATCAGCGCAGATGGGACGCGCCGCCGCTTAGCGCGGAGGAGATCGTCGCGTTTAAGGACGCGTTAAAGCAAAGCGGCATCCGCGCGGAGCATGTCTTGGTGCACGACAGCTACCTCATAAATTTGGGCCATCCGCGCGAGGCAGAGCGCGAAAAGTCCCTAAACGCCTTCGTGGGCGAGATACGCCGCTGCGAGGCGCTCGGGCTTAAGCTTTTGAACTTTCATCCAGGCTCGCATCTAAATGAAATTTCAGCTCAAGTGTGCCTGGATAATATCGCAGGATCGCTAAATTTCGCCATCGCAAACACCGCAAGTGTCAAGCTCGTGCTCGAAAACACCGCCGGCCAGGGCTCCAATCTCGGCTATGATTTCGCTCAGCTCGCTTACGTGATCGGCAAAATTTCAAACAAAGATCGCATCGGCGTCTGCATAGACACCTGTCACGCGTTCGCCGCAGGATACGACCTCCGCAGCCCGCAGGCCTACGAGCGCACGATGAGCGAGTTTGACCGCGCGATCGGCTATAAATTTTTAAGCGGCATGCACCTAAACGACACGAAAAACGAGCTTGGCGTGCGCAAAGATCGGCACGAGAGCCTCGGACGCGGATTTTTGGGGCTTGGGGCATTTGAAAACATCATGAACGACCCGAACATCGACGAGATCCCGCTGATTTTAGAAACCATCGACGATAGCCTCTGGGCGGAGGAGATCGCGCTTTTGCGCAGTATGCAAGGACGCCGCAAAGCCTAATCGGGCGCCTTTTGCGCCACGTAGAATTTATCTCATTCCGCTTCAAAGTGGCGTGGAGCGACAAGAGCCTTATGTCGTGCAAATTTAACATCGTGGGATTTATCACTTAAATTTTAACAAGCAAAAATAATGAGGAACTTCGCGCTAAAAATTCTGCGCCGTAAAAAGTCGCGAAATTCTACGACGAAAACACAGCACCAGAGCAAAAGAGCAAAATTTTTATAGAAAAACGCAGCGCCCTGGCAGAAATGAAAAATTTTATGCTGCGTAATTAAAATTTTCAAGCAAGATTTTTAAAGCGATGCGGCGGCAAATTTTAAAATTCTATCGCTACGATATTTCAAGGCTCAGCGCCAGATTCGAAGCTCTAGGAATTAAAATTCTAAATTCCATATCAAAAAATTGGCGCGGAGCTTTATACGCGCGACTGCGTAAATTCCAATCTTGCAATTCTACTTTCGTCCGATCCGTGCAGAGGCGAAGCGCATAAGATTTCATAAATTCTAACTTAAAATTTTGCTGCGTGCCAATCTATGCTTTTTGGCACGTATTTTATTTATGACAAATTTGCGTCTTTTTTTCGCGCTTTGCTTGCGCCAAAATCTATGCAGGATCCGTGTAAATTTACGTTAAATTCTGCCGCATATCGCCCGATTAATTTAAAATTTTATCGTTGAGCTTAGTAGCCTACCGCCACGATTTAAATTTAAAGGCGGCGGGATTTTAATCCGCAGCCGACGCGTATTGTACCGGCCGCAACTCGGCGCGCTATTTTAGTAGCTCATACATATCGCAGGATTTTTGCCAAAGCTCTTTAAACTCGGGCAGATTCATAAAAAGAGAATTTTTATTTTTGCCTAGATCGCAAGCTTTTTTAAAGTATTGCGCGGCTTTGCTTTTATCGTTAGAGTTGTAGTTAAATAGCGCAAAATTATAGCAACTCGCTAGCTCGTCCGCTATATCGCAACCTTTTTTATCATAAACCGCCGCCTTCATTAAATTTATTTTTACACCGTCTCCTTTACGGTACATCTCTGCCAACATACTGCATGATAGCGCTGATAGCTTTTGCCCTAGATTGCAAGCTTTGTCATGGTAGATTATCGCTTTTGATATATCTTTCTCAACCCCATCTCCGTCACTATACATTGATCCCAATAGTCCACAATAAGTAGCGTCTCCCGCATCGCATCTTTTTTCATGATATTCGATGCCTTTTTTAGGATTTTCTTGCATCATTCTGATCGACATTACAAGGCAACCTGGCTCATATCCGCCGTCGCAGGTTTTTTCAAGCAGCTTAAGTGTTTTAGTATTGTCTTCGTATTGTAAAGCGGCTCTAAGGCAAGACTCCATATTGCCGTCATTGCACTCTTTTTCCGCAGTCGCAAGATCAGGCGTGCCGAACGCAAAGCAAGCGGCGAGCGCCAACGCAAATAGCAATTTTTTCATTTAGTATCCTTTCCGGGTAAAATTTGGCTAATTCTACCCCCCCCTAAGAAATTGATTAAATTTATCGCGAATTTTAATAAGGTAGCGAGAATTCCGACCGCAGATCCACCAAGCCCGCTCAAAATTTAAATTTTACCTGAATTGGGCTATAATCCCTTTTTTGAAATTTAACCTTGGATAAAGATTTGAAAATAGCGTTTTTTGACTCGGGTATCGGCGGGCTAAGCGTGCTCGCCGAGGCTCTGCGGCGGTTTAGCGGGGCGGAGTTTTTGTATTTTGCCGACGAGGATCACGTCCCCTACGGCACGAAAAGCAGGGCCGAGATCGTGCGGCTGAGCCTCGATGCGGTCGGGTTTTTGGTCGCGCACGGCGCGGACGCGGTCGTCGTAGCTTGCAACACCGCCACGAGCGCGGCTATCTCGGAGCTTCGCGGCGCATTTAGCGTGCCCGTCATCGGCATGGAGCCCGCCGTCAAGCTCGCTGCGGACAGCTTCGGCGCGCGCCCGACGCTGCTCATCGCCACGCCGCTAACGATCGCGGGTGAGAAGCTCGCGCGCCTCGTGGGGCGGCTGGAGTGCGAGACGTGGAGCCTGCCGCTGCCTCGCCTCGTGGAGTTTGCACAGGATTTGGAGTTTGACTCGCCTGCGGTTCGGGCGTATCTGCGGGAGGAACTAGCTAAATTTGAGCTTGAGCGCCTCGGTTCGCTCGTGCTTGGTTGCACGCATTTTAACTATTTCAAGGACGTTTTGCACGAAATTTTACCGCCTCACGTACGCATCATCGACGGCATCGACGGCACGCTAAACCGCCTTGCAAGCGAGCTGGGCGGAGGGTTAAAGCTTGCGTGCGGCGAGGATTTGCCCTCGCGGGCGACTAAATTTAACACGGGCGGCGATATAAAATTTAACGCAAATTCGCAAACGGGCGAGCTGGACGCAATCCTCGAACGCGACGGTAAGCTGGCGGTCAATGCCCGCGGCGTAGAGCAGTGCGACGAAGACAAATGCCGCATGTCGCCACGCGCCGTAGCTGCGAATTCGCAGCTCAAGCTTTATTCTCGAGGCGGCGCGGATTTGTCCTTAGAATTTGAGCCGCGAAGCGAAGAGGCGGGTATTTCGCGAGTGAATTATCCAAACGGCAACAGCGTGGAGTATTTTTACTCGAGCAGGGCGCTAGATGCGGCGCAACTACACAAGGTGGAGATATTTTTAAAGCGGCTCGATGCGATGCGAGCAATCGACTAGGCTACGCGCCTGTGAGCCGCAGCGCGGGTTAAAATTTTATCGCAGCGCAAATCGCGCTACGTAAATTAAAATTCTAGCGCATCGCAGATCGTTTCGTGAAAGTTAAAATTTTGATGCGCTATAAATCGCAGCGCAGACTCAAAATTTCGCCGTTTTGTAAATCGTACCGCATAGGTTAAAATTTCGCCGTGCGAAAATTTAACTCGGCTCGGCGATTTAGAAGCGGCTTCGCAACAACATGCGAGCAATAGCGCCTAGCCGTCGTCCGGCGCGCGAAAGTTAAAATTTTACGGGGCAAATGCTGCCTTCCGCCGCCTGGCACGTAAATTTAAAATTTAACGCACAACGCCGCCGTACGACTTGAAGCAGCATAGCGCGAGAAAGACGCCGTCGCTTCTTTAAATTTAATAGCGTAAGTCAGATTGCTGTATGTGAGGAATTCCTCGCGCCGCACGAACTGTCGCCGCGGATTTGAAATTTTAAATTTAGACTGGGGCGCGGATAAAGTGCGCGCGAGGTTAAAATTTAGTGCGCCTCGCAAAGTGCCACCGAGTTAAATTTAGTCTAGCCACGCGGCGTAAATTTTAAAATGATTAAATTTCAAGGCGCCGCGAAGCCCGCAAGTCTTTTCCGCGGCAGCCAAAAGCTCGCAGGCTTTGGAATTTTAAAATTCGAAATTCTAAAATCTGTAAAGCAAGATTTCGGGCCGTATCATTTCGCAGGCGAGATTTTTACCACAAAATTCAGCGCCACGCAGGATTATTTTGTCTTATACGGATTTGTTCCAGAAAAGAACTTTTTACTTTCATTAAATTCATAAGCTTCTTTAGCATTTTTACAGTTTTTATAGGCGTTGCTACCCTCCTTTAACTTATCAAAATCGCATTGCTTGAAAACTTTTTCTGCCTCATCGGGATGGTTCTCATAATATTCCAAAGATTTAACCTCCGTATTATCACAACCAACTAATAAAGCAGCTAACACCCCCCCCCCAGAGGAACATTTTAGGATTTTTCATTTCATTCTCCTTGTTTGAAATTTATCGGTATTTTACTATCCGTTTACTTTAAAAATTTTAAATTGCGGGCGCACGCGCCGTTTTAACGCGGCTCGTTAAAATTCAGCTTTTAAAATTTGCTCGCGCTTTTTGAAATTTCGTTTTAAAATTTTACTAGCGCGACGGAATTTTACAGAGTGAAATTCCGCGAGGCGGATTAGAATTTCGCCCAGTAGAATTCCGCATCGCTGCGGAATTTAAAATTTAAAAGCAAATTTAAAATTTGCGGGAGCTACTCCTCTATCTTTTTACCTGCGAACCGCACGAGAGCCCACGTAACGGCAAGCCCCATCGGCAGCGCGATCCAGACGCTAAGTCCTAGCGCTACGGGCAGATAGCCCGCCACCACGGCGACCGCGCCGACGGATAGAGCGTAAGGCATCTGCGTCTTTACGTGCTCGATATGATCGCAGCCCGCGCCCATCGACGAAAGGATCGTGGTATCCGAAATCGGCGAGCAATGATCGCCGAAAATCGCGCCGGTTAGCACGCCTGAGATATTTACGATCATATAGGCGTGAAGCGCATCGCCCGAAAGCCCGTAGTGAAGTCCCACGGCGTTTGCCAAAGGTATGGCAAGCGGCATTAAAATTCCCATCGTGCCGTAGCTCGTGCCCGTCGAAAAGCTAATGAACGAGCCCAGCACGAAAATCGCTACCGGAAGCAAGAATTTCGGCGTGTTTTGGCTCAGCATATCGACTAGATAGCGCGACGTGCCGAGCTCCTTGATGACAGAGCTGAGCGACCAGGCAAGCAGCAAGATCACGATCGTGACGATCATCGTCTTCCACCCCTTGATCCACGTAGAGATCGCCTCTCTGACGTCAAAAATTTTGCGGTAAACGCTCATAAATATAGACACGACCGTAGCAAGAAGCGCCGCTTGAAAAAGCGCGACCGACGAGTTCGCGTTGCCGAACGTCGCCTGAAGCGTCGCAAAGCTTAGCGGAGCGGCTTTTGCGGCTGCGAGAGCATCGCCTTCAAGCTTGCTTAGCCCGCTAAAATAAAAGCTCGCAAACGCGCCGCAGATTAACACTATAAGCGGGATAACGGCGTTTGAAGCTTGCGGCTTGATCCCCTCTTTGGGCTCTAGCGTTTTATCTTCGAGCTCGGCGATGTTAGAATTTTTAGAGTGGATTTCGCCGCTCGCCGCTCGCCTTTCGGCAGAGAGCATCGGCCCGAAATCTCTACGCATGAACGCCACGTAAACCACGAAAGCGAGCATGAAAAGATTGTAGAAGCGATACGGCATGGTTTGCACGAAGATCGAGAAGGCGTTTACGTTTTGCACGCCGATCTGATCATATCCCGCTCTTATCAGAGAGACCTCAAGACCTACCCAGGTAGAAATTAGCGCGATACCCGCAATCGGCGCGGCGGTGGCGTCGATGATGAAAGCGAGCTTTTCGCGGCTAACTCTAAATTTATCGGTGATCGGCCTCATGACGGGGCCTACGATCAGGGCGTTTGCGTAGTCGTCGAAAAATACGAAAAGACCCATAACCCATGTTGAAATTTGCGCCGAGATGCCAGTTTTGGCACGCTTGCTAATCCAGAGCGCCACGGCTTTCGTGCCGCCCGTCCTGCTAATCAGCGCGACCACGCCGCCGATACAAAGCACCTGCAAAAGTACGCCCGCGTTGCCTTTGCTAGCCATCGAGCCCACCACGCGCGAGACCAGATCCGTAAAGCTGCCCACAAGCGCAGAGATTGGATTATCACCCACGACTGCAAGCATATAGGTACCGCTAAAAACGCCGATGAAAAGCGATAAAATCACCTCTTTGGTGATAAAGGCAAGCGCGATCGCCACGACGGGCGGCACTAGCGTCCAGATGCCGAAAAGCTCGGCATTATGCTGCCTGGTCGCGTCATCCACCGCAAACGCGGCAACCGATAAAAACATTAGTAATATAATTTTTTTCATTTTCTCGCCTTAAAATTTAATGCTTCTCGATAAAAAGCCCAGCCCAGCTCTGCTGCGTCGCCATCGCCTCTACGACGTTGATATTTACTCGGTGCGGCATCGCTAGGCAGCTTAGCACGATCTGCGCGATATCCTCGGGTAGGATCGCATCGACCCCCTCATACACGGCTGCGGCGCGCGCTACGTCGCCCTTAAAGCGCACCTCGCTAAACTCGCTCTTACAGATTCCCGGCGCGATCTCCGTCACGCGGATGCCCGTGCCGCGCAGGTCGTTGCGGATATTGCGGCTAAACTGCTTGATAAACGCCTTGCTCGCGCCGTAAACGTGGCTGCCCGGATAGGGCCACGCGCCCGCAGTCGAGCCGAGATTGAAGATATAGCCGCTTTTGCGCGCGATCATTAACGGCAGCACCGCCTTGGTCGAATACAGCACGCCTTTGATATTCGTATCGACCATCGTCTCCAAATCCTCAACGGGCGTCTGCGCGATCCCCTCAAGCCCGAGCGCGAGGCCCGCATTATTTACGAGCACCTCGACGTCTTTAAAATTTTCAGGCAGCGCACTCACGGCGTCAAACACCGCAGCTTTATCGCGAATATCCGCGGCGATAATGTGCGTGTTGCCTAGCTCGCCGGCTAGCTTTTGTAGCCGATCTTTGCGGCGCCCGAGTGCTATGAT
>NZ_CALIBB010000257.1 GCF_938045595.1 uncultured Campylobacter sp.
TTTAATAACATGTCTTTGCTATCATCGATAACACAATGTTTACAACGATTGTTACAAGAATATCCTACTTTAAGATCATATGTTAACATTATTTTACTCCTTTATTTTAAATATTCTTTTAATTTTATAAGTTGTTCTTTATTTAAATCACATATTTTTGACATAAGAGAGAGATTTTTTAATTCATCTGGAAGATCTTTATTTATTCTATCTATACTTCCATAATACCATTCTTTTATTGAAATCCCTTCTATTTCTGTATTTAATCCTTCTATTGAAAGTCCTGTTTCATTACAAAAAGAGCAAGGTGTTTCTGTTATATCAATATTCTCATATAAATTTTCTTCTCTTAATTTACCTTTACCATTACAGTATTGACATACTTTTTCCTTACGAATTTTATTAATAATTGTGCTTATTTTTTTATAACCAAATATCTCATATAGATATGATGTTCTTTTTAGTTTATTATTTTCATAATATGCTTCTAATATCTCTTCCTTTGTATAGCTTATTTTTTTATAGTCTAAAAGAAATAATCTATTATTTTTTGAAATTTCATTTATATTCTTTTGAATATCATCAATAAAAGGTAAAGTATTTTTTAAAGCTATAGTATACCCTAAAAAACTTGCATATTTTATTTCTAAAATTTTAAGAATAACCTGCTTTTTTTGTGATAACAAAGAAACATCTGTATTAAGAAAAGTATCTTCATCCAAAATTTCTAAAATTTCTTTTATTTGAGGTATTTTTATATTTTTTTGTTTTAAAAGTAGCGTAAAAATATATATGGAACTTGCGTATCCTCTTATTATTTTGGCTTTTGACTTTTCGATAACGGATAAATATAAAGCCAAATTTGACTCGTTAATATGAAACGGGGATAAATACCAATAATCGCCCGAAATTTTATAAAGCGGCTCGCCTGCTTTTGGCGAATACGTCCTTAAAACAATTATCGGATCGCCACTTTTATAAGTATAATCTTTGCCCATACCCCAAGCTCTATTCGCTACAATTTTTTCTATTGCATCGCTTTCATATGGGACTTTAAATTCAAACGGAGCCCCAGTAGATCCTGACGTATGAGATGCTTTTCCGCTAAATTTTACCGAGCAAAAGTCTTTAAAATTTTCTCTAATCATCTGCTTGTTAATAATTGGAAATTTTTTTAACTCATCTAAAGTAAAATTTTCAAAATTTATTTTTAAGTCTAAATTTTTATAAAAAGGCACGAAATCAACCGCTTTTTTTACTATATTTTTTAGCTTTTGAGTTCTTATACGCTCTATCTCTTCTGCGCTTCTCCACTGAAATTTATCATATTCGCTAAAATTTCTCTTGATAAAAATATAATTTTTGATTTTGCTTTTTATCTTTTTGCAAATTTGACCGGTCATAAATTTAGCCTTTTATATCAAAAACGAAATCTCCGTCGTCTGCACCATATCCCAAAGCTCTATCGGCCAGCTTTTTTTGCTTCCTTTTAGAGCCCCAAATAGCGCCTCTAGCTCTTCGAGTTGTCCTTTTTGGCTTGCGTTTGTTGAAATTTCTTTCAGCCCCACTCCATATCCTTTTAGGCTTTTATAATCGTCCAAAACGATGCTCTTGCCGTCGAAGTGGATCTCCATAAATTCCTTGCTTAGCTCCTTGCTACCGTTTGCGAAATACTCGATATTTGCCACCGAACCGTCTTTGTATTTTAAGACGATGGATTTGTTATCCTCGGCGCTATATTTTTCATTACTCGGCGTGATAGCCTGCGAAAATACGCTCTGTATCTCGCTGCCCGTTAGTGCCGTCATCAGATCTATTATGTGGCATGCTTCGCCCACCATTCTGCCGCCGTTTTCGTGCACCCAGTGATCCATCGGTATGTAGCCCGCGTTCATTCTATATCTGATTATCATCGGATTTATTCTAGCGCTCGTATGCTTTTTTATCTCCTGCGCGTAAGCGCTAAATCTTCTGTTAAATCCCACGAATAAAACGGGCTTGTCGCCTCCCCCTTCGTAAAATTTCTTTATCTTTTCAAGCTCGTCTTTATTTGTCGCAAGTGGCTTTTCTACAAATACGTTTTTACCAGCCTCAAGCGCCTTTAAAGTAAGCTCTGCATGGCTATCGTGCCTTGTGGAGATGATCACCAGATCAACGTTTTTGTCATTTAAAATATCGTCTAAATTTGAAGTAGCGTAGTTCGCTCCGTATTGCTGCGCCACTGCCTTTGCCTTATGTCCGCTTCGGTTCATGATCGCGTAAATTTTATACTTATCTGTAAGCTTTGAGATATTAGGCAGGTGCATACCGGTGGCAAATCCGCCGACTCCGACGAATGCGACGTTTATCACATCCCTGTTTACTGGCACGGAGCTTATGATGATTTTTTTATCGTGATTTAGATAGCTATCAAGCTCGGCTAAATTTGCCTCGCCGTAGTCAAGCAAAACCATAAGCGGCTTATTCTGCGAAGTCTGCAGCGACTCAAACGCCTCCGTTACCTGCTCGATAGGATATTTTGCGTCTATGAGCTTATCCAGCTTTATCAAATTTTCATTTACCAGCCTTAGATACTCGCTCATATTTCGATTTTCAGTCCATCTTACGTAGCTAAACGGATAATCAAGCCCCTGCTCTTCGTAGCTCTTGTCGTAGCGACCCGGCCCATAGGAGGTGGAGATGAGAAAATCGAGCTCCTTTTTATACATATCCTCTCTATTGATCTGCATGCCGGCAACGCCTACAAGCACCACTCTGCCCTTTTTCTTACACATCTGAAAACTTTGCGATAGCGGCTCGCTACTGCTCGTAGCAGCGGTAAATAGTACTCCATCGGCGCCGTGCCCACCGCTCCAAGATGAAACGACGTCCAGTAAATCGTCTCTTGACGGGTTTATGGCGAGCTCTGCGCCATATTCTTTTGCTATCTGTAAGCGCCTATCGTCAAAATCGCTGACCGTAACCCTGACGCCTGAAATTTTAAGCATCTGCACCGCAAGAAGCCCTAAAATCCCAGCCCCCACGACTACACAGGTCTCACCCAGCCTTAGATCGATCCGCCTAACGCCCTGCATCGCTATACCGCCCAACGTCACGGTGCAAGCCCGCTCGAAGTCCATATCCTGCGGCATTTTCATAACTAAATTTTTTGGCACGTCTACGTATTCTGCGTGGTTCGCAAGTCCTGCACCGGCTGCGGCAACGCGCTCTCCGACTTCAAAATTTGAAACGCCCTCTCCGACCGCTATGACGACGCCGCTAAGCGAATAGCCGGTCGGGCTTCCGCTATCAAGCTTGCCCTTTACCTTCGCATAGACGCTGGCTATGCCGTCGGATTTCACCATATTGATGACTTTTTTTACGTTCTCCGGCTGCTCTAAAGCCCTTCTAATCAGGCTCTTTCCGCTATTTGATACGCCGCTTATCTCGGTGCCCGCCGATATGCAGCTATTTACTACTTTTATAAGAACGCATCCCTTTGAAACGCTCGGAGCGGGGATCTGCTCTGCTAAAACCCTACCTTTTTTAACTATTGCTTGTATCATTTTACAACCTTTATTGGTTTTAATTTCAAAGCCGGCTTTTCTATAAAATTCCAAGAAACGCAAGCGATCGTGAGCGTCGCGGCTACTACTATTAGATATAGCCATAAAGAGCCGCCAAAGCCCAGACTAATTAGAATTTGAACTATCAGCATATGATAAAGATATGTACTATAAGAGAGATCGGTGTTTCTAGCTATCTTTAAATTTGTGTAGGAAAAAGCCATGCTAAAGATCACTAACGCCAAAAGGAAAATTTGAAATACAGTAGAAATTTCCAAGCCTCTCTTATAATCTCCAAGCCCGCTTCCAAACTCTATAGCCGCAAAACAAAATATCAAATAGAGCGCAATATAATATAAGCCGTAGCCTACGAGATATTTTTTTATATCCAGCCAATAAAGCCTCATGACCATGCCGATGATAAATATCCACAAAAACGGCAAGCATATCAGCTCGAGAAGCTTATTTAAATTTGAAGCGGAGTAAAAATTTTCATCGGCGATTGCTGGAATTATCATTGATGTAAAAAATAGGAAAACTAACAATAAATTTCTTATTATCACCTTTCTAATACACAAAATAAATGGAAGGACGATATAAAACGATAATTCGACGCTAAGTGTCCATAAAACGCCGCTCGGATAAGAGCTAAAAAAGCCGTCGTAATTATATAAAGCGTCGTTTTTTATACCGATTATAAAGCCCGCTATACCTGAAGCGGCGGTAATGACATAGAGCACGAAGTATTCTATGTATTTTAATGCCGAGATATCATTAAAATTTTTGCCCACATACATAGCTAGCTCAAGTACTAAAATATTTACGAATAGAGCCGGATATATTCTAAGTGCTCTTTTTATAAAATACTCTTTTAAATTCCCGCTATTTAAATAACTATCGGTAATTAAAAATCCCGAAACCAGAAAAAATAATGGGACGCCGGGAAATAGCCTAAGAAACTTATCCACGTGCCCCCCCCATAAAAGCGGTATTTTTAGCCACTCGGTTGAGTGCATATATACCACTTGTAAAGCAAAAAGTAATCTAAAAAAATTCAGGTGGTTATTTCTATCTATTACTTTTTGAAAACTCATCTACAAATTCCGCAAAAATCCAAAACTTCTTTTTCTATTTTTAGCCCTTTAAATTCCTTATGTCCGACCAAAAATACGATAATATCCGAAATTTCGATAGCCTTTTTATAATCCACTATCTCAAAATCCTTGTGAGCCTTGATATTGGGTTCTACAGCGACCACATCGACGCCGTCTGCGATCAGGCGTCTGGTTATATTTAGCGCAGGCGACTCCCGCAAATCGTCGATGTCGGGCTTAAAAGCAAGCCCCATGCACGCGACTTTAGGCTTTCTGCCGTTTTGCAGCTCAAATTTCAAAGCGGCGTTTTTGATTTTTTCAATACACCACTCGGCTTTGTGATCATTGACCTCTCTTGCGGATTTGATCAGCCTTGCTTCGTAGCCGCCCGCATGCACTATAAACCATGGATCGACCGCTATGCAGTGCCCGCCTACGCCGCAGCCCGGGTTTAAAATATTAACTCGCGGATGGCGATTTGCTAGCGAGATAAGCTCCCAGACGTTAATGCCGAATTTATCGCACAAAATGCTAAGTTCGTTTGCAAAGGCTATGTTTACGTCGCGGAAAGAATTCTCTGTAAGCTTTGACATCTCTGCAGTTTTCGAGTCAGTCTGTAAAACTTCGCCTTCTACGAATTCTGCGTAAAATTCCGCTATCTTTTTAGTAGCAATTTTTGTAGTTCCGCCCACGATCCTATCATTTTGGGTGAGTTCTTTCAAAATTTTACCGGGCAAAACTCTCTCAGGGCAGTGAGCGATATAAATTTTAGAAATATCAACACCACCATTTTTTAAAATTTCACCTATCTTTTCGGTAGTACCTATCGGTGAAGTGGATTCTAAAACGACCATATTATCGTCTTTTACATATGGTATTATAGATTTTGCCGCACTTATGACATAATCGATATTTGGCACGTATCCGTCTCGAAACGGCGTCGGAACAGCTATGATAAAAACGTCTGCGAAATCAGGCTTAACGTCTGCTTTTAAATTTCCGCTCTGCACTGCTTTTTTAACAAATACGTCAAGTTCCGGCTCGACGATATGAATTTTACCCTGATTGATCGTATCCACAACGCTCTGCACCACATCAACGCCATGGATTTTATACCCTCTATTTGCCAAAAGCGCCGCCGTCGGTAGCCCTATATACCCAAGACCTAAGATGCAAACTTTTTTCACAATATTCCTTTTAAAAATTCCAGTATTTTTTTACAAGCTTTACCATTACCATATGGGCTTACGCTTTTACTCATTTTATCATATTCATCTTTTAAATTTAATAATTTTTGCACCTCTTTTATTATATTTTCGCGCTTGGTGCCGATAAGCTTAACGCATCCTGCCCTTATCCCTTCGGGTCTTTCGGTAGTTCCTCTGATAACTAAAACGGGCTTACAAAGGCTCGGCGCCTCCTCTTGGATGCCGCCACTATCTGTTACTATCATATATGACTTGCTCATAAGATAGACAAAACTATCATACTCTAGCGGATCGATTAAAAATATATTCGGAATGCCCGATAAAATTTCTCCCACAGGCTTTCTTACATTTGGATTTAGATGCACGGGATAAACGATGTCGATATTTTTATTTTTTAGCGCTATTTCACGTAAAGCCTCACAAATATTAACAAAGCCTTCTCCGAAATTCTCTCGTCTGTGTCCTGTAACGAGAATAAATTTTCTATCACTAAGCTTATATTTGGAATTTATAAAGGATAAAATTTTATTTTTTAGCAGCTCGTTGTTTTCGATTTTATCTATCGTCCACAAAAGCGCGTCTATGACAGTGTTGCCGCTAACGATTATATTTTTTGAATCTTTGCCTTCTTTTAATAGATTATCTCTTGCGTCGGCAGTCGGCGCGAAGTGATATTTAGCTATGAGCCCCGTCATCTGCCTATTTATCTCTTCAGGAAACGGCGAATAGATATCATGCGTCCTAAGTCCAGCTTCTACGTGAGCAACGTCGATCTTTTGATAATACGCCGCCAAAGAAACGGCATAAGTAGTAGTCGTATCTCCATGCACAAACACGATGTCTGGGGTATATTCGCTAAATACATCGCGCATACCAAGCAAAACACCAGACGTAATATCGTATAAATCCTGCCCTTGCTTCATTAAATTTAGATCGAAATCAGGCTTTATCTCAAAAAATTCAAGCACCTGATCGAGCATCTGCCTGTGCTGCGCCGTGACGCAAACCTTCACTTCAAATTCCGCGTGCTTTTGAAATTCCTTTATCAACAGAGCCATCTTAATGGCCTCCGGGCGCGTTCCAAATACTATTAAAATTTTTCTTTTCGTCATAAACTCCCCTAAATATTAGTTTTTGCCCAAAGTCTATATAGTACATATTAAAATTATTCTTTTTTCCTTTTATACACATCTATTAGTTTACCGTGCTCTACCAGCTCATATTTATCGCGAACATCATCAAAAAGATTTAGTAATATTTTTAATTGTATAATCCGCCGCATAACATCGTTTGGTAGCCATTGATTATTATAAACATCGAAAAAACGTCTCTCTTTTAGCTCTTTATAATATACATTAAAAATGTCAGTATCAACATATAAGATATCGGCTTTGGAATTTATGAGATCTAAAACTTCATTGTATTCATTATCTGTGACTATAAAGGATTTGAGTTCAAAATACTTTAACCCACTATATTTTTTACTAAAGAATTGCAACATATTGTCATATTTGGATATCATATATAACTCATTTGAATTTTTAGAGTACTTGTTTATAAGTCTTAAAGCATCATCAAAGCGCTCAAATGAATAGGTAGTAATAATACCACCTGCTCTTTCATGATCCCATTTATAATTTCTGTGTGTAGCAAAAGTATTTTCATATAGTGTCATTTGGGATATATATTCATAGCAGTATTTGGCATAAGCAAATATAAGTATAGGCGCTATTATGATATATAAAATATTTCTAATTCTTTTAACTATGAAATGAAACAATATCAGCATGGGTAGTGCAATAATAGCAAAATTTATATTATCAAAATTTCCCTTCCATA
>NZ_CALIBB010000258.1 GCF_938045595.1 uncultured Campylobacter sp.
TATTTTTTATGTCGATTTTTATGTGGTTTTTGTATGATAAAATTTTACGAATTTTATCAAAATTCGGCTCAGCGAAATCGGCAGAGAAAAGATCAAAATAAAGGAGAAAAAATGGCGATAGACGGAGTAAAAATTATCGACAGCGACGACGGATACGATATCTATTTGACTATCACCGAGCGATACAAGGACGGCGAAGATGTTGAAACTATCCTGCAAGATGTTTTGGCGCAGGCGGAGAATTTCTGCATCGATGAGCTTTATAGCGAGATTTATTGGACGGCTCTGGCGTATTCGCTTTGGAAGATCGGTTTTTTAAACGACGAGATTCGCGAAAAAGCCCTTGCTATCATAAAAGGCGGCGCAAGCCAGATGTGGAATAAGGTCTTTGAAAAATCTCAAAAGAGTCGCCAAAAAGCGCTTGACAAATTGGCCGTTCAACTAAAAAGCGAAAACCCTAGACCGCTTAAACGGCCCAAAATTTCGAAGCAAAAAACGCCCTGTTTTGAGGAGGGCGACGTTTTGTCTATCCGGATGCGTCAGGGATACGGCGTTTGCTTTGTCTCGGCAGTAGATCAAACGCCTAGAAAGCTCGAGTACCACCTAGCCTGCACCAGACTACTGCAAAAAGAGCCGCCCGGCATGGACGATTTTTTAAAAAGCAAGATCGCGAGCTCGAAAAACGGCGGCTTCCTTAGAGCGGACCGCTGATTTA
This sequence comes from uncultured Campylobacter sp., assembly GCF_938045595.1. Classification (GTDB taxonomy): domain Bacteria; phylum Campylobacterota; class Campylobacteria; order Campylobacterales; family Campylobacteraceae; genus Campylobacter_B. The sequence continues at coordinate 716 of NZ_CALIBB010000258.1, forward strand.
ATCATAAGGATTTAAAGGAGCTGCTGCCTTATCTAAAAAAGATCGGCAAAGTAAAATTTGCCCCGTTTAAATTAGGCGAATTATCTCCCGCGAAAGAATTGGAAGATTTTTATAATAAAATCACGGCAGATCCCAAAATATGGGGCTTTAGGCTAATTGATACAGCCCGTTTCATAGAGGCCGTGATCGAGGATATAAAAAGATAAAAGCATCGCGCGGGAAATTTTAAAATTTAACCCGAGCGAAATTTCATAAATTTAGCCCTTTGCGGTGAAAATTTATAAATTTAACTTTCCGTGCGCGCTTTGCTTTTTGAAATTTCATCGCCATTTGCACTATTTAAAATTTCATCATTGCTTGCGGCGTCTTTTGCGAGAGATTTTTGAAATTCGTATTTGAAATAAAACGTCCACGCTAGCGGACAAAGGATTATTAAAATGACGGCTACGACTTCGGCGGCTTGCGCATGAAATATTACGAATAAGGCACCTATGTAGTTAAGAACATAGGCAAAACCCCAAAATACCGCGTTTGAGCGGTCGTTTGATATCTCGGTTGCGACCGAATAGATGCAAATGCAAATTAGCGAGGCAATTAAAAAGGCTTCAAGGACGCCTAGTTTTTGGTAGTTTACGTCCGAAGCAAAATAACCCAGTGCGCAAGACGCCAAGATTACCGCGAGCAGAATTTTGCGTAAAATTTTAAGTGATTGGACTTTGGATGTTGCGTAGATGACGTGCGCACAAAGTATTATAAAAAAGGCGCCTGCGACAAAATCGAAAAATATGTAATAAGCGAATTCTCCAAATATCCCCAAATCATAGCCGCTTCCTAAAATTTTTTCATCTATGACATATAGCGTGCCGAATTTCGCTGCTAAAAATACAGCCGTAAGCAGGATCGGATGCAGTAGCACTCTGCCTGCAAGCAGGTCTGCGTAAATGCGCCTCAGGAAATTTATCAATCTTTTCACGCTAGGCTCCTTTGGAATTTCGCCGCTTGCGGCGTCTTTTGTGAAATTTGCGCCGTTCAAATCATTTTCCTATCGCAAGTTGTTTTGCGAGCGGGCACATATTGCAAAAGGCGCGGATGGAATAGACAAAATCTACTTATTGATTAGCTCATTGCAATATTTTATGCATAAATAGCATGAAATTAAATTCATCGACTTTAAAATAAATCACGCTCAAAGCCCGCTCATATAAATTTGCACACTTAAATTCATAGATAAAATTTTAAGAAAAAATGAGATATTATACGTAAATTTTTTCAAGGAGTAAAGAATGAATTTCAAAAAAA
>NZ_CALIBB010000259.1 GCF_938045595.1 uncultured Campylobacter sp.
TTGATGATGCGTTCCTGCGTCGCGCGATCCGTTTCCATCTTGTCAATGATCGCCTTCTTTGCCGCCTGCGCGAAATACCTGCTCGCCGCGATCGCTAAGCTTGATAAGAGCTACGGCGCGGTCGCGCTGCGGGTGCAGATCGATCCTGCATTCGCCGATAAATTCGTGCGAGCGGAGTTTGGCTTCGAGCAGATCGAGGCTCACGCGGTTTTCGTTGATCTTGACGGTGCGGTCGCCGCGCCCCAAAAGCGTGATCTGGTCTGCGCACACATAGCCGAAATCGCGGCTTTCAAAGCGCTCGCACCAAGGCGAGCTGATCGTAAACTCGCCCGCTTGCGAAAATTGGTCGGCGGGCTGCTTTATCGTAAATTTATCGCAAAGCCCATCTGATTGCGCAAATTTATCGTCGTATTTCGTCGCGGCGATCGGTGCGGGACTGTTTTTCTGGCTGGCTGCGGTTTTATCGCTAGCGTCTGCATTAAATTTAGACGCCTGCTCGCTCGAGCAGTTTATATCTTGCCCGTCCACGCGGCTCGTTTTAGGCTTTGCCGCAGAATTTTCGCCGCAAGAGCTTGCCGCAGGATCAAAGAGCTCGCCCTCTCGTTTTGTCGCACCGCAGCTATCGATATCCGTGCGGATCTGCACGCTTACGGGAGCGAATTTTTTAAGCCCCGCGCCCTCGTTGCAGGCGATCACGCCCGTTTCGCTCGAGCCGTAAATATCGACGATGCGGGCATTACTAAGCGCTGCCAACCTATCTCGGATCGCAGGACTTAGCGGCGCACCCGCGCTAAAAATGGTGCCCAAAGGCGCTATGTTTGCGGCATCTGCATGCTCGCACAGCGCGCCTAACACCGTGGGCGAGCTGATCAGCACCGCGCCCGCAAGATCGGCTGCGAGGATGATTTCAGGGCAGTTTAGCCCGCCTTTTTGCGTGCGCGAGCCGCAAAGCAGCGGCACGAAGATGCTAAAGGTAAGCCCGAACATATTTTGGTGCGAGACGCCCGATAAAAATCGATCGCTTGCGCAAAGGCCGAATCTTTCTACCAAAAATTCCGCCTCCAAAACCATATCGCGCAGGCTTTTTTCGATGTTTTTCGCCTCGCCCGTCGAGCCCGAAGTTTTGATATAAAATTTTTGATCCGCGCGCAGCAGATACAAAGAGACAGCCTCTTGCTC
>NZ_CALIBB010000260.1 GCF_938045595.1 uncultured Campylobacter sp.
TTAAAGCGGTACGCGAGCTGGGTTCAGAACGTCGTGAGACAGTTCGGTCCCTATCTGCCGTGGGCGTAAGAAGATTGAGGAGAGTTGACCCTAGTACGAGAGGACCGGGTTGAACCGACCACTGGTGTACCGGTTGTTCTGCCAAGAGCACCGCCGGGTAGCTAAGTCGGGATGCGATAAGAGCTGAAAGCATCTAAGCTCGAAGCCGACTCCAAGATGAATCTTCTTTTAAGAGCTCTAGTAGACTACTAGTTTGATAGGCCGGATGTGTAATGGATGAAAGTCCTTTAGCTGACCGGTACTAATAGCTCGTTTGCTTATCTTTTAAGCATTACTTCCTTGTTAAGGATAAAATTGATTCCTAATTTTTCACTATGCTTCGTTAAACTTCGCTGCAGACTTCGGTCACATACCATACGTATGCTCCCTCGTCTTTGCTCGTTTGCCTTGCCTAGCAAAAAATTAGTTCTCAATTCGAAATAGTAAATTTTTACTATACCTTATCAACCTTTGTTTTTATAAAACGAGATCTGACTTTAACGATGAACGCAGTGTTAAATAAGAGATTATAAAAGATATCCGTAATCTACAAATTAATCCAAATTAGATTACGAAGTATTTTTGATATGAGGCGAACAGGCAGGAACGAGTAAAGCTTATATGCTACGAGGCTGAAGTTCGTAACGTATTTGCAAGATATTACTGTCAAACAATAAAAGCAATCCCTTATTTAACACTGCCTGTGGCTATACAGACGAGGAAACGCCTTGCTCCATCTCGAACCAAGAAGCTAAGCTCGTCCTGGCTGATGATACTATCCGTTACTCGGACGGGGAAAGTAGGTCGCTGCAGGCTTTGTTAAAATTCCATAACTTTCCATACAATTTTCAATTTAAATTCTATTCCGGTATCTTTGGCTTATCGCTTTTTTAGCCAATAAATATTGCTTGATAAATTTAAAATTCCATAGCCTTTTTAGAATTTTAGAACCTTCTGCAAATACAAATTTTAAATCTAGCTCTCCGCCACAATACAAAATCTCAAAACTCTGCATTAAATTTAACTTATATTGAGTGAAAAATGATACGGATTAAAATTTTTCTATAATACTTGCTTGTTTGTATCATTTTTTTAATACTATCTGTTGCGTTTGTTTTTTAACTTCTATGGTGCGATCTTTATTTCTAACCTCTACGAGCCTTATTTATGATTAATACGTTCGTTCGTTTTTAATACATTGCCGCGCTTTTATATCTAAATTATAAAGCCGCCGGCACTTATAAGGCTTTCGAATGATTTAAACTAGATGCCAAATAAAGCTTGGCAAGCATTGTTACTTAATATAATGAAACGTTCTATAAGCAGATAAAACCTTATTAAAAATCAAGCCCAGAAAAGCATGTCCTACAAAAGCAAGCTTACGAATGCAGCTAAATTTTATGAAGATTGCTCGTCTAGCTTTGCACGTAAAGTATCCGTGCCTTTCACAGCACCAGTATCCCGTCGCCATATGCGTATAGCCTCGCACGTAAAAAGTCTCCGTGCGTGGCAAGGTGGCTAAATTTCATAAATACCGCCGCTTAGCCTTTTATATGATTTAAATCCAAATCCCGCTTCAATGCTTGCGGTATTAAATTTAATATATCTAGCTTTATCCTTTTCGGTCTCCAAAGAGGAGCAAAAAAAGCGCTGTTAAATTTAATATATCTAGCTTAGCTTTATCGTGCCTATCTGCTTTTTAAGACCAAGCTAAAATTTAATGTATTTATTTAATAAAACGATCAAAGCAGATAAAATTTCAATATATCTCTTAAATTTTATCTTCCTTTAAGCCCGCTACAAATATAATCCTTACCGTATTGCAAGGTAGCGTAATAGCTATATGGGCGGCATATCCATTCTAAAGCATAGACATGGGATAGGTATGCAAAAGCCCTAAATGCTAATAGACGTTTTATTTGGCAATACAAATATTTCAACCTCAAAGGACTTTTAATGAAAAACCTATTTAAATCCGCACTATTTCTATCGCTTCCTGCATTTATGCTAGCAGCAGTAAATTTAAACACTGCAAGCAAGCAGGAGCTTATGGCGCTTCCGGGTATCGGAGAAGCAAAAGCTCAGGCTATCATAGATTACCGCAAGGATAATAAATTTAAAGATATCGAGGATATCAAAAATATTAAAGGCATAGGCGATAAGAGATTTGAGCTTATTAAAGATGATCTTGCCGTAAGCGGCACTACCGATATAAGCGATCTAAAATCCGTAAAGCAAAAAGCAAATAAAAAAGCTAAAGATACCGCCAAATCCTCTAAAGCTAAAGCAAATGCTAAATCAGAAAAGATGCAAGATAAAATGGATGATAGCATGGATAAAGCTATGAATGAGGATGGTAAAGTAAAAAGCTCTACGGATAAAATGAAAGATGATGCTAAAGAAAACGGCTCATCCAAAGCTAAAGGTAAGAGAGGCAAGAAGGGTAGGGGAGAGTAATAAGAAAGAATATTAAAATAAGGGGAGGAGAGTAAGTTGGGCTTCTCCCTTTGTTTTATAAACTTTATAGTTTTATATAGCTCTATTCTTTTCTAATCATTGCTATTGTAAATTTACAAATTTTATAGCTCTTATTTTTTTCTATCTCTTTTTTTATTATAAATTTTGCAGACTTTGTAATTTACTTTTGTATTTTTTCTAGGCTTTACTTTCGTCTTATTTCGTATTTGATTTTTTCGGCTTTAAATTTATAGGTTACTTCGGGGGTAAAATTTAAACAAGTTCGCGCGAGCAAACAGATGTAACGTAAATTTTATTATTTCGCGTAGTTCGCTACTTAAGATAAGTACTGCCATATCAACAAAAAGAAAGTGAAAGGATTGATTAAAGGATGAAATGGATTAAATGGTGGTTAGAGGCGACTTGACGATGTCATTAATAGGCCCAATAATACGTTATTTCGACGATAAAAACAGCAAAAATATTTTTCAAATATTTTTTGGGCGATTAAGTTTTTAAGCTTCAAAAATGCGATAATGAAAAGTTTACTTTTCAATATTAAACGCGAGTAAGTACCCTAAAATAGGACTTTACATTTTAGAAATTTTCAGTTTTTAAGTTTCGCTAGCTTAAACGCCTAGATTTCTCTTAAGAATTGAAAAATTTTACGGCTTTTTTAGCTCGAAACTTAATTAAGGTTTCTTTGTGAAACTAGAACCGGTTTAATCGTTTCACTCTTGCCACTCATTCGCGCCGTAAATACCTAAGACGTAAATCGTCTCGCTCTCTATTAGATATGGGATAACGTAGCCTTTGAAAATTAAATCCCTAGCGTTGTCTTTCTTAACCTTTTGGCTAAGCCTATGCGCTAAGGGCATATTTTTTAAATCTAGGCACTTTCGAAAAACCTCATCGACGAAATTATCCGCTCTGTTTGGGCTGTCTTTAGCGATGAAGTCTTTTATCGCGTCAAGCTCATCAAAAAAGCGACTATGAAATTTTACGCGCATATTTGCCCGCTTTTATCCGCTCTATCGTATCGCGTGCAGTCGCTTCGTCTATTAGCCCTTTGCCTTTTAGGGCTTCGTCCGCGCGAGTGTTTAGCTCTTTAACATATTCGTCCGTTAGTTCGGTCGTAAGCGTCTCAAAGCTTGCATTCGCACTGCTAGCTAAAATCTTGCCTATGGCGACGAGCTGGCGCATTATGGTCTCGTCCGTTCGTATGGTTAGGGTCTGCATTTCTTAACCTTTGTTTTAAAATCCACCTTTATTTTAACTTCTTACTGCTTAGGGTTTGATAAGCCCGTTCGTTTTTTCGTTCGCCTCAGCTAGCGAAATTGTGTCTAAAAGCGAAATTTTAAGCGTCGTCATTCCCCGCCTGCGTTCGTTTTTTGTCATAACTTCTATTAAACACGCTGTAGGCTTCCGCGTTTTCGAAATCGTCGCGGTCGAATATCGGGCTTTTATCTTTAAATTTTATCAGCAGGTTTAAATAGGCTTTTTGCGGGTTGTTCTTTGCTTCTTGCAAGGCTTTTAAATATTCCTCTTTGTAGCGTCCGAATGTGAAATCTTTGTATATTACTTTAGCGTCCAAATTTAGCGCGTATGCTACGGTGTGAGCCATTAGGCGTAAATCGTCGTTAAAAAATATCGATAGCTCGTAAAATAGGTCAATATCGTAAGTTTTCAAATATCATCACGCCTTATTACGATTTGGGTTATGGCACTCGTAGAGCCTTGCTCTTGTAGCTCGTAGTTTTTGCCGAACATCGTTTCTTCATTGCGCGCGGTTATCCTGCTGTGAAGTTCGATATTGCTTAGGTCGCTCGCTTCATTTAGTAGCCTATTAGCCATTATTTGATTTTTAATCGCCGTTTGTTTAAAAAAGATTATCGCCCGTGCGTTATCGCTTACCGCTTGCGTTACGGCTTCACGCTCGTATTCGTTTAAATCCGATAGTTCCGCTAGATACTTCGTGCCTTTGGCTATCGTGCTTTTTAAATTTTTGGTTATGCCTTTGGTGATTTTATTGACCGCGCCCGCGCTTAGGTTAAAAAGCTTTTGTAGCTCTCTTTGGGTTGCACCCGCCTCATGCTTTGCTAATATCTGCGCTCTAATTTCGGGTGATATTTTCATTTGCTCGCCTTTAACTCTTTTATGGCTTGATTAACCGCCTCGCGCTCTTATCTTACCGCGCGCCCTATCTTGATAAAGGGCAAAACGATATTAAAGCGCCCCTTGTATTTGTCGCTTCTCATTTTAGAAAGCGTGCTTCTGGATAAATTTAAAATTTCGCCTACTTGCTTTGACGTTAATAGCTCCATTGTTTGCCTTTTTTGACGTTTTGAAGTATTTTAACGCGTTTTTAAATGTTGCTTGGTTTCGTGAAAAAAGGGCGGTCAAGCCCTCTCACGCGCCCTTTAGCGGAGCGTGCCACTTGTAGCTATCTATCGGCTCCGCTTCGTCTTGTAACGCGCCCGCTTGCTCGCAAAGATAGTTTATGCGCTTTTGCAGCTTTTCGCATTCGCTCGCGTAGTAGTTGAATAGGCGGTAAGCTTGTAAGCCTGCTTCAAATTGTCGCCCGCGCTTCGTCCATATCCTGCGCTCGCTTAGCTATCTCGGCTTTAAATTTAGCCCTCTGCTTATCGTCTGCGGCTCGCTCTAGCTTGCGCTTATGCAAGCTAGTCCATAGCTTAAAGGCGAAATCTTTTAGCTGTTCGTAGCTGGGTGCGTCTGCACCCTTAGCCAAATACTTCAAAGCGATATTAAAGTCTCTTTTATTCATTGCTCGCCCTTTCGCTTAGTTTGTTTTTAAGTTCGTCGCGCTCCTGCTGCACTTCGTAAAGCTCGTCGCAGGTTTCGCACCATTTTAGGTGCAGTTCATTGTAGAGCTTGCTTAGTTTGTCGTATTTATCCTCTAGGATTATCTTATCGGCTAGCAGGGTTTGAATTTTAATCCTATCCTCGCCCAATATCCTTAAAAAATATTCGTGAGCCTCCTTTAGCTCTGCGTTTTGCTCCTCTGCTTCGGCGGTGCGTCTATGCAATACGCCGTTACCTTTTAATACTCTTTTGTTCTCGTTTTGTATGTGGTTACGCTGGTAAAATAGCGAATAACCCACATCATAAAGCACCTGTTCGCTTACCTCATCGCTGCCTGCCGTTTGTTTAAGTAGCTCGTGAAAGCTCTTAATTACGGGTCTGTCTGTGTCATTTAAAATCATCTTAAGCTCCTTGCTGATGTGTTTTGCTTTACCACTCGGTAAAGCGCCTCCTGCTCTAGTGCGCCACTCTCGCATAAACGAGCTATGCGCTCAATCCTTGCTAGGCTTTGCGCGGCTTCATCCGCTTTCGCCTCTAGGGCGTCGTAAGCGTTAGATAGTTCCGTAAGCTTAGCGAATAGGTCATAAGCGCAGTCCTGCGCGCTCTCGTATGTGGCTAGGAATTGTGAAAACCCTTGCCTTGTTGAATGGTTGTGTTGCATTTTGGCTCCTTATGGTAAAACTACTTATTTAAGTATTAATAAGCTAAATTATACACTTAAATAGACATATTGTCAAGCTTTTAACTACTTGTTTAAATAGTTTCTGATATAATTGCATAATTAATCAAGTATGAAAGGCTATTAAATGGATAAAAAAGCTTTTAATGAATTACTTAAACGTGCCAATCTATCCAAAAAAGAGTTTGCCGAATTGGTTGGCGTTTTATCGAGTTCCGTTAATAATTGGGGTGGTTCTCAAAATGTGCCGTATTGGGTCGAAAGCTGGCTTATCAACTACATCAAAGCAGGCAATTTTGAAAAAATCAAAGAGCTAACTAAAGACATCTAACCTCATCACCTCCTTATCTCTGTTGTAATATGCGCCTATGCTCTAGATTAAATCTAGCCCATCATTCCTTTTTTGCTATTGCATTATTCATTTTTAGCGAATGGCGATATTTAGGGTGTTTTTATTGAACCCTCGCATTTCGTAAATAAAGCCCTCTGATTGATTTTAACCCTTTTGTATGAGGCGCGCCCTCTTTTTGCCTTGTAGCCCCTTTATTTTAATCCTATGCACCTGCTACTTTTTCAGGTGCGCCACCATTTTTTGAAAAATGTGCGAGAGTGTTTAAGGTTGAGAGCTTTGGATTATCAAAAAAAGGGTAGAAGTGAGAAAGGGAAAGTAAACGGACTACCCTGTACTAAGGGGTCTGAAACTTAAATCGCGTTTTTGGGTCTTGATTTTGAGGTGAAGTAAAGCACCAAAACATAGGAGCGGGCGGGTATTTTTTAAAAAAAGTAAAATGGGAGTTTGTGTTTTCATTTACTATGTGCTTTAGTTTTGCTTCCTATACACGTTTTAGGAAACCTTAAAGTAAATGAGAGGAGTAAAAATCGGCTTAAGGTTTGGGCGTGATTTTGGATAATTTTGGTCGAGTAAATAGGCGATGAGGTCGGACGGATAGAATAGGGCGGTTAAACGGCTAGGTCGATTATTTGCCCGAAGTCGCTTAGGGCTTGGCGCAGCTGTAAATCAAGCCGTTTGGTCTTGGGTAGCAAGGCGGGCTTGTTTAAATCGATTATCGGCGCGGTCGCTTCGGTTCGATACAAAGGAAAGCCCAAATCGTTTTTTAATGCCTTGTCGTAAAAATAAATCCTTTGTAGCGCGCCAAATTCTGCTTTTACATAGGCGGTGTTTCCGTGCCTGATTATCTCGAATGCGTCTAGGTTGAAAGGCGCGCAGCTATCATAACAAAGGTCGATACTTGAGACGTTATTAACGGCGTCTAGTAGCTCCGCTATTAAATCAAGGGGCGGGGCGGGCTTATGATATTGCCTCAGCCCGTAAAACTCAATAACGGCTTTTTGGCGACAATCATTAGGCGCTTTCGTAGTAGCGTAAAATATGCTTAAATTCTCAAGCTCGTATAGGTCGGTTATCTTTAGTCCGCGAAATTCATAACGCCTCGCGATTTTAATCTCTTTGGCATCTTGCATTTTTCGCCATTTTAAGCCGTGATTTTTGGCTATGCTTTTTAAAAGCTCCATTTTGCTAAACCGTTTTTTGGTTACGGCGTTTTTAAAAAAGCTCGCGCGGATTGTGTCGATATGAATATTCGGCGCTTCAGCCAAAATTTGGTTAATGTAAGGTAATATTTCCACGTTTTAATTTCCAAAGGGCGGTTTCGCTTGATACTAGCCGCCCTTAAATATTTTGATTACGTCTCAAGGGGCGTATTATTAGCTTTTGCCTCTTTGTCGCCCCAATCCCCTATTTTCTTTTTGGCTTTATCGAAATCCACGATATACCACCATTTAAACCTGCGCCCGTCTTCCTGCGCCCACCGGTCTTTAATCGCGCCCTCGCGCTTAAGCTCGCCCAAATACTGATTGGCGTTGCTTATGCCGAATACTCGCCCCGCCGTCACGCGCCCTTGTTCGAGCATTATTTTTAAAAGCGTTCTTTTATGATTGATAGATTTCATCTTTCCCGCTCCTTTCTTATGCCCGCTTTGACCTCTAGGGCTTTAATGCTCTCCTCTTGCGTCCGCGTGATGTGGAATAGGTCATAAGCGCAATCTAACAGCTCCTGCGACGCTCCATCTAAGCTCTGCACCTTGTAGATATGTAGCTGCCTTTTAA
>NZ_CALIBB010000261.1 GCF_938045595.1 uncultured Campylobacter sp.
GCGAGACGAATTTGGGCTTTACCGTGCCGCAAAATGAGCTGCAGACTGCTTATGCGGTAATGAAAGAGGTAAATCCAAATCCGAATTCCATCATCGAATCGGATGCCGATATCGTAAAGGTTTCTTTGGTCGGCGTTGGTATGAAAAGCCACAGCGGCATAGCCAGCAAGGCGTTTAAGACGCTTGCGGACGAAGGGATCAACATCCAGATGATCTCCACGAGCGAGATTAAAATTTCGATGATCGTAGAGGCTAAATACGGCGAGCTCGCCGTGCGCGCGCTGCATAAAGCCTACGATTTGGATAAATAATGCAGGATCTGCACACTTGGAGCGTCACGGCGATGCGCTCCGAGCCCGGACTTGAGTGGCTCGAGGATCGCAAGGAGGACTGGACGCCGCTTTTAGCATCAAAGCTAAAATTCCTCCACGACGGCTTTGCTTTCATCGTCATCTGTGACGATGAACGAAGCTGGTTTAGCGAATATATCATCAAAAAGATCAACTCCTCGACCAACTCTCGCCCGCTGCTGCCGTTTTTTTCGCTGCGTTCGCTCTACCGCGGCGGCGTAAATAGCCTGGAGGACGCGCTGCTGCTAAACGATATGCTAAGCCTCGCGTTTGCCAACGGCTTTATATATTTTTACATCGGCAACGGCAACCATCCGCTAGCCAAAATCGCCAAAAGCCACGAGGACAGCTATCTGTGGCTCATCGACGAGAGGCTGCAAAACAGCTTCTACATGAGCGAGAGCGATCCGAGCTTGGATCTCAAACTTATCCAGCTTTTTAAAATTTTAGACAAAAGCATCGACGCCGTGCTTTTTGACGAAGTGGTGCTTTGAAAATCATAAATCAGATCGTTTTAACAAACGATTATGAGGGCTTTAAAGATAAAATTTTAGCCGAAATTCCGCGCAAAAATTTAAGGTTTTTCGAAAGCACCGAACTTAAGATCGACGAGGCGCGAAAGATCATCGACGAAGCCTACGTCGCCGAGCGCGAGGATAAGATCATCGTCATCGCCGCTACGAAATTCGGCGAGGAGGCGCAAAACGCTCTGCTTAAAATTTTAGAGGAGCCGCCTAAAAATACGGTGTTTTTCCTGATCACCCCCTTCATCAACGCCCTGCTGCCCACCATCCGCTCGCGCCTCGTGGTGCAAAACCTCTGCGTGCGAAAGCCCAGATACCGCACCGGGCTAAACTTAGCCAGGCTCAGCCTAAAGGAAGCGGTGGAGTTTATCGACGCGCAGATCGCGCTGGAGCGCAAGGGCGAGCTAGATAAAACGGCGCTAAAAGCGCTCATCGGCGAGATCGCGCTAGAGTGCTTCGAAGCGGGCGTTAGGCTAAGCGGCGATGAGTTGCAGCGCATTGACCGCTTGAGTTATCTTGCCGAGCACAACGCTAAAGCCCATGCCGTGCTTACTCCGCTACTTTTGATGATAGAGGAGAAAAGATGAAAATTTATAAAATTTCAAACGATGCCGACTTTACGCTGATTTGCGAGCGTATCGGCGTGCGAAATGCGGGGCGGGCGATAATGCAGAAAAAATCGCGCCTAAACTTTTTCTATCTAAAAGACCTGCGTGCGCCCGCGGCGAATATTTTAAAGCAGGATGCCCTTAGCATCGGCGCCGAGCTTGCGTGCAATGAAGGAGTGATCCTAGGGCGCGATGATACGGACGCGGTTTTGATCGCAAACGACCGCCAGATCGAAGCTTTGGCGCAGAAAGAAGCGCTGCAGGATTTCGGGCTAAAAGAGCTCGCGAAATTTCTAAGCGAGAAATTTGCTAAGCCGCAAAGCTGCGAAATAATGGGCGTCGTCAATATCAACTCCGATAGCTTCAACCCCGCAAGCCGCGCGGCAAACCTAAAAGAGGCGATCTGCAAGATCGAAAAGATGATTGAGCAGGGCGCCGCTATCATCGATATCGGCGGCGTGAGCTCGCGCCCGGGCAGCCAGTACTGCGGCAGGGATGAGGAGTTTGCGCGCATAAAGGACATCGTGAGCGAAATTTATCGCCTGCGTCTGCACGAAAAGGCTAAATTCAGCCTCGATAGCTTCGATGAGTATTGTTTGGAATTTGCGCTAGATCGGGGCTTTAGTATCATTAACGACATCAGCGCAAACCTCGCTCTTGCCCCGCTTGCGCTTCGCTACGACGCCGCTTACGTGCTGATGCACATGCAAGGAAAGCCGCAAAATATGCAGCTTGCGCCCAAATATGACGATCTAATGGGCGAAATCGATGAGTTTTTTGCGCAGAATTTGCAACAGCTGCAAAACGCGGGGCTTAAAAAGATCATCCTTGACGTGGGCATCGGCTTTGGCAAGACCGCCGAGCAAAATTTAGTGCTGATTAAAAATTTGCAGCATTTTTTGCACTTTGGCTGCCCGCTGCTTGTAGGCGCAAGCAGAAAGAGCGTTATCGATTTTTACAGCCCCTCTGTGGTCGCGGATAGGCTCGCAGGCTCGCTGTATCTGCATCAGATCGCTGCTTTAAACGGCGCTGCGATCATCCGCACGCACGATGTTTTCGAACACGCTCAAATGCTGCGGCTAATGCGCGCGATGGACGCCGCTGCGGTAAAATTTTAAAATTTTGCGAAATTTTCACGAAATTCCATATTTTTCACGAGATTTTTGTAAATTTGCCTTATGCGGAATTCTAAAATTCCTCAAGGAAATATTTTAATTCTTTTAAAATTTTACAAAAGAGCTTTTGCGGAATTTTATCCGCGTTTTATTTTGTGCCTAAGCTTTCGTGCGCTTGCTCGTCGAAACTTATAAAAATTTATAAAATTTCGCTCGATTTATGAGGCGCGTCAAAACAGCGAAGTAAAGAGGGATAAATTCTGGCGACGATTTGCACGGATTATTTGCTGCGCGAGCCGAATTATTTCATTTTTGGGCGAAACGAGCGCTTTACGTCAAAGCCCTTGCTAGCGATTTTTATGTCATTTGGTATCGTGCCTGCCGGAGCGGAGGCGTCCTTTTTGGCGGATAAAAACTCGACTAAGCTTTGCCAGACAAAGTCGGCATCCAGATAAAACCCCATCGCGTTAAGCTGTGGATTTATCGCCGCGGTGTGAATGTTCTGTGTGAGCTTAAAAAATACGATTGGGGCGCTCAAAATTTCATCTTGGCTTATAATTTTATCGTCGCGAACAATATTTTTTAGCGTCGTTTTGCGGTCGCCCTCTAGCGCTACGAGCTGCAAAATTTCCTCGCGCGTAGCCTGCTCGCCGACCTTGCCTAGCCACGAGACGATATGGGCGCGAAATCCATCGCTAAAGCTCAAAGTTCTGTCTTCCCAATACTGCCTTCTTAGCTCCGTCTCGTCAAACTCTAGGCTTGTGTAAATTTTATCCTGAGAGGCGAAAATATGGACTAAATTTTTGCCGATGAAAATTGCGGAGTGAAGCAGGCGCGGCAGCTTATTTACGTCCGTTTTGCTCCAGTTTATAAATTTACCGCCGATAAAGCGGTACCCGCTAAGCTTCCTTTCAAAGACCTTTTTATCGCCCTCGTCAAGCCTCCATAGCTCGTCCGCATCGACTAGAGTAGAGTTTCTGCGGTCATAGACCAAAGTCTCGTCAAGTCCGTATTTTGACACCATAAAATCGTAATTATCTTTAAATTTCGAGATAATTTTCATGTTCGTTCCCTAAAATTTTATCTTTCAAAAGCTCCTGAATCGGCGCGCTTTGTACTGAAACCGAAGCAAAATTTTATCATCGTAAATTCACACTGCGAACCTCACAAATTTAATCCAGATTTGCTGATAAATCGCCAAAAATTTATATCGCAAGCTCACGGCTCGCTCAATTTTACCGCGTGCCGGCGAAATGGTAAAACCGAACGAAAAGCGTGCGGTGCGGCAAATTTTAAATTTATTTTACGCGGCGGCGTAGAATTTTAAAATTTATTTTCCGCGATGGCGCAAAATTTCAAATTCATCTGCCGCAAAAACAGAGGCCTACCGCTTAAGTCGCAAATTTTAGTAACGGTAAAAACCGAAGCCTCCTACCGCTTGAAGTCGTGGATTTGTATATTCGCGCCATATTTTTTGCAAAGCTCGCTTACTTTTTCTTTTAGCCTTTCCTCGTCATAGCAGATGAGATCGATGTATGCGTGCCTCTGCCCCGTTGCGCCGCCGATTATTTCCAAAAACGAGCCGCAGCTTTCTAGCTCGTCGTCCTCGATCTTGTTTCGCAGATCAAAGCCCGCCTGCATGTCGCCGCCGTTACCTATGCTAAGAAAGCAAAATTTGATGCCGAGCTCGAAGGCTTCGTTATAGATGTCGCGCTTGCCGCCTAGGTACTCGCCTATTAGATTTCGCAGGCAGGTGGTGCCCACGATCACGTCCTCGCGCACCTCGCTTCCGCGCGGCTGCATCTCGTAGCTGAAAAAATTCTTTAGCGGTTCGCGCGCGGCTTTTTCGCCGAATTTCTCATCAATCAGATCGGCGAATTCGCTTAGCGGCACGCCGTTTTCCTGCGGCTGGGCCAGCACTTCAAGCATGCCCAAAGTGTTAATGACCGTCGTCTCGCCGATGATGTTATCAAGCAGGATGAAGCTCAGATTGCCCGCCTTACTCTCATCCTGCGCGAGCAGAGCTGCTAGGTTTTCATTGTAAATTTTAATATCCACGTCGCTTTCGTTAAACTGCGCATAGATCATCGACTCCTCGGCGTTTACGCGCGTATCGTACATCTCGATCCCGCCGATACCTCGCGGCGCACGCGGCTTTCCGAGCGTGCAGCGCATTCTGCCCTCGAGCTGCTTAGGCATAGCGTTTTTGATAAAGCTTAGCCAAAATAATCGGTGCCTCATACCCTCCGGAGTTAGCACCAGATCAAGCTTATCGCCCGCGAGCCCCGTCATAAAATAGGGCTCGGCAAGGCAGATGCGAAGCTTCTCGTCGGTCTTTTGCATCGCCTTTTCAAACTCTTCCGCCGCCAGATCGGCCTTGATCTCGTCTATCACGCCGCTAAATTCCGCCCAAAATTTATCCACTCTGCCGGCAAAAGTGCTTGGAATTTGCGCCTTTTCAGCTTTTTTACCAAAACCGAATAGCCCCATAATCTCTCCTTTAATTAAATTTAAACGCAATTATAGCTTAATTTTTGTGCAGGCTCAGGGCGCAAATTTTAAAAACCCCGCCCTCACGTGCACTGAAAGCAGCCGCCCAAGACCTCGCATTTCTCGCAAATCTGCACGTATATGACCCCCTCACCCTGCACCAGCTCGCCGAATGGGATCTGCGCTAGATGCTTCATCGTCCCGCCGCAGCTAGGGCAGCTCAGATACGAGACGTCCTGTACCCACTGCGGATAGCCCGCCCACGGTCGTATCAAGCTCGCTAAAGCAGCCGTAAAACGGCGACACTTCGCCTCCTAGTTTAAATTTCATACCGCACAGCCGTGCAAAATCCTCCTGCGAAAAGTAGTTTTCATCGAAACCTTCGCCATCATGGCTTAGCTCTATCTCGCCGTCTGGGCTGCGCTTGCAAAAATATCTGACCGAGCCGACGCAGGTCGGGCAACAACGAAAGATCGCGTCGCGCTTTAAATTCAGAAACGCAAGCCGCGGCTCGTCGGCCTTAAGACGCAGCATATCGAGCATCTCGCAG
>NZ_CALIBB010000262.1 GCF_938045595.1 uncultured Campylobacter sp.
AAATTTTTCATTCTTTTCCTTTATTGCGCCTCGGTGCGCTTTTAAATTTAGATTTCTCGCGCGGCTTAAATGCGCCGCCCGTCTTTAAATTTTAGCCTCGTTTTGCGGCGCGGATTTCGCGGCCTTAAATTTTGCCCGTCTAGCGTTTAAACAAGCGGCGAAATTTTATCCGCCGCCTGCGACTGCGGATCGCGCATAAATTTTAAATTTATGGCTCGCTTGCGGCGCACTCAAACAGCGCGCGGTTTGCCGCCCGCTATCCGTCATCCGTCGTAGTTTTAAAATTTAGCCGCTTGACGAGACCTCTTAAATTTCAGCTCCGTAAAATTTCAAAACCAGGCGTATCTCGCAGCATAAAATTTTAAAATTCTAAAAATCTCAAGGCAGCGAGATTTTGCACCGGATATTTTAAATTTACGGCAAAATTTTAAACTGGCGCGTCCGCGTAAATTTAACGTGCAAAGCGGAATTTCATGCCGCGCGTTAAATTTAGCCGCGTCGCAAGATAAAATTTCGCAGCCGTTTTCTAGACCCATCTCTGCCTCACGTTAAAGCTGCAAAATAAAATTTCATCTCATCCATGGCGGCACGGGCGGCACGCTGAAATTTTACGCTTTAAATTTAGCGCAAAACATGGGCCGCTTAAAATTTCATCTTAGCTGAACATCCTTAATGCGCGTGCCCAGAAGGCATACCGTGTGCCGTGCCATTACCCTCGTGCATCTGCCCCATATCGTGCGGCGAGCCTTGAGAGTGCGCCGTGCTGCCCGCATCGCCGCTCATGCCATGATCTGAGCCGTGAGTATGCCCCATACCGCCCATATCGTGTTGCGGCTCGCTCATGCCGTGCTCTGCGGAGTGAGGGTCTTGCATCCCACTCATGCCATCATGTCCTGCGCTCATATCATGTCCGTCGCTTGCGCCGTGCGCATCGCGACCCATATCTCCCATTCCCATGCCGTGCGAGCCGCCGCCTGCTTTAAGCGCCGCGACTACTTGAT
>NZ_CALIBB010000263.1 GCF_938045595.1 uncultured Campylobacter sp.
GCCTCTTAATCGAGGGCAAAAACGAAAAACTGCTACAAAAGCGAATGGACGAGGTAGAGAAATTTTTTACCAAAGCCCTAAATGAGTAGCGTTGCGGTGAAATTTTACGGCGCGGCAAGCTACCAGACGAAAAGCGCGGGCAAAAAACGCAGGCTTTACATATTTAAATTTGGATTGCGAGATGGCTAAGACTTGTATTAAATTTATCCTGCTTTTTGCGGTGATCTTTGCGATCGATCAAGCGATCAAACTTCTGTTTTTAAACGGCTTTTCGTGGCAAGGCGAGTTTTTTTCGCTAGAGCTTACGCTTAACCGCGGCGTTGCGTTTTCGATGTTTGCGTTTTTGGGCGAAAATTTAAAATTTATCCAGATCGCGCTGATCTCGGCGCTTGCAGCGTATGTATTTTGTCACAAAAAGCTCTTTTGCGAGCACTGGATGCCATTTGCGCTAATGCTTGCGGGAGGTTGCTCAAATTTGCTCGATCGCTTCATTCGCGGCGGCGTGGTCGATTACGTCGCGTGGCATAAGTGGTTTGAGTTTGCGGTGTTTAATTTCGCCGATGTAATGATAGATCTGGCCGTCGTGATTTTTATCTTCCAAAGCTACAAGATCGCGAAAAAGGAGAAAAATGAAAAGAAATAATTATATCGCCTATGCGCTGTGGTTTGTAGGCGGCTGCTCATCGCTTTTGGGAATGCCGATCGGGGGCGGACTACATAGAATTTACTGCGGTAAATTTATCAGCGGTTTTGCTCAAATTGCGCTGTTTTGGCTGGGAAGTTTTACGCTATGGCTTTTGGTGGGCTTTTTATTTTGGGCTATTTGGGGAATTTGGTGGCTTATCGACCTATTTTTTGTAAATATTTGGGTCGATGATATAAACGAATTTAGCACCGAAACTCTGCGAGACGACTATGAACAGCGCCTTAAAAAGGTCGATGCACTTTATGATCTATATCAAAAAGGCGCGATTTCTAAAGAAGAATTCGAAGCGCGAAAAGAAATTTTAATGAGAGATTAAGGAGAAAAAATGAGTTACTATTGGTTTAAATTTATCCATTTTGCGGGCTTTATTTCATGGATGGCGATGCTATTTTATATGCCGCGCCTATATGTCTATCA
>NZ_CALIBB010000264.1 GCF_938045595.1 uncultured Campylobacter sp.
ATCGTTTGCTTTAAAGACTACGGAGTTTGTAGAGCGAATATAGCTTGAGTTTTGATCGGTCATCTTACTTACTATTTTATCGGCGTCATCGTAAGAGTTATTAGCAAGGGTAAGATACCTTAGCCTGCGCTCGGCGCTAATGCTACCATTAGCATCGCCATAGTCCTTATTCTTCTTAAAGACATAATAAAAGCCGTCAGTAAGAATGAGCTTTAAGCCTTTACTTTCTATGGCTTTGCGGAAATGCTTTATCGTTACATCGGAATTCTTAGCAGTATAGAAGTAAAAACTATTCGGATCTATCTCATCGCTGATTAGAATATCGATTTTTGAATTATGACTGGCAACGTTGGCGAAATCAAGCAAGTTTAGCTTAACTTCTTCGGCAAATGCGCTACTTAGAATAAATAGCGCTAGAAAAAGAACTTTTTTCATTTAACTCTTCCTTCTTTAGGTTATCAAAAACGGGCTTATCAAAGCCAACAAAAAAATAAATTATCCCCTTACCTTTAAACGATCGCACGCTAAATTTAGGCGGAGAACGCAGAAAGATAAAATTTAAGTATCTTTGATCAAAATGATCGTAAGTGCCGTTTTGAATGGAGCAGCGATCATAGAAACAATGAATTTGATATATGTAGCCGATAGGAGGCTCATTAGGATTTGGATTAGAGGCGTTAAATAGGGCTTTAGTACTGTTACTGCTTCCGGTTTCGATAGGTTGATCGGATTGAGTGTCAGGGGCGGAGGAATCGGCGGATTCATCGGAATTAAAGCTTTTCACGAAAAAATAAAAGTATATAGATAGCGTGATAAACAAAAATAACGATACATAAAGAAATTTACGGACAAAAGATTTTTGAGAAGCGTTTTGTCCTGAATGATAAAGATTAAAAACCTCTTTCAAATACGGAACATGAAATTTTTGCATGACGTCTTTTTGATACATCTTGTAAGAGCCGTAAAGCATATATCTAAATTTATTCTTGAATAGACGTTTAGAACTATCCACAGCTTTTACAAAATGCTCGGCTATACGCTTATACTCGTTACTTATAAGCGATAAATCCTGTGTAATAAGCATAATATCCTGGTATAAATGGCGATGATAGGTAAGCCACCAAACCAAAATGTTATCCTCTTTGGCTTTAAAAAAGTTATGAGCTTCATCTAGAATTATTAAAACATTGTATAAATTTAGCTCCTTGGCTTTTTCATTTAGGACGTCATCACCTACTTTATCCATATAGAGCAGATATAAAACTTCGAGATCGGAGTAAAATTTTTCGTAGTCAAATTTTATAAATTTAGCGCCCAAATCGAACTTAAAGCCGTTGATATTGGTATAGCAATATAAATACTCTTTTTGCTTCTCAGGCTTAATGACCTTTGATAGGAAAGTATCCTTTGGCTTAAAAATAAAAAGCTGATGAATTTTAAAAACTGCGTAGTATGTTTTACCGCTACCAGGATTACCGACGATGTAAGTTATCATTTCTAATCAATCCTTGAGATAAAGAGATAATTAAGCAACCTAGCAAATAGGGATAAAAATCTCATAACAATCTTTCCGCCCAAAGCTACGATCAATGTAAAAAATATAGGTTTAAATAAAGTATAGGCATCACCAAAAGCATCAATAAAACCTATAGACTTAAGAACATTAAAGAAAAGAGCTATAATCTCATCTGAATTACCAGCATAAGAATTTATATAATCTATTAAAGCATTAACTCTTGATAATGTAAAAGCAATAGCATCCATCAAATCTATAAAGAAAGGAACGGCAAATTTAGCAAAAAACATAACCATTCCAAGCATAAGCCCAAATCTAATTATGGCACCGCCCCATTTAGCTATGAAAGAGCCTAAAAAACTTACAATCTTACCCATTATAATAACCTCGCAATAGCTTTATAAGTGAATAATGAAAAAAGAAATAAAAACAAAGCATAAAAAATAAAATAAAGAAAGGGGCGAGCATCCTTTAAAAAAGCACATATATCAATAGTAATTTTTTTGCTAAATTTTTGGCTAATTTGTCTATCTTATCAAAT
>NZ_CALIBB010000265.1 GCF_938045595.1 uncultured Campylobacter sp.
GTTTAAAAAGGGCTTAGCGGGCGGAAACCTAAAGGCTTGCTCGTTTGAGCCGTAAAATGCATACTCTAAGTTCGTAAATTCTGCCATCTCGTGTTTGAGCGCAGTGCGAGATCCTTTTCTGCGCCGTTGCAAATTTGTCTACAAAACTGCCGTCTAGCGCTTGGGCCGTAAGGCGCAGGCTTTGAGTTAGCTTGCAGGCCAGATCAAGGCGGTTTAAATTTGGCAGTCTAGAGGCTGCCGTTTCATCGCGACGCGCTAAAAGTGTAAAAATTAGCGTTCTCCCGCGTAGTCAAATCGCGCAGCCTGTAAGCTAAACTCGAAGTTGTTTCGATCCACCGCGCCCACGCACGCGTCGCTATCGTAAAGCGCGAGCAAGAATTCCGCCATCTCCTCGCTTGAGTGATAGCGCTTAAAAGCCGCATCGTAGTCGTAGCCCGCGTCATCCGTCGCCACGGGACCGAATTCCGTCCTAGTCGCGGCGGGCGCTAGAACTTTAGCCTGCATTTTAGCCTCTTTATCCTGCGCCAGCTCGTAGTGCAAGCCCTCCGCAAAGGCGCTTACGAAAAATTTGCTCGCGCAGTAGGTGACGGCGTTTGGCACGATACTGTAGCCGCCAGCGGAGGAGATATTGATGAGCTGGGCAGGCTTGCGCTTGTAGTCGCGTACGAAGAGGTGGCTTAGCAGCGTGAGCGAAAGGACATTGAGCCGCAGCATCTGCGAGACTTTGGATAGATCGCGCTCGCCGACCGCGCCGTAATCTCCAAAGCCCGCGTTGTTTATGAGCACCTTTAGCTCGTAGCTTTTTAGCTCGTCCCAAAGCGCTAAGACGTTCTCGCTGCGCGCAAGGTCGCAAATTTTAATCACGACATCTGATTTGGGCGAAATTTTAGCGATCTCGTCCTTTAAGCTTTGCAGCAGCTCCGCTCTGCGCGCGATTAAGATCAAATTTTCTCCGCGCCCAGCAAACGCCTTTACCGTAGCCGCTCCAATACCCGAGCTTGCGCCCGTGATGACGATATATTTTTTCATTTTCTATCCTTTTTAGATTCTTTAGTTTGAAATTTTACCGAAGCTCGCCGCGTATTTACGCGTGCGCTCGTCTTAAATTTACAAATTTGCCTGCATTTTGCGAGGCGCTTACTCGCCGCTTATGGGCGTGCGCTTGGTGTCTATCGCTTTGCCGTCTAGATAGTACCGACTGCCGGCGACGTAGTGAAGCCTCTTTAGCTCGTCAGGGATCTTTTCAAACAGCCAGTGCTCGCCGTCAAAGACCCGCTCGTCCGCATACGCCGCGACGACCTCGCCAATGAAAAGATCATAGCTCTGCTCGTTATGCGGCTCGGGGATACGCTTGCAAACGAGCCATGCCGCGCAACCCACGATCAGCGGTACATCAAACTCCTCTTTATAAAAAATTTCCACGTTTTTCATCTTGTCCGCGTTATCAAAGCGCGAGTTGTTTTCGGCGCCCAGCTCGCTAACCAGCTCCGCCTGCGAGACGAAAGGCACCTGTACAGCAAATTTGCCGCTCTTTTCAAAAAGCGAGCGGGTAAAAGAGCTAGTACCTATGACGGCCGTTAGCTTGTCGTAGTCCAGAGGGCAGACCCATGACGCGCTCATGACGTCCCGCACGCCGTCAAATTCGGCCGAGACCATGACGGTCGGCCCGTGATTTATGAGGCGATACGCTTTGTGAAGTTCGACAGGTTTTAGTGAAATTTTTTCTCCTTTGGTTTGATAAAATTTAAATTTTATTTTTTGCCGATAATAGCCTAAATTTGGCAAATTTATCCATCTTATTAAACAAAATCAGCCATAAGCTCGCCGACGATTTTTTTGGCGCTTTTTATCTCTTTTATTAGGCTAATACCAGAATTTACGTATATTATGCCATTTTCTATATCGCCATCTATCATTGCGAGCCTTAGCGGATTTAGTCGCTCGATTTTTTGCGCCACTACTTCCTTGTCGCCGTTTAGATACATTGCGTTTAGCTCCTTGGCAAATTTACTCGGCACTACGCGTTGATAGTCCGAAACAAAAAACAGCTCGCTAGAGCCCATAGATACGATGCTCTCTTTTGCCGGTTGCGCTGCCTGGCACTCGGTACTAGCGATAAATCTAGTACCCACGTAAACACCGCTAGCCCCAAGCGCAAAGGCTGCTCGTACGCCTCTAATGTCGTTTATCCCGCCCGCAGCCATCACAGGCACGCTCACGGCATCGGCGATGATCGGCACGATGCTAAAAGTACCTATTTTATTTTGCGGGCCCACTCCTCCTTCATCGTATCCCGTGGCAATTATAATATCTGCGCCCTCTTCTTGTGCCGCGCGAGCCGAATTTGCGCTTGGCGTAAGCGCTCTATGCACCAAAACTCCGCCGTTATCTTTTATAAATTTAAATAGCTCCGTTTCCGCTATGCCGACAAAGAAAAACGCCTTTACGCCAGCCTCAAATGCCGTTTCCATAACCTTTAGCGCATATTTTTTGTCATTATCGTTTCGACAAACGATATTTACGCCGTAAGGCTTATTAGTTAGCGACTTTATACGTTCGAATTCTCGTTTATATCGCTCTTTCGTGTTTAAATTTTCAGAGTCTCTGCCGGCATTTGGCCCCAGCACGCCCATTCCGCCGGCATTTGATACGGCAGCTACCAATGCGGCATTTGTTACGTTATTCATCGGAGCCTGCACGATAGGCAAGCTGACGCCCAAAATTTCGCACAGTTTTGTCGATTGATTAAAATTTTTCATATTCTTTTCCTTTAAATTTTTAGCTAATGTACCTGCCCTCGGCGCCTCTTTGCGGGCGAGAGGAAAAAACTCCTCGCTCCTAGCTTTTATGCCTTTTTCTAGCGCCGCCAGCAGCCTGTCCTTATCCTGCGGTAGCCTTCCCGCGAGGGGTACGGAGTTGCTAGGGTGCATCCCCAGTATCTGCGTGTCTTTTAGCTCGAGCGCTTCGATTAGGCGCATTTCCTCCAGCAGATTCTCGCCTGCGGTATTTTCGGTAAATTTACCCTTTTGTGCGACGCTATAAAGCGCGCTTCCTTTAGCCAGAAACAAGGTCATGAGAAAAACCATCCAAGGCTGCACCTCGTTTATGAGCTTCGCGCTTTCGTCGATGTGCTCTTTTGAAAACTGCATCCCGCCGCCGACGACGATATTTAGGCAAAAGTCGTAACCGAATCTTTTTAGCCTAAGCAGCTGCGCCTTGGCCTCGTCGGCATCGTAGCCTTTTTTAAGCAGTTTAAGGGTCTGCGTGTGACCCGACTCGAGCCGATATTCATACCGTTAAATCTAAGCTTGCGCAAATTTTGCAGCTCCTCGTCGCTCTTTTTGGCGATGCCCGTGATCGTCGCGTAAGAGGCGATGGCCTCGACCTCGGGGAAAATTGGACGCTTTCTCGCCTATGGCGCTAAGCGTCTCGTAATCCAGCGAAAAAGCGTCGCCGTTTAGCAAAAAAATGCGCCTGACGAAGGGATTATAGCGCCTAGCCTCGGGCAAATCGCGCTCTATTTGCTCGATCGATTCGACCGCAAACGGGACGTCGTGGTACATCGTGCAAAATGCGCAGCGATTGTGACTACAGCCCTAAGTCGCCTGCACCAGCAAAGAGTTAGCCTCGTAAGGTGGCCTATACGTAGTTCCCGTATACTTCATAAGTATGCTCCTTTATATTTTTTTGCGTGATTATACGTTGGCTTTATAAATAGATAATGTAAATTTGTAAAGTATATTACATAGAAAACGGCTCGTTTTATACTCGCTACAAAAGAGCCTATTTACGGGCTCTTTGCGGGTTTGTCGCTATTTTTGGCTATTTTGTCGGTCTTGGAGATTTTTAGCGCGAGCTTTTTCCACGCTAAATTTGAGCCCTCGCGCAGAGAACTATAAACGCACAAAGGCGGCGACGCGCACTGAGGTCAAAGCTCCAAATTTCTATCAAATTTTGCTTTTAGGTAGCTGTAAATTTAAACGCTCGTTGAGGCAAGCGCGCAAATTTGATTATCCCGGGATAAATTTAAATTTACGAGGCGAGGGCTTGCAAATTTTGCCTAATCCTGCAAGCCCCTCAAATTCGAGCTGCTACGCAAACTCTTTTGGATGATAAATTTGCACGCCTTTGCTCTGCGTTTGCACGGCGGCGATGACGACGACGGCGATATTTTGCGCGCTCATCGGGCGGTAGTTCGTCAAGATCCCCTTCGGCAAAAGCCCGAACAGCCAGATCGTAAAGAGCTCGCTGAGTCGCAACTCGTTACGCTCGCTTTTTATCGCGGGCAGCCTAGCGATTTGCAGGCTTTCAAAGCCCAGCTCGGCAATCTTTTTCTCGGCCTTGCCCTTTGCTCTCATGTAGAAAAATCTCGACCGTTCGTCCGCGCCGTAGGCGGAGATAAGCACGAAACGGCGAGCGCCCGCGGCGATGCCCCATTTTGCGGTATTTACGGGGTAGCTCACGTCCACTTTGTAAAACTGCCCGCGGCTACCGGCTTGCTTCATCGTCGTGCCCAGCGCGCAGAAAATCTCGTCTATGTCGCACGGCCCTATCTCTTTGATCTTATCTAAATTTACGATCTGCACCTCAAGTTTTTCGTGGCTAAACTTTAGCTCCCTACGCGCCCAGACGACGATCTTGTCGTAGTTTTGGTTTCGCAAAGCCCTCGCACGATCTCGCACCCGACCGCTCCCGTCGCGCCCACGACCAAAGCCGTTTTTCTCATTTTTACTCCTTTGATTAAATTTCATCGGCGGCAGATGCCGCAAATAACCGAATCGGCTCGGTATTAATTTGCTCTAAATTTACGTCTTAGCCTGCTGAGCCGGCCTAAGTCCTGGCGCGCTTGGATTAAAATTCTCCGCGGCGCGCGAAATTTAGCGGGCTTAAAATTTCACCCGCTATTTTCTGCGGATCTTATAGCCCTTGCCGCTTTTTGTTTTTAGCAGCGAAATTTTTCCGTCTTTCGAGACGTAGTAGCCGCCCTTAACTTTGCTTAAAATTTCGCTCTGCGGCAAGCTCGCCCAAAAAATTTCTACCCTGCTTTTATCCGCGGAAAATATCCCGTAGATCGCAAGCGTAGCGTTATCCGGATCATCTAACCTCACGTCTGCGACATCAAAGACCTGCACGCAGCCATTCTTGATCTTTGAAAAGCTCTGGCCCGCGGCGATCAAGCAGCCGTGCTCGTCCGTGCCGCCGCCTATCATCGGCGTCTGCACGGCGGGCACCTTGCAGACGCCCTCACTAGCGCCGCAGTCCGCAGCCGCGCTTTCGCCCCTATTATCCATTGCGCTTGCCTCCTTGCCTAGCTTTGCATCGTGCGCCGCGCAGCCGCACAAAAGCGCTGCCGTAAAGGCCGCGATTAAAATTTTACCTCTCATCTTTACTCCTTTAAATTTTATTTCGCCCTAATAGGCGCAAATTTACGCACCAAATTGGCGTAAATTAACGCTTTCATTAAAACCGCGAATTCTACCGCCGCTCGGCTTAAATTTTATCCA
>NZ_CALIBB010000266.1 GCF_938045595.1 uncultured Campylobacter sp.
CGAAATCAAGTAGCGTGGAGACGCCAGCAAAATCGACCTTGTCTATAAACTCGCGTGCGTAGGCGCTTTTCATCACGCCCTCGTTGAAGCTGGGCGCCTTTTTGTCCCAGTCCGCTGAAAATTTTTTGCCGAATGAGCTTTTTGCCTTTTGCGCCTTATAAAGCGCGTCAAAGTCGATCTCATCATAGTTTAAAGCTAAAATCATAGTTATCCTTTCTAAAATTTTGCGGGTAGATTGCACCGATTTTTCGTTAAATTTTAGCGCAAATTTATGCGCCGTGCCCAAATCCACCTTAAATTTCAAACTACCCGGCGAGAAGTGCTAAGGTAAGCCCACCTCTGCGTATTTTATCTGCTCTAAATTCTTTAAATTTTTACCAACGATCGTAGCTAAATTTTAAAAAGTCCGCTCATAAATCAAAATTTTTAGTTTGTCGTCCGCGCTTGTTCGCTCCGCATTTAAATCGCTGCTTGGATTTATTGTAAAGCCTCCAATCTAGCCGCTATCACCTTTTGCATCGCTTGATTTTTCCTGTTTTTGGCTAAAATTTGCAGCCTCCTTTTGCCGATGCGTTTGTCGGCAGCCTTTAGGATATTTGCGAGCCCCCATTCATCGGCACCAAAGTGCTTTGCAAACAGCTCCTCTTTGGGCGTGTCGATATATTCGCGGATAAGCTCGCCGATGTCGCTTATGTCGTTACCATACGGATAAATTTTCGTTAGAGCGCCCTGTGCTAGGCTTTTTACGCCGCCGCTTTTTAGCACGAAATCCTTCGGGTAGTCAAAAATAATCTCGCCCGCAAGCGTGATAAAATATCGCGGCAAATCCGTGCTGCCGCGCCTGCTTTGCATCCGATAAACTGTGCAGTGGAGCTTAAAATCAATGTTTTCATCTACGAGCTCGTAAAGCCGTTTTGCAAGCTTGCTCCAACGTTTCATTTTGCCCCCTTTTATCTATATTTATCGCCTCTTGCGGTTTTGCATGTAGCTTTTGCCGCCCTTTGTGACGATCGCGCCTGAAAGCTCCGCGCCTTTTCTATTTTTTGAAAATCCGCTTTGTAAAATTCTGCCGCGCTAAACGATCTCCCAAAATCTCGGCTCCGTCTTGATCGCTTCTCGGTTTTTCTCGCGTAAAATTTGCAAAAATTCTTTAAAGTTTGGCGTAAAAATCGAAGCGGCGGGCGCAAATTTATACTCTCTCACGCCGTCTTGCTCAGACTTGTTCGCGCTACTGCGTTCAAGCTCGCTCGCGCCGTCCGCAAAGCGGATCCGCCAAATCCTAGCATGATTTATCCGAATTTTTGTGACTTCAAGCGTCAAAATTTGCTCAAATTTATACCTCGCCGCGAGCTTCTGTCCGTCAAAAACGTAGATGAAATCCTGATCGAACCAAAGGCTCTCGCACGAGATAAAAAACCGCTCCAGCCAGAGCAAAAACGGTCGCACGGAAAGCCTTTTTACCGCGCCTGCTTCGCTTATCCCATCTATCGCGGCAAGCTCGCGAGGGCTAAGCTTGCGAGTATTGTGTCGAAGGAGCGCCCAAATAATCCCGCCCAGAAGCAAGACGCTAAAAATTACGATTAAAATTTGAATTAAAGCTTCAGCCATTTAAAATTTTAAGTCCTTTTACAAATGCAAATTTCGCCTCCGTATCGCTCCAAAACGAACTTCTGCTAAAATCCGCCTCCGCGCCGTTTGCAAGCTCTTCATAAAGCTTATAAAATCGCCCTTTGTAGGTGCAATCGCTTAGACAGACGTTGAAAAACGCCTCCGCCGCATTCCTGCCTCCGAAATAAAAGATAAAGTAGATCGGGCGCAGATCGAAAGCGCTTAGATTTTTGTTAAATTTAGCCCCGCGTCGCATCATAAACTCCACCGCCTTTTGTTTGTCCTCAAAAAGCTCAAAAATAGGCAGCGCGTAGTCTTTGATAGCCGCGCTAATCTCGCGAACGCTAGGCTCGAAGCTGGTGCCCGCGAGCTGCCAGTCGCGAAACTGTTTGCGCGGCGTGAGATAGCCCAGCTGCGATACGAAAACAAGATCGGTCGAGTAGGACAGCTCCTCTTGCATCAGCTTTTTTAGGCGCTTGCAGTAGATCGCGATCTGCGGCAGGATGCTCACGCTGCCGGAGTAATTGCGCATGCTGGAGCCAAAATAAATTTCAAATAAAATCTCCTTGTCGCTTGCAAGCTTCGTTAGTTTTTGCCCCTTTTGCGTGGGCTTGAAGTACGCAAAATTTGCCGCGATCTCATTGCAGCCGTTTAAAAATATCTCGCGCGGAGTCATGATTTTCCTTTAAATTTGGACGTTTTGCTCGCTAGCAATTCGGTTTGTTGCTTACATTGCCGCAGCCGTGATCCGCGCTTGGCGTCTTATCGGCGCGCCGTTTGCCGCCGAAAACCATATAATGCGCGCAATTTTACCCTAGTTCGGCTAAATTTAACGGCGCTACGTGCTCGTAAAATTTATAATCTATCCTCATATCTTTCGTAGTTTATGCCGTAGATTTTAT
>NZ_CALIBB010000267.1 GCF_938045595.1 uncultured Campylobacter sp.
TGCGCGAGGATCTGCGCGCAAAAATTTCAAAGAATTCGCGCTTCGTCAGGCCTGTTTTGCGCGATAAGTTTTTTTACAAGGCGGCGAAGCTCATTAGCGCGGCGATGGACATTAGCGATGGGCTCGCGCAGGATCTGCCCCGCCTACTGGAGGCTAGCGGCGTGGGTGCGCGCTGGATCGCCCGCCCTAGCGAGGCTGCGTTGCAAAGCGGCGAGGAGTACGAGATTTTGTTCAGCTTCGCGCCGAAGTTTTTGCCTAAAATCTACGCAATTGCCGCTAAGGCGGGCGTCGCGATCAATATTATCGCCGAGGTTTGCCCGCGCACGCCACAAAGCTCTATGGAATTTCGCGGCAGCTCGCACCACTTCGCGCCTTGAAATTTTACCGCGACTGATTTAAATTTTAAGGCGCGCGGCATGGAATTTGAAATTTCGCGGAGCCACGAAATTTCGTGGAGGCGTAGAATTTTATGAAGCCGCGGAATTTGGAATTTCGCCCCTTCACGTAGCCTACACGCAAGCTCGCTATCATACCGCTACACAATTTACAAAGGAGCCGTATGAGGGAGATCGTAAAAAAATTTGTCGCAGGCGACGCGGATATTATATTCGCCAGACTTTCCGTTATCATCGTGCTTGCCGTGATGGGCAACTACAAGTGGTTTGAGTTCGAGGTGGAGGCTTTAAAGCCGCTCTTTTCGCAGACGTGGCTTTCGTTTTTGCCCTCAGCGCTCGGGGACGCCGGCGCGAGCTATTTTTTGGGCGTGGTAGAGACCGTGGGCTATCTCTCGCTCATCGCGGGCTTTTTCAAGCCGAAGGCGGGTATCGTGGGCGATCTCATCGTGATCGTCATGGCGCTGAGCACGCTCAGCCTACTGCCGCAGCTGGGCAAGATCGACGGCTTTATCTTTAAAGACCTTTTCTTGCTAGGCCTTGGCTTGGTGCTGCTAAAATACGACCTGACGCGCCTTTGCCGCGGAGAAAAAAGCTGCGATTGAGCCGTCAAAACATATTGGCGTCGGTTCCGACGCAACACTAAATGATCGCGCACGGCGAGCTTGAGGCGTTTTGATT
The DNA here is from genome assembly GCF_938045595.1 of uncultured Campylobacter sp. GTDB lineage: Bacteria > Campylobacterota > Campylobacteria > Campylobacterales > Campylobacteraceae > Campylobacter_B. Next base: position 1,074 of record NZ_CALIBB010000267.1, read on the forward strand.
TAAAGCCTGCTTTGCCAGCGGGTACGTGCTTGAGCTTGCTTGTGCGCGGCGCCGTTTAAAATACGGCCTCGCGCTAAAATTTTACGGCGCGCGGTTGAAATTTATTGAGCTGCAGTAATTAAATTTTACTGACGCACAAACTCAAAATTATAAAATTTAAATCAACCTATCAGATTGCGCCACAAATTGAGTCGCGTTAAATTTGACAACGGAAGCTTAATCCTAAGCTCAAAGCATTAGATTTAGATCCAGCCGAATTCGCATTTGATTAAGCGAAACGAAAAGCGCAAAGTTATATCATTTCTTAGAAATTCTCCAATTTTTTCGAAAGGATGAGATATGAAGCACTTTTCACTCTCAAAGGCCGTTTTTATGGCGGCGAGTTTGGCCCTGCTCGGGCTAACGGCTGCGAATGCGCAGGAGAAATTTTCCCCGGTTATCGTCATTCACGGCGGCACCAGCGGACTTGATCTAACCAAAGAGGAATTTAAAATCCGCGAGGAACCGATGAAAAAAGCGCTTTTGGCTGGTCAAGCCGTCCTTGAAAAAGGCGGTAGCGCGATGGATGCCGTTACGGCGGCCATTATGGTGCTTGAGGACGATCCGAATTTCAACGCGGGCAAGGGCGCGGTCTTTACAGCCGACGGATTTAACGAGCTCGACGCCTCGATCATGGACGGCTCGACCAAAAAAGCGGGCGCGGTCGCGATGGCACGGCATATCAAAAACCCTATCCTAGGCGCCAGACTCGTGATGGATAAGACGTGGCATACGCTAGTCGCCGGCGAGGGAGCCGACAAGCTCGCCAAAGAAAACGGCCTAGAGATGGTCGATCAGAAGTATTTTTTCACGCAGTTTAGATACGACGCACTGCAAAAAGCCAAAGAGAAGCAAAAGCTGTTACTTGATAGCGAAAAGGCGAAAAAGACGTCGCTAAATTTACACGAGCGCCCGTATCTTGGCACCGTGGGCGCGATCGCGCTGGATAAAAACGGCAACCTAGCCGCAGCGACCAGCACCGGCGGCATGACCAACAAAATGACCGGCCGCATCGGCGATAGCCCGATAATCGGCTCCGGAACCTACGCTGACAACGACTCGGTGGCGGTTTCTTGCACCGGCACGGGCGACATCTACATGCGCGTAAACGCCGCGCACGAGGTCTCGGCTCTGTATAAATACAAAACCTCCGACGTGCAAAAGGCCGCCGAAGAAGCGGTAAAAGAGGTCAAAGCGCTCGGCGGCAGCGGCGGCATCATCTCGATCGACAAGCACGGACACACGGGCTTTGCGTGGACGAAAGACAAGCTTGGCATGTATCACGGCGAGGCAAGGCTCGGAGCTAAACCGATCGTTTATTGGCCACTTGGCGAGAAATGATAAAAATTTAAGCAGGCGGCGGATAGCGCGAAGGTCGTAGGAGCGCCCAGCGAGAGATGATCAAATTTAGCCTCTTTTGTCTCGTTTGCTCTTTGACCCCGCGTAAATTTTAAAATTTGCCGCGCGTTTTAATAAAGCTCTACTCTGCTTCGGCGGGGCGGAGCTTGTCTAAATTTTAAAATTTATCCGCGCGTAGTCCACGCCAACGCTCCGAGCGGCAAGAATGGGAAGCAGGGTAGCTTTCGTTCAAGTATCAAAACCCAAAACGGCGCCGCCTTTTGCGCGGTCTATGAATACGGCGTGTATGAGATAGCAGGGTAGGGGGCGAACTTAACGCGCTCGGCGAAATTTCGCGGAATTTAGTCAATTATCGCGCGCAGTTTTATCTAAGCTGCTGCAAATTTTATCCGTAGCCGCCGTGATCTTGCCCGCGTCCAAATAAAATTTCACGAAATTCCGTAGAATTTTACGCTAT
>NZ_CALIBB010000268.1 GCF_938045595.1 uncultured Campylobacter sp.
GATAAAATTCCGCTCACTTATGATAAAATTTTAAAATTTCTGAAGTTAAAATTTTAAAATTTACTCACTGTCTCATCGTCTGCATTTTATGAAAATACTTTTAAATTTAAAGTAAAAATTTGTAATTTTAAAAAATGTAAATTTAAGAGATAAAGGCGTAAACCTGGGAATTCTTTAAATTTAATTAAGTTCTATAATTATAAATGATAAATAAATTCTTTTTAATTTAAATTTAAAGAATTTTTCACTAATATATTGCTATTTTTAATAACGCCTATGAGAAATAGTATTATAAAAGGATCAAAATGAGCTTATTTAGGTTTTCCATTGCAGCGGCGGGAGCGCTTTGTTTATGCGCGGCCACTTTAGCTGCACAGGATGATAGCGAAGGTGGCTCCCAAAATTTGGGGCAGATCAATGTTACCGGAAATGTGGAAAGCGACCCGCTTACCAAAAAAGTCGGCGAAACCAAAAAGAGCGCCAAGCAACTTGCCAAAGAGCAAGTTAGCGATAGTAGAGATATGGTTCGTCACGAAACCGGCGTTTCAGTTGTCGAAAGCGGAAGATTCGGTGCTAGTGGTTATTCGATCCGCGGAGTAGATGAAAATCGTGTAGATATAAGCATAGATGGACTTCGCCAAGCAGAAACGTTAAGCTCGCAAGGTTTTAAAGATCTATTTGAAGGATATGGAAACTTTAATAACACTAGAAACGGCGTTGAGGTTGAAAACGTAAGACAGGTAGATATCACTAAAGGTGCAGATTCGGTAAAAAGAGGCTCGGGCGCGCTAGGTGGTTCTGTGGCGTTTGAGACAAAGGATGCGAGAGATTATCTAACGGAGAAGGATTGGTATTACGGATTTAAGCGCGGGTATCAAAGTGCGGATAGACAAAACTGGCAAAGCCACGCAGCTGCAGTTCGGTTTAAGTGGTTTGATCTTTTGGCTATTCATACTGATAGAGAAGGACATGAACTAAAAAACTGGGGATATAAAAAATATGATCCTACTGTTATAAGAAAAGTTAGAGAAAAACCTGATCCCTATAGAATTTACAAAAAAAGCACATTGGTAAAATTTGGCTTTCAGCCTACCGATACCGATAGATTTAGCCTAGGATACGATAAGTCTAATATAAAATCAGAGGGAATAGACTGGTCGAATCAATTTGCTCTTTATAATACGCAAACTCCTTGGGGTGCTCTAACTAATGACATACGACATACCAACGATAGAAGCGAAAGAAAAAACTACTCATTTTCTTATGAAAATTTTGATGAAACGCCTTTATGGGATAGCTTAAAATTTAGCTATAACAAGCAACATATTAAGTTAAAAGCGAGAACGGATGAGTATTGCGAGGGCGATAATTGCGCGGGGATTTCAAATCCGTCCGGTCTACATATAAACGAAAACGGAAAAATGGTAGATAAATACGGAGGAGAGCTGAAGCAAGGGCTAAAATGGGGCTTTATGCCGATAGTAACGGATAGCCGCGGAGAGGAGCTGGATACCGATATTTACGACGGGCAAGAAAACACTATGAGAGGCAGCGTCTCGGATGTTTTAGTCAATTGCGATAACTACGACTGCTCCAAAGGTATCGATCTATTCGATATGAATACATGGAGTTATCAACACTACGATCTTACCCCTACGCCTACGCCTAACGGCAAAGGAAATTATGCGGTAATAAACCCGAAAGACAGCAACGGCGATTATCTTTTACTGCCTACTCAACACGGATTTGTGGATAATAACTGGAAAGATAGGGATCTAATCACCGATACGAAGCAATTCAATCTAGATCTTACCAAGGATTTTAATATAAAAAGCACCGAGCATACCCTAAGCTACGGGGGTCTTTATAGCAAAAGCGATAAGCGAATGGTAAATAGACAAGGATACGGTCCCATTAATAAACAATGGTGGGCGAATACCTTTTTCGGCATATCAAATACCAATCCGTCTTTTCCTATACTAGGCACTTGGTATGCCGATAAGTGT
>NZ_CALIBB010000269.1 GCF_938045595.1 uncultured Campylobacter sp.
CTAAAGAGCTTAAGCGGAATTCCGCCTGCGAATACGCGAATTAAAATTCCGCGCAGGATTTCGCTTATGAAATCCCACGCCTTTTCGGACTACGGCGGAATTATAAGACAAAATTCTGTGGCGAAATTTTATGACTGAATTATAAAACAAAATTCCGCCCAGAAATTTTACTTAGAACCTCTCCTGTAAAATTCCATAAACGAAATTTGGAGCTGAAATTTTATGGGCGAAATTTCACAGCTAAAATTTCACGGCAGAGCTTGGAAATCAACTACCGCGGCAAAATTCCGCGTCTTAAAATTTTAAGAAAGTATGAAATTTCTTATCTGATCGCAGATCGCTTCTTCGGATTGTGCGGCGTCGATTTGCAGGGTCTCAACGCCGCACGCCCTGCATGCCTGCGCCATAAGATCTTGCACGCGCATTAGGTATTTGAGCCCGCGAGCCTCGATTATATCGCTGCTAGCGCGCGTTTTGAGCCGTTTCTTGACGAGCTGTTCGTCCGCCGAAAACAGCACGATTTTATCTGCAAATTTGCCCCCAAGCGCAAATTTATTAAGCGCGATAAGCTCGCTAAGATCCACGTTTTTGTCGTTTGCCAGCGCATAGGCGATCCCTGAAATGAAGCCGCGATCGCTTAGCACGAGCCTGTCCGCGCCGCCCTTTATCACGCGCTCGTAGTGCTCGGCGCGGTCTGCGAGGAACAAAAGCAGCTCGGTGCGCTTTGAAATTTCGCCGCAGGCCTCGCGCAGATTTACGCTGCCGCGCCGCCACTTAAAATCCTCGCCCAAAACGAGGCTTCGCACCGCTTCGCCGAGCTTCGTGCCGCCGGGCTCCTTAGTCACGATCGCTTGCGGAAAAGCCGCCGCCAGTCGCGCTATCTGCGTGCTTTTGCCCACACCGTCGATACCTTCGAATATTACATACATTTTTCGCCTTTAAATTTGTGCATTATTTTACAAGCTTATAGCTAAATAGCGGCTTTTTTAACAGCGGGGCGTAAAATTTCGCCTCAAAATCGGTTTTTGCGCGAGCTTGTGCGGGTCGCTTTTGATCTTTCGGCGTAAAATTTTATCGGGCGCTTTGTTGCTAAGCACTTACTCTTTGCGGCACGGCTCGCGGTTAAATTTAGCGCTTGGACGGATGCGCCGAATAAGCGGTGAGTAAAATTTGCGCTTGCGGACGCATACCGAGCGGAGCAGGGCGTCAGCCGATAAAGACGGCGCGCCGTATAGATGAAATGGCGCGTTATACAGAGCAGAATGTGTACTATGCGAAGCGGATGGCGTTATATGGAAAGGGCGGCACTTCGGGCGGAGCAGGGCGGCGTCATCCGGAGTAGGGTATGTTTGTAGGCGGCGCGGGCGGGCAAACGCTGCGTGCGATGATAAAATCGTAACGATGAAATTTTAAATTTTGCCCTTATACGTGCTTACAAGCTCTGGATTTATCGCTTTGAAATTTTTCCGCAGATCGCTGAGATCATAATCGCTCGCTACGAGCGCAAAATCCTCGCTCACGTCGAGCCCTAACTCGCCGATATCCGCCTTAAGCTGCTTCGCGCACTCTAAAATAAGCTTTTTGGCTTGCGGATATCTGCCGTTTAGCCGCGTTTCTTGATTGAAAAGATCGAAAAGATTTGCCGTCTCGTCATCCTCGTCCAACTCGGCCTGAAACTCGTAATCAGCGACGTTCCAAACGATCCAATTATCGTCATCGCCCTGCGCAAGCCACTGCGCGCGCTGTTCTTGCGAGCCGAATCCGATCTGAGGCGGTAGCGAGCCCGTGTCGTCGTAGGCTAAATTTATGCAGTAGAGCTTGCAGCCTGGCGCGTGTTTTTTGATCGTCTCTTTAATCGCGGGCAGCAGCCTTTGCGCGGCGAGCTCGTAGAGCTTTTTGTAGCTCATTTTTTTATCCGGTTTTCTGTAGTGCACGTAGCCGCCCTCGACTATTAAGTTTAGCTCGCCTATCGCGTCAAATTCGTAGTTTATGACGCGGTCGAATTTGCCTCCGTATGGATCCGTGCCGCACCACTGCTTTTGAGCGAGCTTGCCGCCCTCGTAAGCGAAATTTTCTATCCAGTAGCCTTCGCTCGCAAAAGCCGAGTAGATGGATTTTAGCGCGCCATCTTCATAGATAAATATTTTTA
>NZ_CALIBB010000270.1 GCF_938045595.1 uncultured Campylobacter sp.
TTAAATTTTAAATTTTGCTGCAATTTTAGCAAATTTAAGATGAATTTTAAGAGGCGAGGTGCGATTAATCATAGAGTTTGGTTGTGGCGGATGCGAAGCACAAGCCTGCTCTAGCAAGAGCACCGAAAGCGACACGGCGTTAAAATTTTACGCAGATAGCGGCATGCCCGATTGACTGCGGTACGAGATTAAATTTCCGCCCTGCATCGCGCGATAAAATTTAAGCCTTAAGCGCTCGTTTAATTTTAACATTCCGCGGCAAGGCATGGAGAATTTAAAATTTGAAGCTCACTTCGCCGCTAAATTTATCGCGCTTCTTGCCCAGGCGCGCAGCAAACCGCATACCGCAGCTAAATTTAGCGCTTTAGCGAACAGCGGTTTAAAAAGTAGCAAGCGGGGCAAAATCCCGTGACGCCTACGATAAAGGGCACGAGTCCGACCAGCCCCCACCAGCTGCTAAACAACGGCTTTCGCGATCATTATCACTAGTCCGATCAGCGCTCTTATTATCCTAGTTTTTTACTTAGCATTGCGTTTTCTTTGCACGCATTAATTCCTAAAAATTTTATAAAGCGAGCAATGGCAGTAAACCGCCAACTAACGTATCTTTCAGCTAGCTCTCCGACATACGCGCCTTGGTTAAATTCGGCTTCGTTTAATTATCTTTTCTTTTGCATAAAAGTGCGATCCAACAAAATTTATGTGCCTAAGAAATAAAATTTTATGCGAGCTCGACTTAAAAATTTCGGCAAGCGTAAAACAAGGCAAACTCGAAGGCGGGCGGGCAGTAGGGTAAAATTTGCGTATTGAAGGATAAAAATTTACACGCAGCTTTAAATTTGAAATCGCGATAAATTTTAACCGAGAAGAATTCTATCGTTGCAGAAAGTTTGTCTAAATTTAAACTCGCCATGTGTTTTGAGCGTCTAAATTTACGCGCTGTGGCAAAGAAGCATAATGCGGACGTAATATTTACGATCGAAGAGGCACCTGATCTCGCGCCGTACCGCCAAAATCAGATTTCGTAGCGATAAATTTTACCGAAATTTTCATCCAGATTGTAGCTAAACTCACCGCCTGCGTAATAGATTGTTTCGCCGCTCTCCAGCTCGAAGCGCTGATACACGCGCAGCACGACCTCGTTTTCGCTGATGCCTTGGACATGGATAAAAATATCGCTCTTTCTGCCCGCGGTCATCGCCATTTGGTAGAGCTGATTAAATAGCGCGTATTCCGGATCTTTCTCGGCATCCTCTTGGGATAAAAAGCCCTCCAGTACGCCTAGCATCTCCGCGCGAAATTCCGTCCTGGCGCGCGCATAGGCGTTTTGGATATTTTCGATCTGGTTGGTATCGAGTAAATTTAAAAGCGAATGTTTGCCCACGTAAAGCGTCGCGCTCGATGTGATTTTGCCATCCTTGTCGGTCACTAGTCGCAGAGCTTTCTCTACGCGCCACAAGGCCTCTTTTAGCTCGAGCCCGCTTTCAATTTCAATTTTCATCATAGATCCTTTATCAAGAATGCGGAATTTTAGCGTTAAATTTTAAATTTTAAAGACAAACTTCGCGATCAGATACGCCATATACAGCATCAAAACTCCCACGAGCGCGTCGATTATGCGCCATGCTCTGCTGCTTGCAAAAAGCTTCGAAAGCGCCCCTGAACCGTAGCCCAAGCCGAAAAACCACGCAAACGATACAAACATAACTCCCGCGTAAAACCACGGCTTTTGGGCATATGCGATCGTAGCGCCCAGCGAGCCCACGACCACGACGGTGTCTAAATACACGTGCGGATTTAGAAGCGTCACCGCAAGGGCTTTGGCTACGACGGGCGCCAGCGGGCTATTTGCCGAGTTTTGAATCTTGGCAAAATGCGAGCCCCTATAGGCGCTAAAAAACGAGCTTAGCGCGTAGCAGAGCAGAAATATGATCCCGCCTATGCCTAAAATTTGGGTAAAAAGCGAGCCTTGCTTAAGAGTGCCGCCGATTAAAAATATCCCTACGGCCGTAAATACGGCATCGCTTAGCGCACAGACCGTGCAAACCGCCGCGACGTGGTTTTTTGCAAGGCCTTGGGAGATGACGAAGATGTTTTGCGCGCCGATCGCGACGATAAGCGAGAGCATCAGCGCGGCTCCTTGCAAGAAAATTCCGATCGGCAAGGAGTTCAAGACCGCGCCTCTACTTGTTTTTACTTTCGCAGGCGGAGCTTTGCATCTCGGCATCAGAGTCAGCCGCTACCACACTTCCTGGCGCAGCGTCAAGCTCATTATCGCCCGCACAAAATTTAGGCGCGGAATTCTCGGCACCTATGAAATTTTCGCCCACGCTAGCGCTATTTGAAGAAGCGGCATTATTCGGCGCGGCGGAGCCTTGTTCGTTTAAATTTGAAGCGCTCTTTAAATTCTGCGCGCCGTTTGAATCGGCGGCGCCATTAGAATTTTGTGCGATGGAATTCTGCGCGGCGTAGGAATTCTCCGCGCCTAAATTTTGTGCGCCACAGGAATTTTGCGAAGCGGAATTTTCATCGCGGAAGTTTTTAGTTTTAAAATTTTTAGCGGAGTTTGTGCTTTTTTTAGAGCCCTTAGCACCCTTGCGAGTTTTTGGAGCGGCTTGCTCTTCCTCAGAGCTTTGCGAAAGACCCGCTTTCTCGCGCAAAATTTTACTCAGCTCGTAGATCGAAATTTCAAACGAGCCCGGTAGCGTGGCCTCTGTGTCGCTGTAAAATCGTAAAAAATTAAAGCGATCCTGCGCCTGCGGCATTTTTTTGAATACAAAATTTAAAAGCTCCGTTTTGTTTCTGCCCGCGACGAAGGTTTTGGTGCCTAAATTTGCTATATCTTTGTATTCGAAGCTCTCGGAATTTGCGCCGCGTACGATCGTAAAAGCATCCTCGCCGATCTGCAAATAATTTTTAGCGTCGAGTCTAAGCGCGCAAAAAAACGCGCAAAATGCCGCCACTACGGAAGCAAAAAGCGCCGCACCGCCAAAGCCCGCGTGGTAGCAATATCCGCTAGCGAGCGCCAAAATCGCCGATCCCGCCAGCGTCATCGCTACGGGCTTTTTATTCTCTTTTACTATCATCTTCCCTGCTTAATCATCTGTCTTATATATTCGTAAATTTTAAAATTTAGCGCATCCATTACCGAGTCTTTAGAGCCCGGATTTTTGATGCTTTGGTAGTTGAGGTTCGTTACGTAATCCTTCCACGCGCCCTTGTTTTTAACGCTTATGTAGAGGCTAATCTGCGAGTCGTAGAAGTAGTCTCTGTAATAATCGTCGTCGTCCCAAGGATCATAACCGAACGGCATCCCCCAGCCTACGCCCACGCCCGTATATCTATAATACCTGCCAAAGCCCATACCGAAGCTAAATCTCGGATTGTCCCACGATCTGCGCGAAAAATCAGCCTTGCGGAAGTAGTTGAGATTGCCACCGATTTGGACGTTCGCCGCACTTTTATTTACGACCTTAAATCCATCCGCACGCAGATGTTGGATCACTACTTGGGTTAAATTCGAATCCGTCGTCGAGGTATTGGTAAAATTTACGCTTATGAGTTTATCCTGCGGAAATTCCATAATGTGAAGCGGCTCGGAAGTGCGCACGATACCGCTATTTACGGGCACATTTTTAGAGCAGCCCGTAAAAATCAAAAACGCCGAAATGACCAAAAAAAGTGAAATTTTATTTTTCAAGACGGATCCTTTCGCTTAAGATTTCAAATCCTAAATTTGAGTGATTGTAGCATAAATTTAAAATTTTAATGTCAGCAAGAGGCGATTTTTTGAAATAATCTAACGGCGAATGGGCAAGAGTGGAATTTTTAAATAAAATTTTGCGCCGAGCGACCGCTAAATTTAAAGCCGTCGCTCGGTTGAAATTTCTGTAAAAGAGGCGGAATTTTAAATCGTAGGCGTTTAAAATTCCACAATCTTATAGGCTCACGCCGCGCGTAAGTACGCGCTTGCGATAAACATCCGAAACTCTGCTCGCATCGCCCACGATTAGAGCGTTCGTGCAACAGATCGCCGCACAAATCGGAACCTTGCCCTCTGCGATGCGGTTTTGGCCGTATTTATGTAGCTCCTCGTGCGAAAACGTAGGCTCCGGTCCGCCCGCGCACATAGTGCACTTATCCATCGCGCCTTTGATACCGAAAGCTCCGTCTCTAGGGAATTGCGGAGCACCGAACGGACACGCGTAGAGGCAGTATCCGCAGCCGATACATTTATCTTTGTCGTGTAAAACGACGCCGTCGGTTCTGATATAGAAGCATTGAACCGGGCAAACCTGCGCGCAAGGCGCATCGGTGCAGTGTTGGCAAGCAATAGAGCTTGAAACCTCCTGCCCCTCTATGCCCTCGTTTAAAGTAATAACCTTGCGCCTATTTATCTGCACGGGAACTTCGTGAGCCGAGCTGCAGGCTACCTGGCAACCATAGCAAGCGATGCAACGCTCGACATCGACGTAAAATTTTAATCTTGCCGGCATTTTATCTCCTTATGCTCTTTCTAGTCTGCAAAGACCGGCGTTAAATTCCGAAATTTGCGTATTTATGTCAAAGCCGTAGTTGGTAATCGTATTTGAGCTCTCGCCTCTGATATATGGCTTAGTGCCCTCAGGATAGCGCTCGCTTAGATCCTCGCCCTGGAAAATTCCCGCGAAGTTATACGGCATAACAATACGATCAGGCGTTACGGCGTGCGAATAGATGCACTTGACTTTGATCTTCGTGCCTTGCGGCGAATGAATCCACATCATCTCACCATCTTTGATACCTTTATCAGCGGCAAGCTTAGGATTTACGTGCGCAAACATCTCCGGAGTAATCGCCGAAAGATACTTGCTCGTGCGCTCAATCATGCCCGCACCGCTTAAATTTACAAGCCTTAGCGAGCTCACGATCGTAGGGAAATCCTTGCTCCAATCCTGCTTTTTCTGCTCGGAGATAAATCTCGTAAAGACGCGGAAATTTCGTTTTTGATCCGCAAAGGTCGGATATTTCTCCACCAAATCCCATCTAGGCGAGTGGATCGGTTCGCGATGCTTTGGAATTTGATCCGCAAACTGCCAAACCTTCGCTCTTGCTCTTGCGTTTCCACAAGGGCAAATTCCAAACTCGCGACATTTTTTAGCAATGATACCGCTATAATCGGTACTCCACGTAGGTCCCATCTTGGCTTTTTCATCCTCGCTTAGCGTGATGCCTAAAACCTGTTCGATATTTGCCTTAGTAATCTCTGCGTGTCCGCCTTGAATTTTTGATCCCGGAAGGGTAATGCTCTCGTCGGCTAGCTGCGAAACGCCGTCGTGTTCTAAGCCAAAGCGGTTTCTAAATCCCATACCGCCGTCGGCATAAGGCTTAGTTACGTCGTAAAGAATCGGCGTGCCCGGGTGTTGCGTATCCCAGCAAGGCCATGGAAGCCCGTAGTATTCGCCCTCGACCTCGCCACCTATGCCGCGCAAAGTATCGGGATCAAATAGATGCCAGTTCTTCTGCTGTCTGCGAAATCTAGCTGCGGTGCGTCCGTTATTTCCAATACTTTGAGTATTGCGTGCAATCTCATCGGTAGCGTCGTCAGGCCAAACGAAATCGTCCTTAACCTGCTTAAGCTCGCCATCAACGATGCCCATCTTCATGCCGCGAACGTATTCGTCGTAAAAGCCGAATTTTTTCGCGAATAAAAACATTACTTCTTGATCCTCTTTGCTCTCAAATAGCGGCTTAACGATCTGAGTTCTCCACTGACCGCTGCGGTTTGTAGCGCTTAGATGACCTTCGCTTTCAAACTGCGTAGCTACCGGCAAAACATAAATTCCATCCGGTCTATCATTTAGAATCGCTACTTCGTTTAAGAACGGCTCGGCGACTACCAGCATATCGATCTTACCTAATGCTTCTTGAGTCTCGCGAACGTGAGCCATAGAAGTAATTCCTGTGCCTTGCACCCAAAGAACGCGGACATTGCCACTACTTAAAACGGGCTCGTTTTTCAAAACGCCCTGCCACCATTTAGATAGCGAAAAGCCCTTTTCGTTGCGCCAATTTATCACATCTTGCTCGATGCTCGGATCGTAGTGAAAATACTCGGTAAAATTCGTACCAGGCACTTTTTCACCCTGCTTTTCGTGCGGCTGCTTAGTAGAGACGGCAAATCTTTTAATAAACTGCTCGTAATCTACGCCCCAGCCCTTGCAGAAGTGCTTCCAAGCGTTATCGGCTAGCCCGTAATACGCAGGTAAGCTATCGGAGAGATTGCACATATCGGTAGCGCCCTGAACATTATCATGGCCTCTAAGGATGTTGCAGCCGCCGCCTGGCTTGCCCATATTGCCTAGTATGAGCTGCAAAAGAGCCAAAATTCTAGTATTAGAACTTCCGATCGAGTGCTGTGTAATGCCTAGAGCCCAGCATAAAGTAGCGGGCTTTGTGGTAGCAAACATCCTCGTAAATTCTATCAGCTCCTCTTCTTTGCATCCGGTAACGTTAGCTACCTCTTTAGGATCCCACTTCTCAGCTTCCGCCTTGATCTCATCTACAGCGTAGGTTCTGGTTTTTATTAGTTCTTTATCCTCCCAGCCGTTTTTAAAGATTAGATGCAGCATTCCGTACACAAACGCTATATCAGTTCCCGGACGAATTCTAATATACATATCGGCCTTAGCCGCAGTTCTAGTAAAATTTGGATCGACGACGACGATTTTCGCGCCGTTTCTATCGCGAGCTTGAAGAGCATGCTTCATAGCCCCCACGGGATTTGCGACCGCAGAATTCGCACCTATGAAAAGGATCATTTTAGAATTTTTCGCCATATCGCCTACGTGATTTGTCATAGCTCCATAACCCCAAGTATTCGCCACACCGGCGACTGTTGCGCTATGTCAAATTCTGGCTACGTGGTCGTTGCTGTTTGTACCCCAAAAGGCTGCAAATTTTCTAAAATAATATGCCTGCTCGTTGCAAAATTTAGCCGAGCCCAGAAATACCACACTATCTGGGCCGTCCTCTTTGCGAACTTGAAGCATTTTATCGCCGATTTCGTTAACGGCTTGTTCCCAACTTATGCGCTCCCACTTGCCGCCAACCTTTTTGAGCGGATATTTAAGACGCATTTTAGATTTGGTTAGATCGATTTGATCGATTCCCTTACAGCAGTGGCTGCCTTGTGAGATCGGGTGATCTACTGCCATATCTTGGCGAATCCAGGTATTGGTGCTCTCATCCACTTGAGCCTCGATACCGCAGCCTACGGAACAGATCGAACATATCGTTCGCTTCATAACGGAACCTGGAAATGGGTTTTTGATCTCTTGCTCAGTAGCGGCTCTTAGCGTATTATTTTCGCCAAACGCAGCTACGCTGCTCGCTCCTAAAGCGGCGAGTTTCAAAAACGATCTCCTTCCGATCGTATTCTCACTCATGAAAATTCTCCTAGTAAGCTACTTTATAGTATTTTTTCCACGCTTCACTCTCCCAGTAAAGCACCTCTTTTTTCGGTGATTTGCCACGAACGGTATCGCCGTAATCCTGCTCGCTTTTTGCTAGAGCCTGAGATGCGGCAACGCCCACGGCGCCTACTGCGCCGATTTTTAGAGATTTTTTAAGAAAATCCCTGCGTTTGTTCTCCATGGTTTTCCTTTGTGAAGAAATCGCTTTAAATCTTTTATTGTAGTAACGCCTGTTACAGGATTTAAGTCTAATGAATTATAACGAAAAGGCAGTGAGATGGAAATTAAATTTTAAGTTACTTTTTAAATTTTATTTAAAATTCAAAATATAAAGTTCTAACTAAAAAACTACTCGCAAAACTCGAGCTTGCGAGTTTAAAATTTAACCGAAATTCTACTTTTGCGTTAAGATTTTGGTTAAAAATTTTATTTATCAATCCAGATCAAAAATATCTTCCGGATTGGTAAATTTATTTTGATAGCCGCCTTTTTTGATCGCTTCTTTAACGACGCTGCGATCTTTCTTTTGCGGAGCGGCAAGCGCTAAAAGCGAGCGCTCAAGCGCAAAAAAGCTTCTCATTAGTGCGCCTAATGATTTGAAAAAATCCGCCCGCACATGCCCGCACAAAAGCTCGCTAAACTCATCCACAAAGCTGTTGGTGACATTCGTAAAAAGCTCTAACGCCAGCGCTTCGCCGTCTTGCGCGCCGACGAAATTTTTAGCGTATTGCGCGCTCGCAGTATTTTTACCATCCTGCGGGCCTGTAAAATTTTTACTGCCATGCGAATCTACAGAATTTTTTCTGTCTTGCGCTGTCAAGCTCGCGCTATTCGTAAAATTTTGCTCGTTTGCCACGGAATTTTGTCCGTTTAAAACTGCGCTGTGTTTTGCAGTCGCGTCGCGAAGCAGAGTCGAATGCAGGTAAAAAATAAATCCCACATAGTCCTCGCACTCTTTGCAAAGCTCCATATTGCGGCGAAATTTACTCTTTTTTAGCACGTCAATTACTGCGACGCGCATACGCCCATCGTCGCGTCCTTCGTCGTAGAAGCTCGCACTCATCGGCACATTGGCGTATGAAAAATCAAAAAGCACGGAATTTTGCTCGCTTTTAAACGCTGCGAAGTCGAATTTCGCTAAATTTTGAAATTCCGCCTCATCGCTAGACACGATGGGCGAGCTACGTAAAAACTCCAGCTGCTGCTGCCAGCGTTTAAATTTAGCGTCCGTATTGTAGAAAAAAAACGGAATCGCGAAAAATTCGTAGTAGTAGCTTCTCGCTTTGATTAAATTTGCATCCATTACATTACCCCTTTTCTAGCATCTTCTATCTGTTTTTTTATCATTATTTTCGCCTTGCAATCGCCGCAGCAAAAAAGCGTCTTCATCTTTTCAGGCTCGTTTGCAAAATGCGCACCCATCATATCCGCGATCTTCATCACGGCTTTGCTCGTCGCAAATTCCTTACCGCATTCAATGCACTTAAAAAGCTCATCTTTAGCTAGCATTTTGTAATTAAAAAATCCCGGCTCAAGCTCCACGCCGCAAGGCTTAAGCTCGATCGTATCCTTTTCGGCGCAGCTTAGCACGCAGTAGTTGCACGTCGTGCAAAGCGAGGCATTGAGCTTAATCGAATTGTCGCTGTTATCGGCATACAGCGCGCCGGTATTACAGGCACCCACGCAGCTAAGGCATAGCGTGCAGCTTGCTTCGTTTATGTTTACTTTGCCAAATTTTAGCAACTCTCCGCTTTTTACGACGCTGAAGCTACCATCACCAACCATCGCGCTTACGCGTTTGGAAAAAATTTCTTTCTTGCTAAGACCCTGCTCGTTTAAGCTAAACGCCCAGGGCCGAGAGCTTTGCGCCTGCTTTAGCGCCTCTTGTAGCTCGATTAAATTTCGCGCTAAAAATACCGCGTCCTCGCCGTAGATCGCGCGCGAAATTCCATTGATAAGCTCCACCGCTTCGCGCGTGCCCTCGCCTACGTCCGCGCCGTAAACGATCACACTCGAGCCACTTTCTTGCATCGCGCTTAGCAAATTTACCTCATCTATTTGCTTGCTTCCAAAAATTCCAAACGGCAGCACGCCGCACGGAAGCTGCACTGCGGGTGCGGACTCGATTTCGCTCTCTGCGATGAGAAACGGAATTTTGCCTGCATAGAGCTTTGCGATCTCGCCAAATACGCTTTGGGGCAGCTTGGCAAATTTCAGCGCACCGCTAGGGCAGACGCTCACGCACGCGCCGCAACCGATGCAGTCGATATGCGAAAATACTAACTCGCGCTTTTCGTCGTTTTTCAAAATCGCCACTGTAGGGCAAACCTCCGCGCATGGCGCTCGCAGCTCATTTCGCCTACCTTGATACTGGCAAATCGCAGGATCGAAGATCGTGGAATTCTTATAATGATAAACCGGGCTTTTGGAATTTAAAATTTCTAAAATTTCATCGTCTTTTAGCCCCGAGATCTCGTAGCAGCCGCTTTGTCGTAGCTGATAGGGCGTCGCGCCGCTAATCAAGAAAAAATCCGCCTCAGTCTCAACCTCATCCTGCTCGCTTAAAATCGTAACCGCAAGATCGCCAATCTCGCCGTAGACGAACTTTATCTCGGCTCTGCTTAACGCGATCACCTTAAATCCCTGCTGCCTAAGTAGCCCCACAAGCTCCCCTCGAGGCTCGTCACAGGCGAGAATCACATTTTTGCCGACGGGCTTTTGATAGTCGCTATCTAGCGCGCCGTCGAAGGCAATATCCTTGGCGCGATACAAAATATCTACGTTTTTAGCGATTTGTAGCGGCTCATCTGCGGAATTTTCTATATAAAAATTTATCTCGGGTGCATAAATTTGCGCTTTTAGTTTCGGCGAATTAGCAACGATAAATTCCTCATTTTTCGCCCCCTCTTCATCGCCGCAAATTTCGATATCGTCGCTTAAGACGACATCTTTTAGCCCCGCGGCGTAAAATCCATGTTCTTTCATAATCTATCCTAAATTGATAATTAGGCGGGTTTTACTCTTATTTTCTAAACAGCTTTTAAATTCTGCACTTAAAGTAAATCGAATTTAAATTAATAATTCTATAGATAAAGCAAAATCAAAGCTTTAAATGATAAAATCGCCTAAATTTTAAGGCATCGGGGTCGCAATGCAACGAATCAAACTACCAAAAATCGATAAAATCGCAAACGCGCAGGAGTTTCAAAACTGCCTCCGCCCGCAAATCATCAAAATCGCGCAAGAGCTCATCCGACAGGAGCGCGAAAAGGCGCTGCAAGGAGGCGCGGTCGCAAGCGAAAGCGAGATCATCGCACGCATCAAATCGCGCTACGAAAAATTTCAAAATCTAAGCCTTAAGCCGCTTATCAACGCAACCGGCGTCGTGCTGCACACAAACCTCGGCCGCAGCGTCATCAGCGCCGAAATTTTAGTCCGCGCGCAAAAGGTCATCACCTCATATTCAAATTTAGAATACGACCTATCCGAGGGCGCGCGCGGCAACAGATACGACTACATAGCGCTTTTGTGCAGCGAGCTCTTCGGCGCGCAGGACGCGCTCGTGGTCAATAACAACGCTGCGGCGGTCTTTTTGGTGCTAAATACCTTCGCGCGCGGACGCGAGGTCGTGGTAAGCCGCGGCGAGCTAGTCGAGATCGGCGGGAGCTTTCGGGTGAGCGAAGTGATGGCAAACTCGGGCGCAAAGCTCGTAGAAATCGGCACTACGAACAAAACCAAGCCGGAAGATTACGAGGAAGCAATCAATGAAAATACGGCGATCTTGATGAAGGTGCACCGCTCAAATTTTAAAATTTCAGGCTTCAGCTCTAGCGTAAGCGCTGCGGAGACGGCAGCTCTCGCACGTCGCGCCTCACAGGCAAAGAGAGAATTTTTAGCGCTTAGAGCGGCAAGCTTTAAAAATTTAGCAGATCTTTGCGGCGGCTCTTCGGACGCAGACGGCGAAATTTTAAATTCCGCGCCGAATGGTTTAAGCTTAGCTGCAAGCTCTGCAAATTCTTTAAATTTAAAAAACGACGAGCCGTCCGAAAAGAGCGAGCGTTTTTATGAAGGCGGCGCGAGCGACAAGAGCGAAATTTCTAAAATTTACCCCGCAAAATTTAGCATGAAAAAAGAGGAAAGCTTTAACGAGATCATCGATTACTACGATCTTGGAAGCGGCTATGCAAGCGAGCTGGGATTTGGGCTAGGCAAAAGCGAGCCATCCATTTTTGAGCTTTTAAAAAGCGGCGTGCGGCTGCTTAGCTTTAGCGGCGACAAGCTTTTCGGCTCCGTGCAATGCGGCATCATCCTAGGAGATCGCAAGCTCATCGCGCGCCTGCGAAAAAACCAGCTACTGCGAATGCTGCGCGTGGATAAGATCACGCTAAGCCTGCTTGCCGAGACGATCAAGGCGTATATAAATAAAGAATTTCACCTCATCACGACGATAGATCAGATCCATCTGAGCCTGGACGAGCTGCGCGAGCGAGCGGAGCTAGTGCGATCGCGTATCGGCGTAAAATCGCAGATCGTGCCTACTACCACCTTTGTAGGCGGCGGTACGATGCCCG
>NZ_CALIBB010000271.1 GCF_938045595.1 uncultured Campylobacter sp.
CATCTGGACGGCTACCCATTCTTAACGTATAAGAAAGATCCTCGCCGTCGGAATTTTGCTTCGAGTCATCTATCGCGACCGAAAATCTATTCTCATCACCTGGCTGAAACCCTACCTTTACGAGTGTGCTTTTTTTGGTTATGGTATATGGGTCTGCTTTTTCGCGAGTTTTTCCTATATAAAGTTTGTCCTCTTTACTATCATATATGTCGTAGAAATAGTTTTTTCTTTCATGACCGTGTCTATCGGTGTTTATAACCAAAAGATCAAACCAGCCGTATCTAGCTGCACCGGTGAAGGAGTGAAAATTTTGACTATCGACGCTTTGATAGCCCTGTTTAAAGCCGAAATGATAGTTCTTTTCCGTCAAGAAATCCCTGGCGTCTTTGGTTTCAAACATAACCGATCCGCCGAGTGCGCCGCTTCCCGCTTTTATGGAATCGGCTCCTTTGGTGATATTGGCCGTTTTGACGTTTTCCATCTCTACGCCGTTTCTTGTGTTGTTAAAATTTCCATACCCCTCAAAGAGATCTTTAAAGCCTTGCGAGCTTAAAGTCTCTGCTTGACGAAGCCCGTCCACCGTGATAGCCACGCGGTTTTCGTCCACGCCGCGAACAGCGTATCCGCTAGCGCCGAATCTGCCCGTCTCGACCGCCGTGATACCGGTTTGGTATCGCACCAAGTCTCTACTATCGGTGATCTGCTGCTTCTTGATAGTCTGCGCGGTAGTTTTGGTTTCGCCGACCTTTTGCTCGGCTACGCTTTGCGAATCGACATTGCCCGTTACCTGGATGGTTCCTAATTCTTGCGAATTTGCCTGGTCTTCCGCGTAAAGCGAGCCATAAAAGAGCAGCGAGGCATAGAGAGAGAGAGAGAATCTTCTAAACATTCATATTTCCTTACTTAATGATTATAGAATTGATTATTAACGCGGCGAATAATAATACAAAGACTTTTAATGTTTAATTAAATTACAGTTTAAATTCAAGTATAAATTTTAAATGGCTAAAATTTTGATTTTTTAAGAAGTATAAAATTTTGAACAGTCTAGAAATGCGCAACAATCGTAATTTAAGCTTGAGTTCGGCGCTAAATTTTGCAAAGCGTTTTTGAAACGACTAGAGAAAATGCTAAAAATTATAAGAGAGCGAATGATAACAAAGCGCATTTTATAATATGTAATGCGCTTTTTGAATTATAATATTTTTACCGGTAATTTTAAAATTTTATACCCATATCGCTGCGTTATAAATTTAGGATCTTAATAGATTGACGCCTCGCGGGATTTTCTAGCCGGTTGCTTTGTTGTCGCTGAAAATAGGGCATAAATTTTGTTTGGTAAAATTTAGATCGTGCTATAAATTTTATGCGCCCCGAAATTTTGAAATTTCGTTTCGCGAGAATACGGCAGCTACAGAATTTCGCCCCACGAATAAAGCATACCACCACGTTACGGGCATTGATAATCTACTCGTTTATTCCGCCAAATTAAACCATGCCGCCGTAAATTTTATGTTTTAAAATTTCGCGCCGAATCTTTCGCGGCTAAAAGATACCTCGCAGAGCCGCTGTGCCCTCTAC
>NZ_CALIBB010000272.1 GCF_938045595.1 uncultured Campylobacter sp.
ATCGCCGTTAGCGCGTTCGGCGATGAGGGCGACTACAAGACGGCTTTGGAGCTGGCGGGCAAATTTGACGCCAGAAATCAAAATTTTTACTACACCGATTATCTAAGTAAATTTTACGAGGAATTTGGAGTTTGAAATTTTGACGGTTTAAGGGCCTAGCGCGCTTTGCCTATAAATCAGTCGTCGTTTCTAGCGCGCGGCAAATAATCGTAAATTTACGGCTCGATACTACTTTTTTCATACTCGCAACGGCGAGTGCGATAAAATTTATGCAGAACGTGCATTGGTGGCTCGTGCGGTAAATTTTAGCCGCTTACTCGCAGGCGGGGGTGGTGGTCACCGAAATAGATAATTAAAGCGTGTACGCGACTTAAAATTTTAACTAGATCGGTGCGGATCAAAGCGAATATTTGCGGTGACAATACACACATTCTAAATTTAAATCGCCATAGAACGTAAAATTTAAACCGAGCCCAGCATTTATCTAGCCGTAAAACACGTGCGACGACGTATCTCGCGCGTCGTCACTTAGATTTAGCGGCAAATTTAATAGTAAAATTTTAAAACGTGGCACGATAAAATTTTAAAACAAAATTTCAAGTAGATTTTTAAATATAAAATTTCAAACGGAATCTTAAATGCAGAATTTCAAATAAATTTTAAAATTCCAAGAGTATCATCCCTTGGAGTTTTAAATTTAATGCTTGGCTAGGTAATTTGTGTCGTAGTTATTATCCACGAAATCGGGGTTATTCATCATCCTAAGATGAAAATCGCGCGTCGATTTTATACCGCCGATGATGAGCTCATCTAGCGCGACCTTCATCTTCGCAATCGCACGCGCGCGGTCCTTGTCGTAAACGATGAGCTTGCCGATCATGCTGTCGTAGTAAGGCGGCACCGAGTAGCCCTCATAAACGTGGCTATCCATTCGCACATTTCTGCCGCCCGGAGCGACGTATTTTGTGATTTTGCCCGGGTTTGGCATAAAGCTTTTGGAGTCCTCGGCGGTGATGCGGCACTCAAGCGCATGCCCGCTAAATTTTATCTCGCTTTGAGGTAGCAGCTTCTCGCCCTGCGCGATACGGATCATCCACTCGATCAGATCGAGCCCGCTTCGCATCTCGCTTACGGTGTGTTCGACCTGCAAGCGGGTATTCATCTCGATGAAATAGAATTTTTTATCCTTGCTGTCGTACAAAAACTCAAACGTTCCCGCGCTTGCGTATCCGATCGCCTTAGCGGCGCGAACCGCCGTTTCGTGCAGGCTCTTTCGTGTCGGCTCGTCCAAGATCACGGCCGGGCTTTCTTCGATCAGCTTTTGATGGCGGCGCTGCATCGAGCAGTCGCGCTCGCCGATATGCACGACATGTCCGTGCTCGTCGCCCAAGACCTGAACCTCGATGTGGCGCGGGTTTGTGATATATTTTTCCATATACATCGTGCCGTCGCCGAACGCGCTCATCGCTTCGCTCTCTGCCGACCAAAAGAGCTTTTCGATATCCTCTTCGCGCTCGACCACGCGCATTCCGCGCCCACCGCCACCGGCTGCGGCTTTAATGATGACCGGATAGCCGATTTCGACGGCTAGCTTGCGTGCCTCTTCGACGCTTGCGATCGCGCCGTCGCTGCCAGGCACTACGGGGATGCCCGCGCGCATCATCACTTGCTTAGCCTTGCTCTTATCGCTCATTAAAGTCATTGCCTCGACGCTCGGACCGATAAATTTAATGCCGTGCTTAGCGCAAATTTCTACGAAATTTTGACTTTCGCTCAAAAAGCCGTATCCCGGAAATATCGCGTCAGCTTCGGTTAGCTCGCAGGCTGTGATGATTGCGGGGATATTTAGGTAGCTATCGCTGCTGCGCGGTCCGCCTATACAGACCGACGCGTCGGCGTATTTGACGTAAAGCGCGTCCTGATCGGCGGTGGAGTGCACGACGATGGCTTGCTTGCCCATCTCTTGGATCGTGCGAAGTGCGCGCAGAGCGATCTCGCCGCGATTTGCGATTAGAATTTTCTTAAGCTCCCTCATAGCTTCTCGACCTCAAACAGCGCCATAGCGTATTCGACGGGTTGTCCGTCTTCGACGAGAGCTTTTTTGATGCGGCAGTCGAATTCCGCTTCGATCTCGTTCATAATCTTCATCGCTTCGATGATGCCGATCGTATCGCCCTTATGCACGACCTGGCCTACGCTTACGAACTCTGCCGCACCGGGACTTGGCGCTTTATAAAAAGTACCTACCATCGGGCTGTCGATCGTATCCATCGCGCCTTTTGAGGCGGGCTTATCGCCCACGAGCACATTTACCGCAGGCGCAGCAAGCTGCGGGGCAGGTGCCGGTGCGGCGAGCTGAGGCGTGCTCCCACCGCATGGGCCATATTTTTTTATCTCGATCTCAAAATCTTTATCTTTAATTTTTAGCTCGTTAATGCCCTGCTTTTCGCCGAAAAAATCCATTAACTCTTTGATTTCTGCTTTTGTCATAAATTTCTCCTGAAAAAATTTGCGAAATTTTAGCTAAATTTTTATAATTGTTTCTTTAAATGGATTTTTACGAGAGCTTTTAAAAGGCGCGGCACGGAATTTGCGGTGGATTTGCGAACTGATTTTAAGGATTTATAGGCTGCAATTTGCCTCATTCATTTTAAGCTCGAACTTCGCAAGCGAGACACGGAATTTTGCCGTAAGGGCGCAGGATGATTTTAAATCCTTTAAAAATTTAACGCTTAATTTTACGACCGAAATTCTACGCCCAAGCTCAGAGCGCGAAAATTCCGTGCCTTGCTTTTCTTTAAAATTTTATGCCGAAATATTATTTTAAAGCCTCGCGCCGAAATTCTATCCACGCGAAGCCCTATGTGTTAATGTGTCGCAAAAAGGCTCTGAATTTTCGCTTTATCGCTCGTTTTGCTAAGAGCCAGCATCAGCAGCACGCGCGCCTTTTGCGGATTTAGATTATCTGCGGTTAGAAAGCCTAGCTTTGCGTCGTCCACCTCCGAGCTAACGCTAGTTGAGCCGCTGCCGGTGCGGCTTGAGCGCACGACGATCACGCCCGCTTCGCTAGCCTTTGCGAGCGCGGCCTGCAGATCCGGATATAAATTTCCATTGCCTACGCCCGCTACGATAATGCCCTTAGCGCCCTTTTGCACCGCTGCATCGACCAAATCGCCGCTATCTTGCGCGTGTCCATAGATGATATCGACGCGCGGCAAGGCTTTGAGGTCCTTGATATTAAACTCGCTTGCGACGGTGTGTTTGCGAAGCGGCGCCATATAGAAATTTACGACGCCATAATTTACGGTGCCGATCTTGCCGGAATTCGGCGAGGCAAAAGCCGCAACGTTAGTAGTATTTGTTTTCGTAACCTCGCGCGCGGCGTGGATCTCGTCGTTCATCACTACAAGAGCGCCCTTTTCGCGAGCGTTTTTATCTGCCGCAACGCTTACGGCGTTAAAGATATTTAAAGGGCCGTCCGCACTCATAGAATCAGCGTTTCGCATC
>NZ_CALIBB010000273.1 GCF_938045595.1 uncultured Campylobacter sp.
GAGAGCTTGAGTTTGGCGGGATCGATACTGCCTCCAATATCGTATCGATAGCCGAACGCCTTGAAATAAGGCATTAGATAGTGCTCTTTAAAAGCGCACTGAAATTTTACCGAATAATCTTGTTTAAAGCCTCTAAACAATACGAATAAGCTCGAAGCAGCCAAGATTAAAGTTATAATCGCGAGTAAGATATATTTGGAAATCGTGGGGCGATTTTGTAAATCAACTAAAAATAGGCATATTATAAAAAGACCCGCAGCTTGGATTATCGTAGCTTTTATGGAGGCCTGATCGCACAAAACGGCTACTATAAGAACAACCGCGAATAATCCTATAAGCGGCAACAAATCCGCCATGCCTCCTCTGTCGCGTAGTTTGCATACCGAAAACGCGCCGTAGCCGAGTATGCACGCCGCCGCGAAGATCGTATTTCTTTTCGCCTTATACAAAAGCCCAAGTCTGATCTTCTCCAGCTCGCTCGCGCTCAATCGCCCCTCCTAAAATTTAAATCCGATTATGGCGCTAGCGAGCTTTAAATTCGCTTACGAACGACGACGAAATTTTAAAATTTAGACTTGCGTAAATTTGCGGTTAAATTTTAGTGGCGGATCGTCTAAATGAAGCAAAGTCGGAATTTTGGTAGAAATTTAAGCGGCACGAAATTTTAAAATTCCGTGCCGTAAGAGAGATAAAATTTTACGGGCGCGATTTAAATTCGCTATAAAATTTCACTGCGCCGCACCGTAAAATTTCGCGAAATAAACGCCGCTAGAAAAATTTAAATTTTTCTATAAGGCGCCTGTCCTACTTCGTAGAAGTTATTGCCCTCGCTGTCGATCGCTACGATAGCAGGGAAGTCCTCGACGGTAAGTCGCGCGACCGCCTCGGGGCCGAGCTCAGGGTAGGCTAGCACTTCATATTTTTTGATACTTTGGCTGATTAGCGCGCCGGCGCCCCCGATAGCGACCATATAGACGCAGCCAGATTTTTTCATCGCTTCGACGACGGCGTCGCTGCGGTAGCCCTTGCCGATCATGCCGTTGATGCCTACCTCGTTTATCATCGTCGGAGTGTATTTGTCCATGCGTCCGCTAGTCGTAGGTCCTGCAGCACCGATTGCCTGACCAGGTTTGGCAGGGGTCGGTCCCAGATAATATATCGTCTCGCCCGCTAAGTTTACGGGTAGCTTCTCGCCGCGAGCGAGGGTTTCGGTTAGAGCCTTGTGTGCGGCGTCGCGAGCTGCGATGATGGTGCCACTGATTAGGACGTTATCGCCCGCCTTTAGGCTTTTTACTACGCTTTTATCGAAAGGTGCGGTAATTCTTTTAACTTCTGACATGATTTCCTCCTTATAGTTCGGCGTCGGCATGGCGAGCCGCGTGGCAGTTGATATTAACGGCGACCGGAAGCCCCGCTATGTGGGTCGGATACCACTCTACATTTACCTTAACGGCGGTGTTTATGCCGCCCAAACCCTGCGGACCGACGCCCGTAGCGCGCGCCATCTCCAGTAGTTCATCCTCTAGCTTGGCGTAGCGCTCGTCGGGATTTCTGCTGTCGATCGAGCGAACCGCGGCTTGCTTGGCCAAAAGCGCCGCCTTATCCATCGTGCCGCCGATACCGACGCCTACGACCATAGGAGGGCAAGCGTTAGGACCAGCGTATTTAACCGCCTCTAAAAATACTTTTTTTACCCCCTCGATGCCGTCTGCAGGAACGAGCATTTTTAGCACCGATTTGTTTTCGCTGCCGAAGCCCTTCGGAGCTACTTTTATCTTAAGCTTGTCGCCGGGGATGATGCGGGTATTGATGACCGCAGGGGTATTATTCGTGGTGTTTTTTCGCTCAAAAAGCGGCTCTGCGACCACGGATTTGCGTAGATAGCCGCCTACGTAGCCGTCCGCAACGCCTGCATTGATAGCATCCTCCAAATATCCGCCCTCGATATGCACATCCTGACCGAGTTCGACAAAAACCACCGTCATACCGGTATCTTGGCAGATCGGCGCGACCTCTTTTGCCGCCAAATCGGCATTTTGCAAGAGCTTGCCTAAGATATCTTTGCCGATAGGCGAAGTCTCGTTCTCGCGCGCTTTCTCAAATGCCGCGCGCATATCTGGCGTGACGTGATAACAGGCTTTTTTGCAAAGCTCGCTGACTACTTTGGTAATTTCATCCGCTTGGATCGTTTTCATGATCTCTCCTTGTATTGAAATTTTAATGGATTATATTCCGTTAAACTAAAAACTTAGTTTAAAATTTTATCTTCATTTAATAAATTTTAACAAAAGGCTAGAAAATAAGCGGTTTTTAATCTTTTTATAATAAAATATCGCTTTCCGAATTATCAAATACTAAAAATTTTGCGAAGAAATTTTAAAATCAAGGAAACCTATGAAAAAGAAAACTCTTGTGCTGCTCGTGGGCGCTTGTGTGCTTATAGGAATGATACTTTCTCTTGGGATTGCGGAGATGGTTCACCTTACGGGCACCGATAAATTCTGCGTATCCTGTCATACGATGCAGCCGATGGCAAACGCATTTCACAACGATGTTCACGGCGGCAATAACCCGCAAGGTTTCAAGGCCGATTGCGTCGCCTGTCACGTTTCTCATGAAAATACCTTTATGTATCTTTGGACCAAAGCTCTAACCTCCGCAAATGATGTCTACAAGACGGTCTTTACCGATGCCGATAAGATCAATTGGCAAGAAAAACGTAAGGAGCGAAATCATTTCGTTTATGAAAGCGGCTGTCTAAGCTGCCATCGAAATTTAAAAGAGCAGAATAATCAAGTAAATAAAGCCTGGCTCGCGCATAGGGATTATTTCGCGGGCACTACCGGCAAAACCTGCGTGCAGTGCCACGAAAACGTCGGTCACAAAAATATGGGTATAGAGATCACCAAATATTGGGATAAATACAACCGAGAAAATAACAAAACCAAGTAAAGGAGAAGCAATGCTAAAAAAAGTCGCTATTTTAATAGCCTGTATCGCATCGTTTGCATTCGCAGAAATGCCCGCGCAGCATGCGAATATGTCCGCGTCGGACGCGAACGTAAGCAATTCTGTAAACGTTAGTCTTACGAAGAATTTAAAGGTAAATAGGCAGCTTACGCCGCTAGCTAGACGCTGCGTCGAGTGCCATGCCGAAAAAACTCCGGGCGTCGTTGCGGATTGGAAGATGAGCCGCCACGCTCACGTAGGCGTTAGCTGTACCGACTGCCACTCGCAGCCAGCAGATAGCCCTATGGCAGCTAAAGAGCCGCATCCGAAAGACACAGACAATCATATTTCGGTGCTAGTTAGCCCAAAAACCTGTGCCAAATGCCACAGCAACGAGGTTAAAGAGTTTGAAAACAGCGGTCACGCAAGAGGCGCTATGCAAATGCAAGCCAACAAAGGAATGGTTGATCTAATGTATCACTACGAAGGACGTGATATCCCTGATCTTAAACATGCACCTGATATTACCGGCTGCTCTCAATGCCACGGTAGCGTCGTTAAAATGGATGAGCATAACAAGCCTACCAAAGAGACCTGGCCCGTTTACGGCATCGGTACGGTTTATCCGGACGGTAGCGTAGGCGGATGCAAATCATGCCATTCTGGTCATAAATTTTCGATTGCTGAAGCTCGTAAGCCTGCTGCTTGCGCATCTTGCCACTTAGGACCTGATCATCCGGATATCGAAATTTACAATAACTCAATGCACGGACACGTATTTAACGCTGAAGGCAATGAGTGGAAATTCGATAGCGCTCCTGGTACTTGGGCAGTTCCTGATTACCGCGCTCCTACATGTGCAACCTGCCATATGAGCGGCGGTGTGGGCGATCTAAACTCCACTCACAACGTATCTCAACGCTTGAAGTGGAATTTGTGGCAGCCTAAGAGCAATCTACGCACCGGCGGTAATGAGACTGCGGTAAGCGAGTTTTTAAATACCGGCAAACTAAACGTCGGCAATCCTTTGGCGGGTAACCTAAACGGTCCTGAGGCAGCGCGTGCCGAGATGAAGCAAGTATGCAAAGAGTGCCACGCAAGCACCCATACGAATAATTTCTTCGAGATGGGCGATAAACAGGTGCTTTTATACAATGTTTATAACGACGAAGCAACTAAGATGCTAAAAGAGCTTAAGGAAAAGAAACTTCTAAAAGACGATCCTTGGGCGGATGCGTTCCAGCGAATCTACTATGTTTCTTGGCACCACGAGGGTCGCAGAATGCGCCAAGGCGCGCTAATGGGCGGACCTGATTATTCGCATTGGCACGGCGTATTCGAGGTCAAAAACGACATCAGAGAGATGCGCGAAATCTATGAGCGCCGCATCAAAACCGGTAAGATCGAGGAATAATCCTTCTTAGTCTGCTAAATTTGCCGGACTAAACAGATCAAGCTTGTAAGCCCCTGCACTTCGCGGGGGCTTTTTTGTTTGGATAAAATTTTGGAATTTTATTTCGTAATCCGCAAAGCCCATCGAAAATCGCCCCTAAAAGCCACTACAAAATCACTATCTAATTATTTAAGATTATTGAGAATTTATGACGGAAATGACTGATAAATTAGAGTAAATTTATCTCTTTGCAATCCAAAATTAGCTACAATCGCGCATATCATTTAAAAGGAATTTTATGGACAAGCAAACGGCATTAGACTTTTTGAGACTTCATCAGCCGATGCCTGCGCAGCTTTCGGATCAGCTCGTGGCAGAGTTTCGTGCGGTACGAGAGTTTTTGCGTGATAATCCCTGCGACGAGGCGCTTGAGCCGCTTTTGCGCTCGCTAAACGAGGGCGACGGCGCAGGTGAATATCCGCTCGTGGACGAGGTGCTAGGTGCGGCGGACGATGCTGCTGCGGTAGCTGCGATTAGAGCGGTCTTGGAGGATCCGAGCACTGGCAGCGGAGCGCGATTTTGGGCGACGCTTTTTAGCGTGAGCTTCGTCCGTAAGGAGCTCATCGCAAGCCTGGAGACATCGCTTAAATACGCAAACGATGATTTGATCGAGCTTACGAAGGAGCAGATCGAAATGTTTAAGCAGCTGACGTAAAGCTAGCTGCGTAACTTATAGTTGCGCCTTGCTCACCAGATTGCGCTGCTACAAAGCAAATCCAAATTTATAAAAATCGGCTTAATCGAAGGCTGCTTTTAAATTTTAAAATTTTGCGGTCGCTTAAAATTTTTTAGAGGCTACGATTACGAAAGAGGCGCACTTTATTTTCTATGGGCTGTGGCAGGCGCCCTGTGCGAGGATTGCTATCGGCAAAGATATAGCGTCGCCGCTAAGTGCGAGCGGCGCAGGCACCGAGAGATATGTATCTAGGGAGGGTAGAAATTTCACGGCGTCGTTTGAAGTAAAATTTTAAATCTGCGGGCTTGTGATAGAATTTAAGTCGTAATAGTGAAGCAGAATTTAATATCGCTACGAGCTCACCGCTGAAATTTTAAGATTACGTCGCGCAGTGACGAGATTTTGCTCGGTGCAATCCGTACGAAATTTTAAGCCGTAAAGATAAAGCGGAATTTCTCATACGTGATTTTTTGAGACGAAATTTTAAGTAATGAGTTTGAAGCGGAATTTTAAGGTGCGAGTTAGAGACTATAAACTCGCACCGTCGGTAGAGGATACCGCGCCTTTTTTGCTCTGAGAACTTCGACCGCGCAACAAAGAATTCCACGCCATTTCGCACTACAGCTACGGACCTCGACCACGCAGTGAGCAAGGCTGCGCTATGCGACTAAGGATACTGCACTATTTCGCAAGCGATCTTGTAGCGAGATTAGATTATGGGTCTTGGCGCACGGTATAGAAATTTGGGCGGGTCTGATCTGTGTGGGATCGCACGGGCGCGGATTTTGCGCCCGCACCGCCAAAAATTCTACCGAGCGGAGTTGTGATCTAGAAATTTTGCGGCGGCATGAAATCTCCTAGCGCGGATTTTGAGCTTGCGCAAAATTTTGCACCGGCTAGCATTTGAGAGACCTGAAATTTTAAATTGCATGTCGCTTTAAAATTTTAAACTTATGAAATTTGAGCCGCGCTTACTTTTAAATCCTAATTATGCGCCGTGCTTGGCGATGAAATTTTAAAATTTTATTGCGCCAAGAGCAGCTCGATCAATCGGCGGACGCAGTTAAAAATTAAGTATAGATAAAATGCGTCGGCGCGCGCGAAGCGGAGCTAAATTTAAATTGCTGGCTAAATTTTAAAGCGTGACCTAGACCGCTTGCGGGCGCTCGATCTTGGCTTTAAAATAGTTAATTTAGCTCTGCGCCCGCAAGACGCTTCGGCTACCTGATTTTTGCGGTG
>NZ_CALIBB010000274.1 GCF_938045595.1 uncultured Campylobacter sp.
AACAAGGAGTGCTAATGAAAAAATTCTATCTTAAAATTTCAGCATTCGCATTTATAGCGACATTTGCAGCGATCCCCGCTACGGCAAAGGTAGGTTTAGAGGATTTTAAAACTCAAGAGGAAAAAGATTTGGCGATCTCTTGCGATGACGGCGATGGGAAATACAGCGCGTGTACGAAACTGGCCGAAATTTTAACCAAAAGATGTGATAATGAAGATTTTAGGAGCTGCGAGATTGCGGGAGAGTTTTTATCTGCATTCGGACGATATAGAGACGCTATCGCTCCTTTAAGCAAGGCTTGCGATGCAAATTTGATGCTGTCTTGCGTTTCGTTAATGACGACAGATATAGCAGCTACGGGGAATATCGATAGGGCGATAAGAAGCTTGGATAAAATTTGCGATGCCAAAATCGACGGCAGTGAGGAATATTGTAAATTTAAAAACGAGCTTGAAATTTGCTTAAAAGATACGGAATGCAATCCGATAAAAAGAGGCAAAGAGCTTCTAAACTGGATCGTGGAGCAATGATATGAAAAGTTTGGTATTGATAGCGATGTTGGCATTCTCGTGTGCGTATGCAGGTTTTGGTTTTAAAGAAAAGGATTTGGCAAATTTATATTCGCTTTGTAATAAGGGCGACGGGAAATATAGTGCCTGCACGAAGCTAACGGATATATTATCAAAGCATTGTGATAGCGGCAATGCCGAAAAATGCGGAGAGCTCGGATATGTGCTATATGAGATAGGTAGGACCGAAGAGTCTATCGCACCATTACAGAAAGCTTGCGATGCGGATTTAGCGTTTTATTGCTTTAAATTAGGATCTGATGAGCTTGGGCGCACAGATAATATAAATAGAGCGCATGCTAGTTTTTCAAAAGCTTGCAAGCTTGGCATTGAAGATGAAAAACTTCTACAAGTATCTTGCATGGCCGAAGATAAATTAAAAGAGTGTTTAAACAATAGCGAATGTAATCCATTAAAAGTGATAGAAAGTATTTACTACACGGCTAAAAATATAATACAAAATTAAAACTTTTAATTAAGGAGTAAAAGATGGCAAATCCAAAGAGGGGC
>NZ_CALIBB010000275.1 GCF_938045595.1 uncultured Campylobacter sp.
GTCTTTATTGATCAAATTTCCGTTATGAACGATAGAGATCTCCCCAAGAGCGTAGTTGCCCGCAACGGGCTGTGCGTCCTTTAGACTATCTGCACCCGCGGTGCCGTAGCGGTTGTGACCGATCGCGATGTTGCCCTTTAAAATTTCAAAACTCGCGGGGCTAAAAACCTCCGTCACGAGCCCCGTGGCTTTGATCGTTTTGATGTGATGATTAAAGCTCGAGCTGATACCGCTTGCCTCCTGGCCGCGGTGCTGCATGGCAAAAAGCCCGTAATACGCGGTCTTAGCCGCACCTTCGGAATTTATGACTCCCACGATTGCGCACATTTTCTAACCTCTTAAATTTTATTTTTTAGAAATTTATCTATATTTTGTTTTATCATTGACGGCTCGCCGTCCGGCATTTTGTCGGCGCCTCGTCAAATAGATCGGCTGAAATTTTAAACGTCTCGGCGATATTTTCTCCGCATTTGGCGTAGCTGCCGAATAGCCCGACTTTGTAAATTCCAAAACTTTCAAGCTCGGGCTTTAGCTCGCGCAAAAAATTTAAAATTTCATCTTTAGTTGGCATTTTATCCTCTTAAATTTAGCCGCAAAGGCCTAGATTCCTAAGCAGTCGTCGATACCGTAAAGCCCGCTATTTTGGGGCGCTAGCCATACTGCGGCCTTTATCGCGCCTCTGGCAAAGGTCGCACGCGAAGTCGCTGTATGATTTAGCTCGATAAATTCACCCTCGCCGTAAAACCCCACGGTGTGGCGCCCGACGATGTCTCCGCCGCGTAGCGACATCACGGCGATCTCGTCCTTGCCCCGCTCGCCGATGAGCCCGTCGCGACCGCTTACGCGCACGTCTTTTAAGTTTAGCTCGCGCGCGCTTGCGGCACTTTGCGCAAGGCTCATCGCCGTGCCGCTCGGGGCGTCTTTTTTGTGGCGGTGGTGCATCTCTAAAATTTCGCAGTCAAAATCGCGCAGGCTCCTGCTAGCAAGCGCCACGAGCTTGTTTAGCACCGCGATGCCCAGGCTCATATTCGTAGCGTGCAGTACGGGCATCTTCGTGCCGCATTCGCGCAGTAGCCGCTCGCCTTCATCGCCCAGAGCCGTCGTGCCGATGCAAAGCGGCTTTGGGTGCGAAAGCGCAAATTTCATTAAGCTTATCGCGCCGTCTCGGATCGTGAAGTCTATCACGACGTCGCAGCCGCTAAAAAGCTCGTCGTAGCTGCTCGTTACGGCGCAGCTCGGCGTATAATCAAGCGGAGCGACCGTGTAGATCACACTTGCTCGCGCCTGATCGAAATTTTTCAGGCATTCGTAGATCATCGTGCCCATTCTACCGCTTCCGCCGTGAATCCCTATATTTATCATCGCTCATCCTTTAAATTTAGTCCACTTAGTATAGCCAAATTTTGCTTACGCTATTTTTCAAGACCCAGGTTTAGCGGGATAAAGCTGTTTTGTTTGAGCTCCGCTTCGCTTGGTTTTTTGATCTCTATGCGAGAGGCGCTTACGCCGCGCTGCACGAGTGCCGCTTGCACGGCGGCCGCTCTGGCAAGGGCTAACTCATCAAGACGCGAACGGGTAAATTTCTGCGCGCTTATCAGCTCCTCCATCGCCTCATCGCCGCCGGATTTGATACCGTATTTGATCTTAAGCGCCGCTATGGCTTCATCCGTGGAGAGACCTTGTTTATTAGACATCAGCGTGAGGGTATTTTGCAGCGAGCGCCTTTGAAACTCGTGAGTATCGAGCTTTTCGTTATACGCAGAGTTTAGGATGATCTTAAGATCGGGCTTAGCTTTTGCGACCTTGGCCAAATCATCGATTTTAGAGTTTTCGCTGATTAAAATTTCGCTGCTCGCCGCCTCAAAATCGATACTTTCGAGCTTTTTCGTATCTACGCCCGCGATCTTTCCCATAAATCTAAACGGACTTAACACGATATCCGAGAGCAGCTTTTTGACCGCACCCCAAACCAGCGCGCCGTAGCTAAATTTCGGATCATTCATCGCGCCGCTTAGAGGCAGGCTAATATCAATCTGATCATCGCCGTCCTTTAGGATCGATACCGCTAGGCCGATCGGAAGGCTCAGCGCGTCCTTGCTCGCTACCTCTTTGCCGAGCTCGAAGCGGTCCAAATTTAGATCATTGCTTGCGTTTAGCTTGCCATCGTCGATTTTGTAGGCAAGTTTTAAATTTAACTTGCCGCCCGCGATTTCATTGCCGATATATTTGGCGGTATAGGGCGATGCGGGCACAAGCGGGATCTCCTTTAAAACGACGTTTATATCGCTTTTGCGTTTAAAATCCAGCGGATAAGCGTGCGCCGTGATGTTCGCTAATCCGCTTCCGCTTACGAGCGAGCTAAATTTGATATCCGCCGCCCGCTTCGGGCTGATCTCGCTGATGCTTGCTTTCATATCGCTGATGCGTAGTTTAAAGGGCGCCCCCAGGCTCTCATCGGTGAAATTTAAATTTCCGCCGCTAAGCGAGATATTTTTTACGCTCCACGCAAAGTTTGCCTTGCTTTTTGCGGGTCTGCTAGGCGCAGCTTTGGCGGGGTTTGCGGCCTGTTTTAGCTGCGCGGTGGGCTTTATCAGCGAAGTTAAATTTAAACGCCTGTCTTTATTTAGCGAGATATTTGCCGCGGGCGAACCAAGAGCGATCTTGTTTAGCGTGAGAGAGCTTGGGCTTAGCGCGATTTGCGCGACATTCAGCGACGCAAGGGAGAAAATTTTATCCCTGCCCGAGCTTAGCGCCAAGCCCTTGCCCGATAGCTTTGCTTCGAGCGAGAAGGCGTTTGAAAGCTTCAGCTGCCCTTGCGTAGCGAGCTCGCCGGCGATGGAGCCCGTGATAAATTCCGCGGCATATTTGTTAAAGACGCTCAAGTTCGGCGCATTTAGGCTGAAGCTCACGCCTACGTTAAGCGGCGCGATGCTAGCCTTGCCGTCCGCGCTAGCGGTGATTTCGCCCGTGATAAGGCTTGCTTTGATACCGAAAGGCTCGGCGAAATTCGAGCTTAGCCCGCTTAGCGTGGCGCTGAAATCCTTGATCTCGTGCACGTTGTTTTTAACTATAAAGCTCTCGCTGATCTTGGCCTTTGCGCCCGTTACGGAGACCTCGCCGATCTTAAATTTTAAAGCGGGGCTTTTGGCGGGCTTTTTAGAATCCGAATTTGCGCCGCTTGCCGTAGAGTTTGCATCCGCTGGGTTTGTATCGCCCGCGCTCGCCGTTTTTTTAAAGCTCGCGTGATTTTTAGAAATCGCGCTTAAAATCGCCAGATCGTTTATGCTT
>NZ_CALIBB010000276.1 GCF_938045595.1 uncultured Campylobacter sp.
TTTAAACATTTATAACTATAATACAAATTTCACTTTATTTAAAGAAGGTTTAAGATGAAGGGCAAGCTTAGTAGAAGCCAGTTTTTGACGATATCGCTTACTCTATTTGCGATGTTTTTCGGTGCGGGAAATTTTATTTTTCCGCCGGGTCTCGGTAGGGAATCCGGGCAGAATTTTTATATCGCTATAATGTTTTTTTGCGCTACGGCGGTGCTTCTGCCGGTGCTCGGCGTTGCGGGTATCGCTCGTGCCAAGGGGCTTCAGAGCCTGGTGCGCCGCATAGATCCCGTGTTTGCGATCGTTTTTACCGCGCTTTTATATCTTACGATCGGGCCGCTTTTTGCGATACCGCGCGCGGCGAATATGCCTTTTGATATCGCGATTAAGCCTTTTATTGCGGAAGAGCGCCTTCAAATTTGGCTATTTGTTTATTCTGCGGCATATTTTGCGCTGAACTATTACATCTGTATGAACCCTTCAAAGCTCGTCGATCTGCTAGGAAAATACCTCACGCCGATACTTTTGGCGCTTATTTTGTTACTTTTCGGCGCGGGATTTTTGTTTCCTATCGGAAGCTTCGTAGCTCCTAGCGGAGAGTATGTCGATCATGCCGCAGCAAAGGGCTTCGTAGAGGGCTATCAGACGATGGATGCGCTTGCATCGTTGGCATTTGGAATCATCGTAATTAACGCTATTAAAGCAACCGGCGTTAGCGACGAGAAGCACCTCGTCACCTCTACCATAAAAGCGGGAATGATGTCGGGCGTCATACTGATGACGATATATTTTATGCTGGGCTATCTGGGCGCGACCTCCGCGGAGCTTTTCAAAGATACGCCGAATATCAACGGAGCGGAGCTTCTGTCGCGAGTAAGCGATCATTACTTCGGAAGAATTGGCGTCGTGATCCTAGGCAGCGCGTTTTTCCTAGCCTGCATCACCACGACGCTGGGTCTTATAAGCTCGGCTAGCGAATACTTCGAGGAGCTTACGAAAGGCAAGATCAAATACAAAACCTGGGCGATCGCTTGGTGCGTGATCGGCTTTGGAGTCGCAAATTTCGGCCTTACGACCATCATCAAAGGCTCCATCCCAGTCCTCGTCGCCATCTATCCGATCTCGATCATGCTGATAATCCTCTCGCTGATCAACCCTTGGATCGATTCAAGCAAGCTGATTTACCGCGCCTGCGTCTATGTTTGCGTCGTCGAGGGCGTCATAAACGGACTTGATATTTTGGGGATTTCGGTGCCGCTTGTGACGTCGTTTGTGAAGATGATGCCGTTTTACGACTCGATGCTCGGCTGGATCGTGCCTAGCACTTTGACCTTCGCCGTGACCTACGTGCTGCATCTGATATTTGAAAAAAGAGACGATAGTTTTTAAATTTAAGAGCTATTTTAAAATTTAGCCGGGCTCTACGGGGCTCGGCGTACTTCTAAATTTTAATTCGTCGCCGAATTTAATCTCACATATTTTTTACTGGAATTTTGACATATAAAATAAGTCGCCTTCAAAATTTTAACCTAAATTTACGCTAAAATTATCAAAATAAAATTTCAAAAGTAAGGATGGCAAGATGGGCAAGCGAGACGAAGCGCTAAGCTTGGCGCGAGATTTCGAACGCGACGGCTTTATTATGCCTGATTTATACGAGCGGTTTTGGCGGCTACAAGGTGATGCGGCGGCGTATTTTACGCTAGCGGACAACCTGCTGCGCGGGCGGATGGACGGCCGCACGCTGCTAAAGGACGCTCTGGGCTATGTAGGCAAGGAGGATTTTAAAGCTCTGATCGCCACGGCGGTTGAAATTTTGCGCGAAGAAGCAGCAGGGTGGCGCAAAACGAAGCAGAGCAAAAGCGCGGCACAGACGGGAGAGAATGCACGCTCGGCGCGGGCAGACGAAAGCGCAGGCAAAAGTGTACGGCAACGCGGCAGAGATGAAAAGAGCGCGCGCTGGAAAAACGCCGAAGAGGTCATCGTCATGGCAAGTCTCGAGTTCGCGCCGTTTTTGCACCCGTATCTGGGCGAGCTTTTTAAATTGCAGCCGAACGAGAGCGCGTATTACGCGGAGTATCCGTGGCGCGGGCTTAGTTACGAAAGCTCGCAAATCTGGCGCGAGAGGCTTGCGGATCCGCAGACGAGCAAAGATGATAAGCAAAAAATTTTTAGCTGCCTGCTGCAAACCCGCGATTCGCGAAACGTAAAATTTGCCTGCGAGTTAGCGCTTGCGGAGGATTTTTTCGATCGCCCGTGTGATTTGCTCGAATATATAGGCTACTGGCTGGAGGCAGTGGGATTTACTTTTGAGCGGACTAAATTTGACGCAGACGGCGCGGCTCAAATGGCAGCAAATGAAATTTTAAAAATGGATGCGCTCAAACACGGCGACGCCAAGCAAGCTCAAGCGGATGAGTGCGACGTATCGCGAGCTAACGTAAATTTAAATGAAGCGCGCGATGCGGCAAACGCCGTTAAATTTAACGCAGATGAAACCAACTCCGATAAATCACAAAAAGCGCCGAACGATGAAATTTGCTTTGGCGGCGAGAAATTCAGGCTCAAAAGATACTGCAGCCAGCGCGTGTATCACATAATTTTCCCGCGCGGCTATTTCGGCGCGCCCTATGCGCTGCATCTGGCGAAGCGTCATCCGACCTGGCGATTTGAGAGCGGCGAGGCTGGATATAAGCTAGGCGGAGTTTTGGACGAGGCGGACGGCGATGCGCAAAATCCGCTATTTCATCTCATCACGCTTGATCCGCTGCCCCGTGACTTGCCCATGTGCTCGCTGCCGTGCCTAACCCTCGCCGCGCATGTTAGAGAGATAAACGAGGGCGAGGTAGTCTTTTACGAGCACGACGCGCAGGGTATGCCGCGACGTATCGGCGAGCGGACGCAGGTCGAATACGTGCAGGACGAGCCGATAAAGGAGTGCGAGGTCGTGCTTGCGCCTACGCCCGCGCGCTGGGCGGCTCAGGACTGGGGGATGTCAAACAGCAGGCAAAACCTCGCGCGCATCGGCGGCGAGCCTTCGTGGATACAGGGCGCCTTGATGCCGACGTGTCCGATATGCGGCGAAAAGATGGAGTTTTTGATGCAGCTTGACAGCGAGCTTCCAAGCTGCGAGCAAGGTGGCGAGGTATATTTCGGCAGCGGCGGGATTTTATATGTATTTTGGTGCGAGCGGACGCGGGTGAGCGCGTTTTTTATGCAGTGCACGTGAGTAAAAATTTTGTAAAATTATAAAACGAAAATCGTAAAATTCTAAGTAAAATTTATTCTAAGATAATCGAGCGGCAAAATTTGCCGAGCATTTCAGCGCGTAAAATTTAAACTTGTTCGGCGAGAATATGTAAATTTACGCAGACACGCAGAGTTTAAGCGTAAATCCCATCCACCAGCGTCTCTACGAACTCATCCGAGTTAAATTCCGCCAAATCCTCCATCCGCTCGCCCACGCCGACGAAAAGTATCGGCAGCCGCAGCTCGCGCGCTATGGCAAAAAGTGCGCCGCCTTTGGGCGTGCCGTCGAGCTTCGTGATGATGATGCCGTCGAGCCTTACGATCTCGTTGAATGCCCTAGCTTGCGCGACGCTATGATTGCCCTGAGTGGCGTCGAGCACGATGATCTTTCGGTGCGGTGCGCCGCTTTTTGCGCGGTCACATATTCGCACGATTTTTTCCAGCTCTGCGGCTAAATTTTTCTGATTTTGCAGGCGTCCGGCGGTGTCGATCAGGACGCGATCGATGTTTTTGGCGCTAGCCGAGCTTACGGTATCAAACGCCACGGCCGCGGGATCGTGTCCCTGTGCGGTCGCTACGATCGGCAAATTTAGAATCTGCGCCCATTTTTTTAATTGCTCGACCGCTCCTGCGCGAAAGGTATCGCATGCGCCTAAAATCACGCTTTGACCACTATTTTTATATAAATTTGCAAGCTTTGCGGTTGTCGTAGTTTTGCCCGCGCCGTTTACGCCGATGATGAGCTCTACGAAGGGCTTCTCATCTGCGGCTTTAGCGATCTCGTAATCGAAATAGTTCTTCAAAACGCCCTTAAGATCATCTTTGGCAACTAGCTTTTTTGCGGGAAGTTTTTCTAAAATCTCTTCTACAAGCTCGTAGCCTACGTCGGCTTCAAGCAGCATCTCTTCTAGGATTTCTTTTGAAATTTTATCTTCGCTTTTCGCGCCTCGCATCGCGTCTATGGTCTTGCTAAGCCCTTTTTTAAAAAATTCGAACATCAGAAAATTTTCTCCAATTCGGTCATTAAAATTTCTTCCGGCATCAGCCCGAAATATTGCGCGCTAAACTCGCCTTTTTCATCGTATATCGCCATATACGGCACCTCGTTTATGCCGCCTAGCGCCTTTGTAAAAAAGTCCGTCCCTTCGCCGTAAGCGATCGCGTAGTTTACCTCGTGCGCGCTTGCGTAATTTTTTGCATCGTCTAAATTTGCATCACCGATCATCACGCCGATGATATCAAGCTTGCCAGAGTAGGCTTGTTTGGCAGCATTTAGCGCGCTTACCTGCACGGCGCAGGCGTCGCACCACGGCGTAAAAAACGCAAATAGCGTCACGGTGGAGTTATTATCGATTCGAAAGCCCTGCTTTGTCTTTTGCATATTTAAAATTTTTCCGTTACTTAGCTGAAGTGTAAAAGGAGCGGTATAATCGACCTGGATTACGGCTTCGGTTTCGGACTGCGGCTGCGTGGCGTTGGCCTCGGTCGGGGTATCGCTTGATTTTTTATCCTCATCATCGCCGCAACCCGCAAGAAACAAAACAGCCGTAAAAAGCGCTAGAAAAAAACGAAATTTCATAATAAACCTTAAAATTTAATCGCAAAATTATACAAAAAATAGCTAAAATAAGCGTTAATATTTTATTCGAAAGATCAAACGATGCAAAAGAATGAATTTAGAAAAATTTGCAAATCTCGCTTAAAATCTCACGCCGCGCGTGCGGCTAGATGCGAGCATTACGTGCTTTTAAGGCGTATAGAGGGGCTGGCGAAATTTTTAAAAGCGCGCAAAATTTTAATATTTTTGCCGATGAGCTACGAGCCGAATGTTTTGATTTTAAGAAAAAAGCTATCAAAAAGCTGCGAATTTTACGTTCCGTTTATGGTGGATATTAGCTTAAAAATGGTAAGATTGCGCCAGCCTTTTAAAATTTCGCGCTTTGGGCTGCGGCAGACGCTTCCGCAAAACGGGTATTTTAAGAAGGTCGATCTAGCCGTGGTTCCAGCTATCGGAGTGGATGGCGCAATGGCTAGAATAGGACATGGGAAAGGATTTTACGATATGTTTTTTTCAGGTCTGAAGCTTAAGCCCGCAATCGCGTTCGTGAGTATAAAAGACTGCTTTTGCAGCGAAATTTTATCGCTTGATCACGACGTAAAGGGTGATTTTTACATAACTCCGAGCCAAAATTACCTAAAAAGAGGAAAGTATGATAGAGATTTTAATCGCCTTGTGCGCTCTTGCGGTGGGCGCTGGCATAGGATACTTAGTAGCTAGAAAGATCAATAACGCCAATTACGATTTTTTCGTAGAACAAGCTAAAGCTAAAGCCAAAGCTATAGAATTTGAAGCCGAGGGCATCTTGCGAAATTCTAAAATTTCGGTGCAGGAAGCGGAGTTTGAAGCGAAGAAAAAATACGAAGATAAAGCAAGCAAACTGCAGAAGGAATTTAACGTTAAATTTGACGAGCTCGGCAAAAAGGAGCACGCGCTTCTAACCGAGCAAGAGATTTTAAAAGACAGCAAAAAAGAGCTCGAAAGTGCCAAAAAAGAGGCGAAATTCCTCTACGAAGAGGGCTCAAATTTAAAGAAAAGCTATGAAGAGAAGCTAGCTGAAGCGCTTAAAGTTTTGGAGCGCGTGGCAGGCTTTACGCAGGACGAGGCGCGCGCGCAGGTGCTTAAGAAGGTCGAGGAGCAAAGCCGCACCGACATCGCTCACATCGTGCGAAAATATGAAGAGGAAGCCAAAAAAGAGGCGCGAAAAAAGGCGAATTATATTTTGGCGCAGGCTACGTCGCGCTTCGCGGGCGAGTTTGCGGCAGAACGGCTTATCAACGTCGTAAATATCAAAAATGACGAGCTTAAAGGCCGCATCATCGGCAAAGAGGGGCGCAATATAAAGGCGCTTGAGATGACTCTTGGCGTGGACGTCATCATCGACGATACCCCGAATGCGATCATCGTAAGCTCGCACAATCTCTACCGCCGCGCCATCGCAGTTCGCGTTATCGAAACTCTTATCGAGGACGGCAGAATTCAGCCTGCGCGCATCGAGGACATCTACAAAAAAGTAAGCGACGAATTTGAAGCTAGCATCGCCGAAGAGGGCGAAAATATCGTAATGGATCTAGGCCTTAGCAAAATTCACCCCGAAATTTTAAAACTCATCGGTAAGCTTAAATTTCGCGCCAGCTACGGACAAAACGCCCTTGCGCACAGCCTTGAGGTCGCGCATCTTGCGGGCATCATCGCCGCAGAAACGGGCGGAGATCAAAAGCTAGCCAAGCGAGCAGGCCTACTTCACGACATCGGCAAGGCGCTAACTCACGAATACGAGGGTTCGCACGTGGATCTGGGCGCTGAGGTTTGTCGCCGCTACAAAGAGCATCCGGTGGTGATAAACGCTATCTACGCCCACCACGGCCATGAGGAGGCTACCAGCGTAGAAAGCGCTGCAGTCTGTGCCGCAGACGCGCTAAGTGCCGCGCGCCCGGGTGCTAGACGAGAGGTGCTAGAAAGCTATCTAAAGCGCGTTAGCGATATAGAGGCGATCGCGATGAGTAAAACCGGCGTCAAGCAAGCCTACGCGATCAACGCAGGTCGCGAGATCCGCGTCATCGCAAACGCTAAGCTTATGAACGACGATGAGGCGGTTTTGGTCGCTAAAGAGATCGCTTCGGATATCCAAGACAAGGTTCAATTCCCAGGTGAGATTAAGGTCAATGTCATACGCGAGCTTCGCGCGGTCGAGATAGCCAAATAAGGAGTATGAAATGAAAAAATTTATAATCGCTTTATTTTTGCTTTTTAACGCGGCATTTGCCGATGATGAGCTCATCATCAACAGCGCCAGCGCCTATTCGTCGGTAATGCGCACAAACTCGCAGTACAAATATCTAGCGCAACAAGCCCGCGCGATCGTGATCTTCCCAAGCGTCAAAAAGCTGGGCTTCATCATAGGCGGAATGTACGGCGAGGGGATCATCGTCTACAATAACGACGGCGCGCGCAGCGTAAGCGGCGCAGAGATCAGCAGCGCCAGCGTAGGACTTCAGATCGGCTACGAGGATAACTACCTAGTGATTTTTGTGATGAACGACGACGTGATCGAAAAGATGCGAAAATCCCAAATCACGCTCTCGGGCGATGCGACGGCGGTCGCGGGCAATTACAGCGCGGACTCGGGCGCGCTGGACGTACTAAATCAAGATATGTACGTCTTTACGAACAAAGGCGGGCTGTTTGCGGGCGTAAGCCTGGGCGGCTCGGTGCTGGAGACTAAAAACGATCGCGCTTTTGATCCAAATACTGAGGGCTATGCGCTTTTGATGCGAGTAATTGGCGCAGATGAGTAAAATTTAGCTAAAGATGCTAAGGCGCATAGCTTAGCGAAAAATTTTGCTTTATGGGCGTTTTATTAGCAGCTTGGAATTTTGCTCGCGTGATTTCTGCAGAATAATAGACTTAGGTGCGTAATTTTATTGTAATCCGCGGAGTGGGAGGCATTTGAGGATATCGCGTAAATCCTTCGTAATTCGCAAGTTACTTTGAATTCTAAAGAAATCGAAATTTTGTCATTAAATTTATAGTCGCAAAATTTTACCGCTAAATTTTGCGGTGATTTTGCTTGATGTCTAGAAATTTTATTTTAGAATTTTGCTTAATATTTTGCGGCAAAATTTTATATTTCGTGACAGCCGCGCAGAATTTTAAATTTAATGTCACAGCAAAATCAAGTGGCGTCGTGGGACGTTATAGTGAAGTTTTCGCGCCGAATTTTAAAGCTGCTTTAGTCAAAATTTATAGAATTTTATACGATCTAATGAAAGGATTCGATGGAGTCGATGTTTGAAAACCTCCATACGTGGGGGTATCTGATACTGTTTTTGTATTCGCTGGGCGGAGGATTTTTGGCGCTTGCGGCAGCGGGCGTGCTAAGCTCGGCCGGCGAGCTCAATATCGTCTTATGCATCGTAATCGCCTGCATATCGAACTTTATAGGCGATTCTGGGCTGTTTTTAGTAAGCCGCTACAATAAAAAAGAGATCATGCCCTATCTGCGCAAACAGCGCCGCAACCTCGCTCTGGCGCAGATTTTGTTTCGTAAATACGGCGACCGCATCATTTTGATTAAAAAATTTATCTACGGCCTCAAAACCCTCGTGCCGATCGCGATCGGCATCACAAAATATTCATTTTTAAAATTTAGCGTCATCAATGCCGTAAGCTCGCTCATTTGGGCGCTTGTGGTGGGGCTACTGAGCTACTACGCGGGC
Source organism: uncultured Campylobacter sp. (assembly GCF_938045595.1). Taxonomy (GTDB): domain Bacteria; phylum Campylobacterota; class Campylobacteria; order Campylobacterales; family Campylobacteraceae; genus Campylobacter_B. The sequence goes on from NZ_CALIBB010000276.1 coordinate 8,524, forward strand.
GATTTCGTGCGCGAGCTCTATGTGCACATTAAGGACGCGCCGTGGATCGCTCCGCTGGCTCTAGGCGCGATAGTAGTGGCGATCGTGCTCTATTTTCGCTTCGCCACGCGTAAAAGAGGCTAGCGGTGGCAAAAAATCTGATCCCGCTCGCAATTTTCGCAGCGCTTCTTTTGGCGCTAATTTTTATCTCCAATTCGCGCGGCTCCGCGGCTAAAGATGAGCGGGTTTTTACCTCAAAAACCCTGGATGCCGCCTCGCGTAAAAGCGGTGCGCAAAATTCAAAAAGCGGCGTCGATCGTAAAATTTCAAGCTCACAAAATCCTGCAAGCGGCGCCGGCGCAAAAGATGAGAGCGGTGCAAGAAGCGCAGACGGCGGGACAGGGCGCGGGGCGGATCTAGGAGATTTAAAATCTCATCCGCGAGAAAACGAGCCTGCCGTGGCAAATCCTAAAAATGAGGCGGACGCTCACAGGCGGCGCAGCGCAGATTATGAAGCTTCGCACTCGCAAAATCCCGCCGAAAATTCTAAAAATCAGCTCGCGGACGAGCCCTGCATAAGCAGGGAGTGCGTGAGCGCTCATATCCGCCGTACGGGCTCTTTGCCGCAAAATTTCATCACGAAAAAGCAGGCGGGCGAGCTTGGCTGGCAGGGCGGCGATCTGTGGCGATACGCGCGCGGCAAGAGCATCGGCGGCGACCGCTTCGGCAATTTCGAGCGCAGATTGCCTGATAAAAAGGGACGGACTTGGCGCGAGTGCGATATCGAGTATCGCGGCGGCGCGCGCGGCGCGAAGCGGCTGATATTTTCAAATGACGGGCTGATCTTCTACACCGCCGATCATTACGAAAGCTTCGAGCGCGTGCAATGAGTTTAAATTTTAAAACGTGCCGCGGCGCAAAGATCATCATCGACGGCGCAAAGATCAGACGCAAAGATCAAATTTTCGCGCTGTTTGCCGCAGCGCTAAATTTCAAGCCCGAATACGTCGCAAATTTAGACGCGCTCTACGACGCGCTGGGCGAGCGAGGCGGACGGATCTTAGTCGTCATCAAAAGGGGCGGAATTTTAAAGCTAAGGCTGGGCAAATTTTATGATATTTTGCTGGATGTTTTGCGCAGCGGCGAGGCGAAAATTTTAATCTTATGAGCTTGCGAGGCAGCCATTCCGCTTTAAAGCTAAATTTTGCCGAGGCAAAGGTAGGTTTGTTTCGGCGCAGTTTCGATCGCGCCGTTAAATTTTGCCGAATTTTATAGCTTATTAAAAGAGGCGATTTTGGAAATTTCACCCATAAAGTCCGCGCGGTCAAATTTAAACTCAAGCCCATACTGCCAATCTTTGCGGCGCAGGTTTGTAAAGTCGTAAAGCTTAACCGTCTCTGTTTCAAATTTAATCTTAAGTGCGAGATACCAGCAGCTCCAGATCCCGCACGGACAGCCCAGTAGCACGGCGTTTCGCTCATCTTGCGCCAGATCAGCCTCAAGCGCCGTGCGTAAAAATAGCTCCTCAAAATCGATCAAGCTTAAGTAGGCGTAGCCTCCTGCGATGCTAGCTTGCCCATCTTTCGCCGCAAAGCTTTGCTCGCGCCGCTTAATCAGCTCAAGCAGAGGCTCGCCGTTTATTTTGACGACGACTTCGGTAAAGCTTTCGCCCTCAATTTCGTAATCGTTTAGGTAAAATTTAATGCTATCCATGCGGCAATCTCGCTAAATGATCTATTTTGCGCCGTATTTGCACCGGCCTGCTAAAATTTCGTCGTAGTTTAGCGAATTTGAAGTGAAATTTGGGTGAAAATCAAAAATTCGGTGGTAAAGCGCAGATCAAATGGATATTTCGTAAAAATTTAATGATTTTGAACTCGCGGAGCTTGCTTTCGGTGAGCGCAAGCTTAAATTCACAAAAAAGCTTAATTTGCATAGATGAAAGAAGCGAAAATAAAAGGTTAAATTTCATCACAGATCAAAGAGATCGAAACGAGGGTTAAATTTTGCTATGGATAAAGAAGTCGAAATTAGAAACGAGGGGCTAAATTTAATTCGCTTTTGCGGGCGCTTAAATTTGACCCCGCCGCGGCTACATCATTTCGCCGCTTTTGTGCTCGTGCTCGGTGTAGGTTACCGGAATATCCTTCTTGCCTTTTCCCGGCGTATACACTCCCTCTCCGCGTTTGAAAAGAAGCTCGATACCTTCGTCGTTCGTAAGCATTATGCCGCTTGCGGAAGCCGCGCGTTTAAGATTATGCTTTTTGCCTTTTTCGTCGGTTAACACGCCCGTTGCGAACATATCGTTCGAGCTAAGGCTGATGCGCTTATCTCCGGTCTCTCCGAGTAGAAATACGATCGTGTGCGCTACAGACTCTTGCTTTTGCTGCGGAGCCGTATCGGCCTTAGGTTGGTTGCATCCGCTTAAAATCGCGATTGCCGCTAATGACGAGAATACAATTCGTCTCATTTTTTCTCCTTTAAAAAAAGTTCGCGAATTATATAGCCAAAAAGTAAATCCTAGATTTCGCGACTTTTTATTTAATCAAAGATTAACCCAAATTTAGTAAAATTCCAGCTGAAAACATCCCAAATAAGGAGAACCTTATGGCAGTAAAAATCGCAATTAACGGCTTTGGAAGGATCGGTAGGTGCGCGGCTAGAATTGCGCTAAGCAGGGACGATGTGGAGCTTGTGGCGATCAACGATACCGCTAAGCGCGAGCTTACGAGATACCTGCTTCAATACGACACCGTTCACGGCGAGTTTCGTAAAAAAGTAGAAATTCTAAGCGACGAATGCATAGCCGTAGACGGCAAAAAAATCCGCGTCTATTCCACCAGAGAGCCTGCGGAGCTTGATTTTGCGGGCGATGGTGCAGAAGCTGTGCTTGAATGTACTGGTGCGTTTTTAACGAGCGAAAAATGCAAGCCATTCATAGATAACGGTATCGGCGTAGTCGTAATGAGCGCGCCTGCCAAGGATGATACGCCTACTTTTGTAATCGGCGTTAATGAGGGCGCTTATGCAGGACAACGCGTCATCTCAAACGCTAGCTGCACCACTAACGGCCTGGCTCCGATTGCAAAAATTCTAGACGATGAGCTTGGTATCGAAAAGGGTCTGATGACGACGATTCATGCCTATACGCACGGACAGAGCCTAGTCGATGTAAAAGCCAAGGACTTTCGCCGTTCACGCGCCGCGGCTCTTAATATCGCTCCGACTACGACGGGTGCGGCAAAAGCGATTAGTAAGGTACTTCCGCAGCTAAGCGGTAAGATGCACGGGCAATCTGTGCGCGTGCCGGTGGCTAACGTTTCGATGGTTGATCTAACGGTGCTAACGCGCAAGCAGACGGGTGCCGAGGAGCTAAATGAAATTTTCCGCCGCTATGCTGCTAAAGAGATGAAAGGAATTTTGCTCGTAGACGACGATAGTCGCGTCAGCAGCGATTTTTGTACTTCAGAATACTCCAGCATCGTAGCTAGCGACTGCACGCAGGTAATTGACGGCAATCTGATAAAAGTGATGAGCTGGTATGACAACGAGTGGGGATATAGCGAGCGCCTCATCGATTTAGCCCTATATGCGGCAAAAAGAAGGAAATAAGATGGGCGAAATTCTTTCGATTAAAGATTTGAAATTTAAAGACGGCGCGCGCGTTTTTATCAGGTGCGATTTTAACGTGCCGATGGATGAGTTTTGCAATATTACGGACGATCGTCGCATTCGTTCGTCTATCCCTACGATTAAATATTGCTTAGACGAGGGCTGCGCGGTAATTTTAGCCAGTCATTTAGGGCGCCCGAAAAACGGATACGAAGAAAGACTTAGCCTAAAGCCTGTGGTAAAGAGACTATCTAGGCTTTTGGAGCGCGAGATAAAATTTGTCTCCGATGTCGCAGGCGAGGAAGCTGGAGCTGCGGTAAATTCGCTTAAAAAGGGCGAAGTGCTGCTGCTAGATAATCTGCGCTTCGAAAAGGGCGAGAGCAAAAACGACGAAGCACTAGCTAAGAGGCTTGCGAGCTACGCGGAATTTTATATCAACGATGCTTTTGGCGTATGCCACCGCGCGCATGCTTCGGTAGAGGCGATTACGAAATTCTACGATGAGGCGCATAAGGCGGCGGGATTTTTATTGCTAAAAGAGATAAAATTCGCCAAAGACCTTATTAAAGATCCTGCGCGTCCTTTCGTAGCCGTAACGGGCGGCAGCAAAGTAAGCGGCAAGCTTCAGGCGCTTAAAAATTTACTTCCTAAAGTCGATAAGCTCATCATCGGAGGCGGCATGGCGTTTACCTTTTTAAAAGCCGTCGGATATGACATCGGCAAATCTTTGCTCGAAGAGGATCTAATCGAGGAAGCAAAAAATATTCTCCGCAATGCTCGCGAGCTTGGGGTTAAAATTTATATCCCCGTCGATGCCGTCGCAGCTCCGCAATGCTCGCAAGATGCCGTTACAAAAAAGGTTACCGTCCAAGAAATTCCAAGCGATTGGATGGGGCTAGATATCGGACCTGCGACCGTAGCGCTTTTTAAAGAAGCCTTAGACGATGCACAAACGATCTGGTGGAACGGACCGATGGGGGTTTTTGAGATCGATAAATTCGCTCGCGGCAGCCTGCATATATCGCACGCGATCGCAGATAGCGACGCCACGACCGTAGTGGGCGGCGGCGATACTGCAGATGTCGTCGAACGCGCGGGCAACGCCGATGATATGACTTTTATTTCTACCGGAGGCGGCGCGAGCTTAGAACTCATCGAGGGCAAGGAGCTGCCGGGCGTGCGAGTGCTTACCGCTAAAACGGAGCTGCGATGATATTAGCAGCGAATCTTAAATGTAACCATACTCGCGCTAGCTTTGAGCGGTATGCTAAAGCTTTAGATGAAGGCTTAGCGGGCGGAATTTCGCGCGAGGATGAAATTTTGGTTTTTCCTCCTGCTAGCGCATTTTGCGCGAGGGTGAAAAATTTTACTCAAGGCGCGCAAAATTTCTATCCTGCCGCGCACGGCAGCTTTACGGGCGAGATCGGCGGCGATATGCTGGCGGAATTTGACGTCAAAACCGTTCTTATCGGTCACAGCGAGCGGCGCGCCATTTTGGGCGAGAGCGCGGAGCTGATAAGAGAGAAATTCGGTTTTGCCGCAGCGCAGGGCTGGCGCATCGTCTTTTGCGTCGGCGAGGATGAGGCGGCATTTGCGCAAAACCGCAGCGAGGAGTTTGTAGCGACACAGCTTGAGGGTATCGATCTGAAATGTCCGAGCTTAGTACTAGCCTACGAGCCCGTCTGGGCGATCGGCACGGGCAGAAGCGCGCAGTGCGAGCAGATCGAAAGAATGCTAAATTTCTTGCGTGCTAAAAGCCCCGCGCCGCTACTTTACGGCGGCAGTGTAAATGCGGAAAATATCGCAAAAATTTGCGCGATAAAAGGTTGCGACGGGGTGCTAGTGGGTACGGCGAGCTGGGACGCCTCTAGCTTTTTGGAACTTATACGCGTCGTCTCGTGAGCGTCTTTTAATGAGTTTGAAATTTTAAGTCCGCGACAGGCTATGCGCCTAGTCTTGATTTAAAATTTCTGCACAACATTAAAATACATCTCACGATACTGCCGCTATCGAATTGCGTTTAAAATTTGGCGTTTCGCGAGATTTTGCGAATTTTAATTTGTAGAATTTTAAGTCAAATTGCGAAGGATTTTTCGCTTAGTCAAGGCAAATTTAAAAAATAAGCGGAGCGAACAATGGTTTGTGAGCATTATTTTTTAAATTTTAACGCAGAATAAGTAGGTCTGCTTGCATCTGCGAGCTTGCGAAGTAGAAAAAGCCAAGCAAAAATAGAAAGGAGAAATAATGATTTTAAAAGGCAAAAAGGGCCTCATCGTCGGCGTCGCTAACGCCAAATCTATCGCTTACGGTATCGCCGAAGCTTGTCACGCCCAGGGTGCGCAAATGGCGTTTACCTACCTAAACGACGCGCT